>JBGPXN010000278.1:0-4065 GCA_041492755.1 Methylomirabilia bacterium | reverse complement strand
GGGACGTGCTCCGGCGCGTGGGGCAAGGAGGGACTGCTCTATAATGGTTCCCTCATGCCACTGGGCTGGCTTTCCGAACGGCCATGGGCCCTGGCGGCGCTGGCCTCACTGGCGCTCCACGTGAGCGTCCTCGCCGGGGCTTGGCGGATCGACGGTCTTCTCTCCGGCTACACCGTCGCGGCGCGCGAGATCCTCATCGCGGATTGGTTGATCGAGACCGCCGCGCCGCCGGCGAAGACCGCGACGGTCGTCCGCCGCCCCGCTCGGCCTGTTCCCATCGTGCGGCCTCCGGATCCAGCACCCCAACCGCGCGCTCCCGAGCCGGTGCCCGTCGCGCCGCCGCCTCCCGAAAGCGTTGCGCTCGTCACGCCGGAGGCACCGTCGACGACACCGGAGCCAGCGGCGCCCGCGGCCGTGCCGACGCCGTTGCCGCCGATCGATGACGGACCCGCGCCTCTGCCCGCGACCGCTGCGGTCGGCGAGACCGCCCCCGCGAGCGCCCCGCGCGCGGCCGAGCCGGCGCCGGCGTTGTCGGCGCCGATGTCGCCCACGGACTTCGCGCGGTTGCGGGACGTGACGGAGGCCGCGGTTATCGCGTCGCGCGCGGAAGGCGAGCCCTTCGTGGGGCGGCGCGACGTCTTCGAGTTCCTGCTCGATCATCTGGAGTTCGCCACGCACGTCACGCGGGCGCTGCGCGTGGCCCGCTACAAGGTCTGGCAAACCGCCGAGGGCCTGTTCCTGGACGATGGCTGGGGCGCGCTCCTGCGATTCTCGGTGGTGCAGGCCACGAGCGGGACCCGGATCATCTACGCGCGCGGCGAGTACCAGCAGACGATCCTGCCGAACATCCACGGCGAGGCCGTGGTGATGATCGAGTACGACTTCCGTCCCGTGCCCGGCGGCCGTGACCTCGTGTCCGCGGCGGTGACGAACTACGTGAAGTTCGACAGTCGCCTGATGAGCATGCTCGCCCGCGTTGCCAGCACGACCGTCACCAAGAAGGCGGAGACGGAGGCCAAGCGGCTCGTCCGTGTGTTCGCGCGCATCAGCCGCGCGGTCGACGAGGACCCGGCCGCGGTGCTCGCCGCCCTGGACGGCCGGCCGGACGTGCCTCGACGCGAGCTCGAAGCGTTCCGGCGCCTCATCTTCGCTCGGTGAGCCGCTGAGGGCGTTTCTCGCCGCCGGCCTCGCCGTCATCCTCGCCGGCTGCGCCACCCCCACGCACTGGATCTACGAAAAGTCCGGCACGGCCCCGGCGGTCTTCCGGGAGGACCTCACGGCCTGCCGGATGACCGCTCGTTCGACGCGACTGTTCGACTTCTTCGCGATGACGCGCATCGATCGCAACGCGTTCAAGCGTTGCATGGAGCGGCGAGGCTACAACGTCACCATCGTGCGCTGAAATGGGCCCTCAAACCGTTGACAAACACGGGCCAAAGCGTCCAGAATCCCGCATCCTTTCCGCAGAGGTTGAGTGATGACTTACATGACTGCGATCGAGGAGAAGGCCGTCAACACCATCCGGTGCCTGGCCATGGACGCGGTGCAGGCCGCGAACTCCGGCCATCCCGGGACTCCCATGGCAATGGCTCCCGTCGCCTACTGCCTGTGGAATCGCTTCCTCCGCTTCGATCCCGACGATCCGATCTGGCCGAACCGTGACCGCTTCGTGCTCTCGATGGGGCACGCCTCGATGCTCATCTACTCGATGCTGCACCTCACCGGCGTCAAGGCCGTCAACGCGCAGTACGAGCGGTTGGGCCAGCCGTCGGTCACGCTGGATGACATCAAGAGCTTCCGCCAGCTCGACAGCAAGTGCGCGGGCCATCCCGAGTACCGCTGGACGTCGGGCATCGAGACCACGACCGGCCCGCTCGGGCAGGGCGTGGCCACCAGCGTGGGCATGGCGATTGCCGGCAAGTGGCAGGCCGCGCACTTCAACCGGCCCGGCTTCGAGATGTTCGACTACAACGTCTACGCGCTCTGTGGGGACGGCTGCATGATGGAAGGCGTCTCCAGCGAGGCGGCCTCGCTGGCCGGCCACCTCAAGCTCTCCAACCTCTGCTGGATCTACGACAACAACAAGATCACCATCGAGGGTCACACCGAGTGGGCGTTCAGCGAGGACGTGGCGACCCGCTTCATCGCGTACGGCTGGAACGTCACGCGCGTGGGCGACGCCAACGACCTGGACATGCTGAGCCGCGCCTTCAAGACCGCGCAGGCCACCAGCGACCGGCCGACCCTGGTCATCGTCGACAGCCACATCGCGTGGGGCGCGCCCAACAAGCAGGACACGCACGCCGCCCACGGTGAGCCGCTCGGTGAGGAAGAGATCAAGGGCACCAAGCGCAACTACGGGTGGCCCGAGAACGAGAAGTTCCTGGTGCCGGACGGCGTGCGCGAGCACTTCAAGGAAGGCATGGGCAAGCGCGGCAAGGAGCTGCGTGATGCCTGGATGAAGAAGTACGACGAGTACAAGGGCAAGTACCCCGAGCTCGCCGACCACCTGCTGCGCATGCAGCAGCGCCGATTGCCCGACGGCTGGGACAAGGACATCCCGGTGTGGCCGCCCGATCCCAAGGGCGTGTCCGGTCGCGACGCCTCCGCCAAGGTGATCAACGCGATCGCCCAGCGGGTGCCCTGGCTCATCGGCGGCTCCGCCGACCTGGCGCCCTCGACGAAGACCCGCCTGACGTTCGAAGGGGCCGGGGACTTCACGGCCGCGAGCTACGGAGGCCGCAACTTCCACTTCGGCATCCGCGAGCACGCCATGGGCTCCATCCTCAACGGGATGTCGCTCTCGAAGGTGCGGCCGTATGGCTCGCAGTTCCTGATCTTCAGCGACTACTCGCGCGCCACCCTGCGGCTGTCCGCGATCATGGAGATCCCCGTCATCTACATCTACACGCACGACTCGATCGGCGTGGGCGAGGACGGGCCGACGCATCAGCCCGTCGAGCACCTCGCCTCCATGCGGGCGATCCCCGGGCTGATCCTGATGCGGCCGGCCGACGCCAACGAGGTGTCCGAAGCCTGGCGGTTGATCATGGAGCTCGCCCACGAGCCGGTGGCCCTGATCCTGACCCGCCAGCCGCTGCCGACCTACGATCGCACCAAGTTCGGGGCCGTCTCCGGTTTGCGCAAAGGCGCCTACGTCCTGGTCGACGCGCCGGGGGGCAAGCCCGACGTCATCCTGATGGCGTCAGGCAGCGAGGTCTACCTCTGCGTGGACGCCGCCGAGAAGCTCAAGGGCGAGAACGTCAAGGCGCGGGTGGTCAGCATGCCGGCGTGGGAGCTGTTCGAGCACCAGAGCCAGGAGTACAAGGACAGCGTGTTCCCGCCGTCGGTCACGGCGCGGGTCTCCGTGGAGCAGGCGTCGACCTTCGGGTGGGCGCGCTACACGGGATTGACCGGCGCGAACATCGGCATGACCACGTTCGGCGCCTCGGCGCCGCTCAAGGAGCTGCAGAAGAAGTTCGGGTTCACCGTCGACAACGTGGCGGCGGCGGCGAAGGCTCAGGTCGGCAAGAAGTAACGGTCAGCGGCGGCGGTAGGCCAGCGACAACCAGAGCGCGGCGGCGATCACCACGAGGGTCACGGTGATCGCCGCCTGCGTCGAAATCCCGAAGAACATCTCGTCCGGCGTGAACTCACTCAAGCTTCTCAGGTTTTCGCGCCAGTACTTTCCCGCGAAGTCGCGTCCCTGAACGTCGTCGGTCGCGTACGATCCCGCCAGGATCGCCGACACCGCGAGCAGGCCCGTGGTCAGCGCCAGGTAGTAGCGGATACGCCGGAGGATGAGGAGGCGGCGGCGGACACGGCGGCGAGCCCGGCGCGGCGGCTCCGGCGCGCCGCCGGCCCCGACCAGGCCGTAGCGCTCCTCGAGCCGCTTGATATTCGCCATGGTCTCGTGAACTACGCTACGCCACGGGCCGTCGAAATTCCAAATCGTGCCGCTTGCGAGCGGCCCCGACGCCTTCCAGGACTGGGTGGCGGTAGGTCTTTACCCTCCGCGAGGTGAACGGGACACGGGCCGCGGTCGCGCCAATCCTGGCGGACGGC
>JBGPXN010000284.1:0-3719 GCA_041492755.1 Methylomirabilia bacterium | reverse complement strand
CCTGCCGCGTCCCGCAATGCCACCCTGGAAAGGACGCTCCTGAGCCAGGGCAAGCGACTTCTCTTCGTGCTCAGCAAGGCCGACCTCGCCGACCCGGTTGCCACTGAGGCGTGGGTGCGCAATCTGCATGGAGGGGGGCAGGACGCGGTGGCCGTCTCGGGGGCGACCGGCGCAGGACGTGCCCGCCTGTTGCAGGCCCTCCAGGCGCGCCACGAGAAGGCGCAGGCCCTCGCACGACGGCGCGGCATTCAGCACGCCACACTGCGCTGCATGGTGGTCGGCGTTCCCAATGTGGGGAAGTCCACTCTCATCAACAAGCTTACCGGCTCCGCCCGGGCGAAAACCGGTAAGCGTCCCGGACTGACTCGGGGACCTCAGTGGGTACGCCTCTCCGACGAGATCGAGCTGCTGGACACCCCCGGCGTGATGCGGCCAGGCGTGCTGGGTCCCGAGAGCCTGCTGTCCCTCGCCGTCACGGGAGTGATCAAGGAGGAATTGCTGCCACTGGACGACCTGGCGCCCCGCCTGGCGGAGCTGATCCAGGCCCGGGGCTTCGGCTCACGCGCGTTTGGAGACCGTCCCACGCCCGCCGAGGGAACACCCTGGCAGGACTGGCTGCAGTCTCTCTGCCGAGCCCGTGGGTTTCTCCTGCCCGGGAGCGAACTCGACGAGCGCCGCGCCGTCCTCTTTCTGCTCAAAGCCCTGCGGGACGGCCGCTGGGGACCGTTCACGTTGGAGCGCCCCGAGATGGGTGCGGCAGGAAGCTCCTCCCGGGCCGCGAAGGGGCGGGCCGGATGACCGCGAGAGGAATAGCCGCCGGCTTGGGCGCTACCCGAGTCGGCGGACCGGATTGCGGAGCGTGCCGACCTTGTCGAGCGTGATCTCGACCACGTCGCCCTCGCGCAAGGCGTGCTCGTCGGGGACGAGGATGCCGGTGCCGGTGGAGAGCACGGTGCCGGCGGGTACGCGATTGCAGAGGGTGAGCCACTCCACCAGCTCCTCGCAGCGCCGCTTGAGCTGGCTGGTGTTCGCGCGTCCCTCGTAGAGGACCCGACCGCCGCGGAGGATGCGGCACGCGATGTCGAGCGCGTGGGCATCACCGACCCCGCGCGGCGTGGCCAGCACCGGCCCCATCGCGAAGCAGGCGTCGAAGATCTTGGACTGCGGGAGGAAGAGCGGGTTCTCGCGCTCGATGTCCCACGCCGAGACATCGTTGCCGATCGTATAGCCGACGATGCGGCCGCGCGGGCCGACGACCACGGCCAGCTCCGCCTCGACGGCCGTCAGCGTCGATTCCTTGCGGACGCCGACGGCCGCGTTGGGGCCGGCCGTGCGCGCGGCGGTGGCCTTGAAGAAGAGCTCGGGGCGCTTGGACTCGTACACGTAGTCGTAGATGCCCTTCGTTCGCCCGGCCTCGCCGCTGTGCGCCGCGTAGTACTGCATGCTCCGCCCGTAGGTGATTCCGGCGCCCCAGACCTCGGGGGGCTCGAGCGGCGCCAGCAGGTGCGGCCGGCGCGCTGACGGCGTGACGTCGAGATCGCGCCAGGGTATGCGGTGCCGCGCCGCTTTCACGAGGGGCCGGAGCCGGCGCTCCATCGCGTCCGCCGAGGCGGAGGTTTCGATGAGCGCCCGCACGGTGGTGACGTCGGCGCGCGGGGCCGTCACGTCGATGACGTGATCGCCCTCCACGACTCCGACCCGCAGGCCGCGATTCGGCAGGTGGAACTGGCAGAGTTTCATGGCTCCTCCGGCGGACGTCGAGTCATCGTACACTGCGCGCCATGACTCGAGGAGGCCTCGCATGAAAGTCACCCACGTCAAGACACGCGTCCTTCGCACACCGGCCGACAACCCGCTCGTGGTGGGGCTGCCCGAATCGAAGGACACACGGGAGTTCGTCACCGTCGAGCTCGGCACCGACCAGGGGATCGAGGGACTCGGCGTCACGTTCTTCGGCGGGGCGCTCACGCCGGCGCTCAAGGCCGCGGTGGATGCGCTCGGCCAGCTCGTGCAGGGCGAGGACCCGATGCACGTGGAGGCGGTGGCGGCGAAGCTGCGTCAGGCCGCGGGCACCGCCGGCCCCGGCGGCGTCTTCACCCTCGCGCTCTCGGCCATCGATACCGCGCTGTGGGACATCAAGGGCAAGGCGCTGGGCCAGCCGGTGTGCGCGCTGCTCGGTGGTCATCGCGATCGGGTGCCGACGTACGCCAGCGGTGCGCTCATGCGGCCGCACCCCGTCGACTATCTGGCCAAGGCGGGGCCGCGGCTGGTCGGGATGGGCTTTCGGCAGATGAAGATGCAGTGCGGGAGCGAGGCGACGGTGGCGGGCTCGGTCGAGCGGGTGCGCGTCATGCGCGAGGCGATCGGCGAGGACGTCGACCTCATGTGCGACATCAACCAGCTCTGGAGCGTCAACCAGGCCATCGAGATCGGCAAGCGCATCGAGCCCTACCATCTGTTCTGGCTCGAGGACCCGGTCGCCCACGACGACTACCAGGGGCTGGCGCGCGTGGCCGACAACCTGACGACGCCGATCGCGGCCGGCGAGTATCACTACGGCATCCGGCCGTTCCGCCACATGCTGGAAGCGCGCTCGATCGACGTCGTGATGATCGATCTCGTGCGGGTCGGCGGCATCACGCAGTGGATGAAGGTCGCCGGGATGGCGGAGGCGTTCAATCTTCCGGTGGTGAGCCATCTCATCCCCGAGATCCACGTGCACCTGGTGGCGGCGATTCCCAACGGGCTCACCGTGGAGTACATGCCGTGGACGCTCCGACTGTTCGAGGAGACGCCGGTGCTCGCCGACGGTAAGCTCGCGGTGCCGAAGAAGCCGGGTCTGGGCCTGACCTTCAGCGCGGAGGCGCTGAAGCGCTACCAGGTCGGGTAGGCCGCGCCGGCCACCGGCCGCCGGCGCGGAGCCACTGGTAGATCCGGAACGGCGTGACGGGCACGCGATCGACCTCGACGCCATAGTCGGCGAGCGCGTCCTCGACCGCGTTGGCGACGATGGCGCCCGGCGCGATGACGCCGCTCTCGCCCACGCCCTTGATCCCGAGGTCGTTGCGCGTGGACGGGAACACGACGTGACCCAGGTCCATCGGCGGCGCGTCGGCGGCGCGCGGGATCGCGTAGTCCATGAGCGAGCCGGTGAGCAACTGGCCGGCGTCGTCATGGACGACTTCCTCGAGCAGCGCGCTCCCGAAGCCCTGGACGGTCCCGCCGTGCATCTGCCCGTCCACGACCATGGGGTTGATCGGCCGGCCGCAGTCGTGCACGATCGCCACGCGCAGCACGCGGGGCACGCACGTGTCGAGATCGACCTCGACCACGGCGGCCTGCACGCCGAAGGCCCAGGTGACCGTCTCCGGATAGTTGAAGACGCAGGCGCCGAGACCGGGCTCGCCCTCCGGGAACAGCGCGCGGCTGCGCACGGCGGCGCGCGCGAGATCGCCGAGCGGTAGGCGGCGCGTCGGGGTGCCCCGCACCGACGCATAGCCGTCGGCAATGACGACGTCCTCCGCCGCGCACTCGAACTGGTCGGCGGCGAGGATCTTCGCCTTGCGCGCGACTTCGCGCGCCGATTTCGCGACGGCCGGTCCGGCCACGGCGGCGACACGGCTGGCGATCGTGCCCATGCCGAAGCCGACGAGGTTGGTGTCGCCGCCACGGACGACGACACGCTCGAACGGCACGCCCAGCTCGGCGGCGCAGATCTG
>JBGPXN010000109.1:0-14582 GCA_041492755.1 Methylomirabilia bacterium | reverse complement strand
TTACGAGTTTCTTTTTTTTTTTTCACCCGGGGGGGGGCCCCGATCGCCCCCCCCCCCCCCCCCCCGGGGTGGGCCCGCCACCGCCGGCCACTCCTCGGCCCCCAGGGCTCTTCGTGCTCTGCCGTGGCGCTCCTTGCTCGAGTGTTCCGATCGGCGGCTGGGACGTTTTTTTCCTGGTGTCTACGCTCGCTGTGATAGGCTGGTATTGAATTTGCAGCTTGCCGACATGCACCGTCTAGCACAGCGCATCCTGATCGTCGTGGTCCTGTTCGTCGTGGCGGTGGGCGTCATGCTCGTCGTCCGGAGTCGGGCTGCCCGCGTGGAATCCGTCGGTCCGCGCCCCTCCTCGGCCGACCTCGTCATCAAGGAGGTTCGGCTGGAGGAAGAGGAGTCCAGCGGGGTGCGCTGGCAGCTCATCGCCGACCAGGCGCTGATCTACGACAACGAGGGTCGGACCGCCCTGCGCAAGCCGAATATCCGCGTCCTCGAGCGCGACCGCTCCTGGACCGTCGTCGGCGAGGAGGGCGATCTGTACCAGGACAGCAAGGACGTCGAGATCCGACGCAACGTCGTTCTCACCTCCGACGATGGCCTCCGCATCGAGACCACCGTGCTCCGGTGGCAAGCCCACGACAAACGTCTGTGGACCGACGTGCCGGTCCGCATCTTCCGGGATGGCACGGTCATCGACGGCAAGGGCCTCGACGTGCAGATGGACGAAGAGACGACGACCGTGCAAGGGCGTGTCCACGCGACTTTCCCAGGGCGCAAGAACCGATGAGACGGCGGGCGGTGGTGCGCCTGGGCCTGGGCTTGGGCCTGGCGCTTCTCGTCGTCCCCGCGTTCGCCCAGGCGCCTTCGGGCCCTCCTGGCACGAAGCCGGGCGATGCCCGGCCCGCCGAAGCGCGGCCGCCCGAGCCCCGTCCGGCCAAAGAGGACAAAAAGGACGGCCAACCGGTGACCGTCGATGCCGATCGCATGGAGCGATACGGCAAAGAGAGCCTCATCATCTTCGTCGGCAACGTGGTCGCCCGTCAGAACAACTCCGTACAATTCGCCGACCGCATGGAGGTGTACCTCGACGAGAAGGGCGACCGCATCCTTCGAACGATCTCCACCGGCTCGGTGCGGATCATCACCCGGGACTGCAAGACGGGCACCGCCAAGCGCGCGGAGTACTATGACCTGGAGCAGCGCATGGTCCTCATCGGCAGCGCCCGGGTGTGGCAGGAGGACAACGTGGTGAGCGGCGACGTCATCACCATCTTCCTCGCCCAGGACCGATCGGTCGTCCAGAGCGGCAAGCAAGAGCGCGTCAAAGCCGTCTTCTACTCCAAGGACGACAAGAACAAGAACGACGGCAAGCCTGCCGTGCCGGCGGGCCCGGCCACCGCCGCCGGGACGGCGACGGCGGCCGCCGCGGGTACCGCCGTCGCCAAGCCTTCGACACCGACGACCTGTGTGAACTGAGCTGAGCTGAATGGAAGGGCTCATCGCGCAGGGGCTGGAAAAATGGTTCAAACACCGCAAGGTGGTCGATAACATTTCCGTGGACATCCAGCGCGGCGAGGTCGTCGGCCTGCTCGGGCCCAACGGCGCGGGCAAGACCACGTCGTTCTACATGATCGTAGGCCTGCTCGCCGCCGACGGGGGTCGCATCTTCCTCGAGGGGCAAGAGATCACCGCGCTCCCCATGTATCAGCGCTGCCGGCTCGGCGTGGGGTATCTGCCCCAGGAGTCTTCCGTGTTCCGGAAGCTGACCGTGGAGGAGAACCTGCTCGCCATCCTCGAGACGCTGGACCTCGGCCGCTCGGAGCGCCGCGACCGCGCGCGCGAGCTGCTCGCCGAGCTCGATCTCACCGCGCTGGCCCCGTATCCCGCCTATACGCTGTCGGGCGGGGAGCGCCGCCGGCTCGAGATCACGCGGGCGCTGGTCACGTCGCCCCAGTACCTGCTTCTGGACGAGCCCTTCACCGGTATCGATCCGATCGCCATTGCCGACATCCAGCAGATCATCGGCCGCCTGCGCGAGAAGGGGATCGGGATCCTCATCACGGATCACAACGTCCGCGAGACCCTGGCCATCACCGATCGCGCCTATATCGTGTACAGCGGCAAGATCCTGATTTCGGGGACGGCCTCCGAGATCGCCAACAATCCGACCGCCCGGGAGATCTATCTGGGCGAGCGGTTTTCCCTCTAGCAGAACGGAAGACACCTATGCCAATGGAAACCCGGCTGTCGCTTCGGCAGACCCAGCGGCTGGTCATGACCCCGCTGCTGCAGCAGGCCATCCAGCTCTTGCAGCTGTCCACCCTCGAGCTGCAGGAGGTGGTGCAGGCGGAGATCCTCGAGAACCCGCTGCTCGAGGAAATCCCCACCGAGCCCACCGAGGCCAGCACGGAGGCGCCGGCGCCCGGGGAAGCGCCCACGACGCCGACGGAGCCCCCGCCCGCGACGGAGCCGCCCCGCGAAGAGAGCGAGCGCGGCACCGACGACCTGCCCTTCGACCTCACGGCCGTCATGTTCGACGACCACGAGGAGCGGTCCCTGGTCGCGCAGGAAGACCGCGACGAGCTGCCCTTCGAGAACATGCTCCGATCCATCTCCACGCTGTCGGACTACCTCGACGAGCAGCTGCGCTTCGGCACCGAGGACCCGCTCATGCGCCGGATCGGCGACGAGATCATCGGCAACCTCGACGAGGACGGCTACCTGCGCGCGGAGCTCGAGGAGATCGCCAAGCGCTGCGAATGCGCCGTCGAGGACGTGGAGCGGGCGCTCACCCTCGTGCAGACCTTCGATCCGCCCGGGGTGGCCGCGCGCGACATCCGCGAGTGCCTGCTCATCCAGCTCAGGGCGGACCCCAATCCCGATCCCGTGTCGGTCGAGATCGTCGAGCAGCACTTCGACAACCTCTCCCGGCGCCGCTATCCGGACATCGCCCGCGCCCTCAAGCTCTCCCTCGACCGGATCATGGAATCGATCGAGGAGATCATGGGGCTCGAGCCCAAGCCGGGCCGGCGCTTCGGCGGCAACGAGTCGCGCTACATCATCCCCGACGTGGTCGTCCACAAGATGGGCAACGAGTACGTGGTCGTGCTGAACGAAGACGGCATCCCGCGGCTGCGCGTGAACTCCCTCTACCGCTCTCTGCTCCGCAACTCGGGCGACGAGGCCAAGCAGTACGTGGAGCAGAAGCTGCGCTCCGCGGTGTGGCTCATCAAGAGCGTGGACCAGCGGCAGCGGACGCTCCGCAAGGTGACCCAGTCGATCGTGAAGTTCCAGCGCGACTTCCTGGACAAGGGGCTGCCCCACCTGCGGCCGCTGTCCCTGCGCGACGTCGGCGAAGACATCGGGATGCACGAGTCGACGATCAGCCGGGTCACCACCAACAAGTACGTGGAGACGCCCCAGGGCCTCTTCGAGCTGAAGTTCTTCTTCCACAGCGGCATCGCCTCCGGCGACGGCGAGATGGTGTCATCCGTCTCGGTGAAGAAGATGATCCAGGACCTGCTCGCCAACGAGGACCCGTCCAAGCCGCTGTCGGACCAGGAAGTGGCGCAGATCCTCAAGGGCCGCGCCCTCGTGATCGCCCGGCGGACGGTGGCCAAGTACCGCGAAGAGCTCGGGATCCTGCCGTCGCACCAGCGCCGCCTCGCTCCGCGGCGTCGCTGACCGCGGCGCGGGGACGTGACCATGCCCGACACGATCCCGTTCGTCGTCATCACCGGCATGAGCGGCGCGGGCAAGAGCTTCGCCATCAAGTGCTTCGAGGACATGGGCTTCTTCTGCGTCGACAACCTGCCCACCACGCTCATCCCGACCTTCGCCGACCTCGCCGTCCGCTCCACCCAGAAAATTCCACGAGTGGCCCTCGGCGTCGACGTGCGCATGGGCGAGTACCTGCCGCACCTCCTGGAAACGGTGGGCGAGCTCCGCGCGCGCCGGCACAGCGTCGAGGTGCTCTTCATCGAGGCGAGCGACGAGGCGCTCGTGCGCCGCTTCCACGAGACGCGGCGCCGGCATCCGCTGGCGGGCGAGGGGCACGTGCTCGACGCCATCCGCGCCGAGCGCAAGGCGCTCACGCACGTCCGTGAGCTCGCCGACCGCGTGGTCGACACCTCGTCGCTGAACGTCCACCAGTTCAAGGACCAGCTCGTCACCCTGTTCGGGACGGTGCGCCCGCACTCGGGGCTGACGACGTCGCTCGTGTCGTTCGGCTTCAAGCACGGCATCCCCATCGACGCCGACCTCGTCTTCGACGTGCGCTTCCTGCCCAACCCGCACTTCGTCGACGAGCTGCGGGCGCTCGACGGCCGCGACGCGCGTGTCCGTGAATTCATCATGAAGCACACGGAGAGCCGCGAGCTGGTGCGACGGCTCCAGGACCTGCTGCAGTTCCTGCTGCCCGCCTACGCGCGCGAGGGCAAGGCCTATCTCACGGTGGCCGTGGGATGCACCGGAGGCCGCCATCGCTCGGTAGCGCTGGTGGAGGAGCTGGAGCGGTTCCTGAGCGGCCTCGGGTTCGCGCCGACCGTCGTGCACCGGGATCTGGAACGTGAGTAGTGCGTCCCTCGCCTTCTGCTTCGGAGTCCACAACCATCAACCCGTCGGCAACTTCGACAGCGTGCTCGTGGACGCCGACGGGCGCGGCTATCGGCCGTTCCTGGAGCGTATCCGGGCGCGGCCCGAGGTGCGCCTGACCTTTCACTGGACGGGGAGCCTGCTCGGCTGGCTCCGCGAGCACGCGACGCCGACCTATGACCTGCTCGGGGCGCTCGTGTCGCGGGGGCAGGTCGAGCTGCTGACCGGTGGCTACTACGAGCCGATCCTCGCCATCCTGCCCGACGCCGACAAGACCGGACAGGTCGAACGGCTGAGCGACTTCCTGAAATCCGAGTTCGGCGTGCGCCCACGCGGGATGTGGCTGGCCGAGCGGGTGTGGGAGCCGCAGCTTCCGCGGGCGCTCCGCGATGCCGGCGTGGAATACGTGCTCGTCGACGACAGCCACTTCGCGCTCGCCGGCCTCGATCCCGAGCAGATCGGCGGCTACTACCTCACCGAGGACCAGGGCGCCGTCGTCGGCGTCTTTCCGATCAACCAGCGCCTGCGCCACCTCATTCCGTTCGGCCAGGTGCACGAGAGCTTCGAGTACCTCGAGCGGCGCCGGGGTCAGACGGCGAGCCTGACCGTGGCCGACGACGGCGAAAAGTTCGGCGTGTGGCCCGGCACGTTCAAGCACGTCTACGAGGACGGCTGGCTCGACCGCTTCTTCGACCGGATCCAGGCCACGCCCTGGCTGACCATGACCACCTTCGCCGACGTCGTCGATCGGTTTCCCGCGAGCGGCCGCGTGTACCTGCCGACCGCGTCGTACCGCGAGATGGGCGAGTGGGCGCTGAGCCCCGCCGCCGGCATCGCGCTCGAGTCCGCCAAGCGACAGGTCGCGAGCTTGCCGGGCGGTGAGGGGATCGAGCCGATGCTGCGCGGCGGCTTCTGGCGCAACTTCCTGGTCAAGTACCCGGAGGTCGCGGACACGTACTGGAAGATGCTGCGCCTGTCGGCCGGGGTGCACGGCGCGCTCGCCCGCGCGCCCGACGACGCGCGGCTGCGAGACGCGCGCGAGGCGCTCTGGCGCGGCCAGGCCAACGACGCGTACTGGCACGGCGTGTTCGGCGGCTGCTATCTGCCGCATCTGCGGCGCGCGATCAAGGGCTCGCTGCTCGAGGCCGAGCGGCTGCTTGCGGAGGCAACGGGGGCGCCCGCGCTGGCCTGGTGGCGCCGCGACGGCAATGGTGACGGGCGCGAAGAGATCTTCGTACGCACCCCGACGCTGGCCGTGACCGTGAATCCCGCGCTGGGCGGCGCGCTCACCGAGATCGGCTATTACCCGAAGAGCCTCGACCTGGCCGACGTGCTCGCTCGCCGCGAGGAGGCGTACCACGCGCAGGTCCGCGCCCGGGACGCCGGAGACGAGGCCGTGGTGCGCAGCGTCCAGGACGTGCCGAGCGCCAAAGAGGCCGGCCTCGGCGACCTGCTCGCCTACGACGATCTGCGGCGGGCCTCGCTGCTCGACGGCCTCGTGACCGCGGACGGCGAGCTCGATCCGGTCGCGCCGTGGGACGGCGCCGACTTTCGCCTGGGCGGCGAACCCTGCGCGTCGCGGATGGAGGTGGAGGACGATCGGGTGACGGTCGTCCTGTCGCCGGCCACCGCCGCCGATGCGCCCGCCATCGACAAGCGCGTCACGGTGAGCGGCTCGCGCATCGAGGCCCGCTATCGGGTGGACACGAAAGGCCGGCGGGGACGCTGGGCGGTGCAGTGGAACCTCGCGCTCACCGCGGGCGACGGTCCCGACCGCTATCTCGATCTACCGGATCGGCCCGCGCTGCGCAGCCGCGGCCGCCTGAGCGATCGCGACAGCGTCACCCTCGTGGACGCGTGGCTGGGCGTGCGGGCCAGGTTACGCTGGACGGCAGGCGCCGAGCTCGCCTGGGGACCGGTGGAGACCGTGTCGGTGTCCGAGGCGGGATTCGAGCGGATCTACCAGGGCACCGCGCTGCTCCTGGCCTGGCCGGTGCCCGCCGCGGGCGCGCGCGAACTGATCGTGGAGCTGGAGGTGGGCGAGCGATGATTCTCGACGACCGCGCCGCGCTCGAGCGCTTGGACCCGCACGACGCACGGGGCGCGCTCGTCGCGTTCCCGCGCCAGTGTCGCGCGGCCACGGAGCTGCGCGCCGAACCCGCCGTCTCCGTCAAGCGCCCGCGACTGGTCGTGGTGGCGGGCATGGGGGGCTCCGCCGCCGGCGGCGACCTGCTCGCCACCTGCGCGACCGACCGGCTCGAGGTGCCGCTGATCGTGCATCGCGGCTACGGGTTGCCGGTGGCGGCCACCGACGAATCGCTCGTCATCGCATGCTCGTATTCGGGCGACACCGTCGAGGTGCTCTCCGCCGTGGACGCGGCGGCCGCGCGGGGCACGGCCATCGTCGCGGTCACCGCGGGCGGCGCCCTGGCCGCGCGCGCCCAGGCCGCGGGGTGGCCGCTCGTCCGGTTACCTGGCGGTCTGATGCCCCGGATGGCGCTCGGCTACCTGTTCCTGCCGTGTCTGGAGCTGCTGCGCGGCGCCGGGCTCGAGCTCGCGAGCGCCGGCGAGGTGGCCGAGGCGCTCGCGGTCGTCGAGGCGCTGGGACGGGAGCTGGAGCCCGCCCGCGCGACGTCCGGCAACGAAGCGAAACTGATCGCGCTCGCCGTCCACGGCCGGCTGCCCGCGATCTACGGCGGTCCCCTCACCGGCGCGGCGGCGTATCGGTGGAAGACCGACGTCGAGGAGAACGCCAAGACGTTCGCGCTCTCCGGTGTGCTGCCCGAGATGAACCACAACGAGATCGAAGCGTGGCACGGCCCGGACGCGCAGCGCATGCAGCTCGTGCTCCTGCGCGACACCGACGAGCCGCCGGAGATCGCGCGGCGCTTCACGCTCCTGCGCGAGATCGCGGGTCTGGCCGCGGGCGGGGTGAGCGAGATCCGTGCGCGCGGAGTCGGCCGCATCGCGCGCCTGCTCTCCCTCGTCTACCTCGGACAGTGGACGAGCTACTACCTGGCCATCCTGCGTGGCGTCGATCCGTGGGACGTGCCGCGGCTCGACGAATTGAAGCGCCGGATGCGGGGCTGACTGTTGAGCCTCGCCGTGGCCGCGTGCTAGACTGGCCCGAATTTTCGACGGCGAAGGAGGGAAGCCGATGGCGCAGGACGAGTACCTGTTCACGTCGGAGTCGGTGACCGAGGGACATCCGGACAAGATCGCGGACCAGATCTCGGACGCCGTGCTCGACGCGATCATCAGTCAGGACCCGGTCGGGCGGGTGGCGTGCGAAACGCTGCTCACCACCGGCCTGGTGGTCGTCGCCGGCGAGATCACCACCTCCTGCTACGTCGACATTCCCCGCATCGCGCGCGACACCATCAAGCAGGTCGGCTACACGCGCGCCAAGTACGGCTTCGACTACGAAACCTGTGCCGTCATCACGGCGATCGACGAGCAGTCGGGCGACATCGCGATGGGCGTGGACAACCTCGGCGCCGGCGATCAGGGCCTGATGTTCGGCTACGCGTGCACCGAGACGCCGGAGCTCATGCCCCTGCCCATCATGCTCTGCCACCAGCTCGTGCGGCGCCTGAGCGACGTGCGGCGCGCCGGCACGCTGAGCTACCTGCGCCCGGACGGCAAGTCCCAGGTCAGCGTGCGCTACGTGAACGGCAAGCCGGTGGCGGTGGAGACCGTCGTCATCTCGACCCAGCACAGCCCCGACGTCGAGATGGACCAGCTGCGCGACGACGTCATCAAGCACGTCATCCGGGCGACCGTCCCCGAGCAGTTGATCGCGAAGAACTGCGTCTACCACGTCAACCCGACCGGCCGCTTCGTCACCGGGGGGCCGATGGGCGACACCGGGCTCACCGGACGCAAGATCATCGTCGATACGTATGGCGGCTCGTGCCCGCACGGTGGCGGCGCGTTCTCCGGCAAGGACCCGACGAAGGTCGACCGGTCCGCGTGCTACATGGCCCGCCACGTGGCGAAGAACGTCGTGGCGGCCGGGCTCGCGGAGCGCGCGCAGGTGCAGGTCGCGTACGCGATCGGCGTCGCCGACCCGGTCTCGATCATGGTCGAGACGTTCGGCACCGGA
Organism: Methylomirabilia bacterium; assembly: GCA_041492755.1. GTDB lineage: Bacteria > Methylomirabilota > Methylomirabilia > Rokubacteriales > CSP1-6 > JBGPXN01. Next base: position 5,890 of record JBGPXN010000109.1, on the reverse strand, counting down.
AAAGTGAGCAACGCGGTGCTCGAGCGGACCATTCGCCGGCACTTCGACTTCACGCCCGCCGGCATCATCAAGTACCTCAACCTGCGACGGCCGATCTACAAGCAGACGGCCGCCTTCGGCCACTTCGGGCGCTCGGAGCCCGAGTTCACGTGGGAGCGGACCGACCGCGTGAAGGATCTCCGGGACGACGTTCGGTGACTCGGAGGGGGGCTTTGCCCCCCATCCCCATCGGAGAGGGCCTCGACGGCCCCCTCCGATACCTCCCCCAGGATCGAATTGCGGCGGCGAAGCCGCCGCTCGAAGTGACGTCGGCTGATCGCGGCGGCCAGTCTTACTGAAAGGACACATCGACCGATGGTGGATAACGACGTCAAGGACATCGGGCAGGCGGAGGCGGGGAGGCTGCGGATCGAGTGGGCGGAGCACTCCATGCCGGTGTTGCGGCAGGTGCGGGAGCGGTTCACGAAGGAGCAGCCGCTGAAGGGGATCCGGCTGGGGGCGTGTCTGCACGTGACCACGGAAACCGCGGTGCTGATGCTGACGCTCAAGGCGGGGGGGGCACAGGTCGCGCTGTGCGCGTCCAACCCACTGTCGACGCAGGACGACGCGGCGGCGGCGCTGGTGAAGGAGTACGGGATCCCGACGTACGCGCACAAGGGTGAGGACAACCAGCGCTACTACCGGCACATCGAGGCGGTGCTGGGGACGCGGCCGCAAGTCACGATGGACGACGGGGCGGACCTGATCTCGCAGCTCCACGGCGAGGGCAAGCGCAGCCACGACCTCGTCACCGACGTCATCGGCGGCACCGAGGAGACGACCACCGGGGTCATCCGGCTGCGGGCGATGGAGAAGGAGGGCGTGCTGGCCTTCCCCGTCATCGCGGTGAACGACGCCGACACCAAGCATCTCTTCGACAACCGCTACGGAACCGGGCAGTCCACCATCGACGGCATCCTGCGCGCGACGAACATGCTGCTGGCCGGGTGCACGATGGTGGTCGCGGGCTACGGGATGTGCGGGCGCGGCGTGGCCACGCGCGCCAAGGGCATGGGGGCGCACGTGATCGTGACCGAGGTCGAGCCCATGCGCGCGCTCGAAGCGGCCATGGACGGCTTTCAGGTCATGCCCATGCTGAAGGCGGCGGCGGCGGGCGACGTGTTCGTGACGGTGACCGGCAACACCTCGGTCATCCGCAAGGAGCACTTCGCGCAGATGAAGGACGGCGCCATCCTCGCCAACTCCGGCCATTTCAACGTTGAGATCGACCTCGACCAGCTCGCCGCGTCCGCGACCGCTCGCCGTCCCGTCCGGCCTTTCGTCGAAGAATTTCGCCTGCCCGACGGCCGCCGCATCAACGTGCTCGGCGACGGCCGCCTGATCAACCTGGCCGCGGCCGAAGGACATCCGGCCGCGGTGATGGACATGAGCTTCGCCAACCAGGCGTTGGCCGCCGAGTTCATGGTCAAGCGGGGCCAGACGCTGGAGAAGAAAGTGTACGTCGTGCCGCGCGAGATCGATCTGGAGATCGCCCGGCTCAAGCTCGCGTCAATGGGGGTGGAGATCGACGGCCTGACCACCCAGCAGTCGGCCTACCTCGCGTCCTGGCGGCACGGCACCTAGCGCGGCCGCCCCGCATGGCCCGTTCGCAAACGATCGTCCTGCTGGTCTTCGCCCTGGTGGTGCTCGGGCTGGTGGGACAGTTCGTCCCGCTGTACACCGACTGGCTCTGGTTCCAGGAGGTCGGGTACCAGCAGGTCTTCGTGACCGTGCTCTCCTACCGCGGCGGCCTCTTCACGGCGGTCGCCGTCGGCGTGCTCATCTTCCTCTGGGCGAACCTCACGTTCGCCGCCCGCACGGCACGGCCCGACGTGCTGTGGGAGCTGGAGGACCAGCTCGGTCTCCCCGGGCGGGCCGTGATCGAGCCGCTCATCCGCCGCTTCCTGCCCATCGTGCTCGCCCTCATCTCGTTCGCCTCGGGCCTGCGCGCGGCCACCCGCTGGGAGACCGTCTTCGCGTATCTGAACGCCGTGCCCTTCCGGACCACCGACCCCGTGTTCGGCCGCGACCTGTCGTTCTTCGTCTTCACGCTGCCGTTGTGGCGGCTCCTCCTGGGCTGGGTGAGCACGCTGATGACGGGGACGATCGTCCTCACCATCGTCATCTACGTGCTGCAGCGCAGCGTGATGCTGACCGCGCGGGGACCGCGGCTCGCCGCCGGCGCCCGCGTCCACCTGCTCGTCCTCGCCGCGCTCGAGCTCGTCGTGATGGGCGTCGGTTTCTGGCTCGACCAGTACGAGTTGCTCTACTCGCCGCGGGGCGTCGTCTTCGGCGCGTCCTACACCGACATCCACGCCTCGCTGCCCGTCCTGCGCGGTCTCGCCGTGCTCGCCGGCCTGTGCGCGCTCGCGTGCCTGGCCCAAACCCAGCGTCCGGGCTTCCGCCTCGTGATCGGCGGCCTCGTCGTGCTGGCCGCGGGCTGGGTCGTCGGCCTCGGCATCTACCCGGCGCTGCTCCAGCGGCTCCGCGTGACGCCGAACGAGCTGGCGGCCGAGCGGCCGTTCATCGCGGCCAGCATCCGGATGACCCGGCAGGCGTACGGGCTCGACCGCATCCAGGAAAAGGAGTTTCCCGCCGACGAAAGCCTGGACGCGCGGGCGCTCGAGCGCAACGCGTCGACGATCAAGAACATCCGGCTCTGGGACCATAGCCCGCTGCTGCGAACGTTTGCCCAGCTTCAAGAGATCCGGACGTACTACAAGTTCACCGACGTGGACAACGACCGCTACCGTATCGGCGGCGAGTACCGCCAGCTCATGCTGTCGGCGCGCGAGCTGTCGTACGCCCACCTCCAGTCGCGGATCTGGATCAACGAGCACCTGACCTTCACCCACGGCTACGGCGCGGTGGTGGGGCCGGTGAATCGCATCACCCCCGAGGGGCTGCCGGAGTTCTTCGTGAAGGACATCCCACCGCGCTCGGTGGACGGCTTCCCGAAGATCACCCAGTCCGAGATCTACTTCGGCGAGATCTCGAACGAGTACTCGCTGGTGCGTACGCGGTCTCAAGAACTCGACTATCCGGCCGGCGACCAGAACGTCTACACCACCTACAAGGGGACGGGGGGCATTCCGATCTCGTCGTGGGGGCGCAAGCTGCTGTTCGCGGTCCGGCTCGGCGAGATCAAAATACTATTGTCGAACGACCTCACGCCCGAGAGCCGCCTCATGCTCTACCGGACCATCGGGGAGCGTGTCCGCCAGATCGCCCCGTTCTTCCGCTTCGATCGTGACCCGTACCTGGTGATCACGGACGACGGCCGGATGGTGTGGATGCTCGACGGGTACACGGCGACCGACCGCTACCCGTACTCCGAGCCCGTGCGCGGGGTCGGCAACTACATCCGCAACTCGGTGAAGGTCACGATCGACGCGTATCACGGCACCGTCCGCTTCTACCTCGCCGACCCCGGCGATCCGCTCGTGCAGGCGTACGCGGCCGGCTTCCCCGGCCTTCTCCAGCCCCTGGAGGCGATGCCGGCCGACCTGCGCGCGCACATCCGCTATCCGGAGGACCTCTTCAACATCCAGGCGCGGAAGTACGCGACGTACCACATGGAGGATCCCCAGGTCTTCTACAACAAGGAAGACCTGTGGGCGATCCCGCGGCGGACGGTGGAGGGACGCGATCGGGAGATGGAGTCGTACTTCACCATCATGCGGCTTCCGGGCGAAAAGGAAGAGGAGTTCATCCTCCTCACGCTCTTCAACCCGAGCCGCCGCGACAACATGATCGCCTGGATGGCGGCGCGTTCGGACCCGGCCCAGTACGGCAACCTCATCGTCTACAACTTCCCCAAGCAGAAGCTCGTGTACGGTCCGCGCCAGATCGACGCCCGCATCGATCAGGACCCCGTCATCGCCCAGCAGCTCGCCCTCTGGGGCCAGCGCGGCTCCACGATCATTCGCGGCTCGCTCCTGGCCATCCCCATCGACCAGTCGCTGATCTACGTGCAGCCGCTCTACCTGGCCGCCTCCGAACAGGGCGCGCTCCCGGAGTTGCGCCGGGTCATCGTCGCCCACGGCAATCAGATCGCCATGGAGCCGACGCTCGAGCAGTCGCTGGCGCGGATCTTCGGCGCCCGGCCCGCTCCCGCCGCCGCGACGCCGGCCGATGCGCGTGCCGCCGCGGGGCCCGGGGCGCCGGGCGCGCCGCCTTCGGGCGCCCGGGCGCAGGCCCAGCGCGCGCTGGAGATCTACGGCCGGGCGCAGGATGCGCTTCGCCGCGGGGACTGGGCGGCCTACGGGACGGAGCAGAAGCGGTTGGAGGAGACGCTGCGCGCGCTCGGCGAGGCGCGCTGAGCGGCGGCCGGCTCACGCTCGAGGGATCCAGGGCCAGTACTTGGCGATGGCTCCGGCGTCCACGCGCAGGTCGAAGCCGGTGATCATCTCGGCGTCCTCGGAGGCCAGGAACGCCGCGGCGCGGGCGTAGTGGCGCGGGCTCGGGAGTTGGCCCATCGGCACCATCTTCGAAAAATCCAGCAGGCCGCTCCGCCGTTCCGGTCGGGGCCGTCCCCAGCTCTCCGCGCGATCGTGGCCCTCGCCGGCGTCGGTGGCCGTCGGGGTGAGACTGTTCACCCGGATGCCGTGCCGGGCCAGGTCCATGGCGGCGGCGCGGGTGAAGTTCAGCAGGCCGCTCTTGCTCGTGCAGTAGCCGATGTTGCCGGCCTGGCCCTGGTGCGCCGCCGTCGAGGCGATCACGATGATGCTGCCGCGGCGTTGCTGCTCCACCATGAGCCGGGCGACGTGCTTGGTGCAGAGGAACGTCCCGGTGAGATTGACCCCGATCTGGCGGTTCCAGCGCTCGAGCGGCATGTCCAGCACGCTCAGCCCACCGAGGATGCCGGCGTTGTTGACGAGGACGTCGACACCGCCGTAGGCCTCGCGCGACCTGGCCACCATCCGCTCGACCTGTCCTTCGTCGGTGACGTCGCACGTGACCCCCAGCGCCTCGCCGCCGTGCTCGGTGATCCACTCCGCGCACTGCTGCGCGTTCTCGCGCACGACGTCCACGCAGACGACCCGGGCGCCCTCGTCGGCCAGCCCGCCGGCGATGCCGGCACCGATATTCGGGCTGGTCCCGGTGACGATCGCGATCTTGCCTCGAAGCTTCACGCGTCCGCTCCTATCCCACGCTGCCGCGCAGCGCTCGTCATCATCCGGTCTTCCCCGGGGGCACACGCGCTGGTCGGCTCAGAGCCCGTGAACGAATTGGAGGTCGAGGGGCGCCACGGCTCCGCCGGGGCGCCCCCGAGCGTTGGGGGTGTCGAGGCGCGCCCCGGGGTTGCCGGGGCGCGTCCGAGCGATGGGGGGTATGGGGGGCCATATCGGGGCCCCCCATGTACTCAATGCATCACGCCGCCGCCGGTCACGTTGATCGACTGCCCGGTGATGTATTCGGCGGCATCGCCGGCCAGGAACGCCGCCACCTCGGCCACGTCGCTCGGCCGGGCGATACGGCCAAGTGGCGTCGCCGCCGCCGTCTCCTTGATCCGCTCCTCGCGGAGCTTCGGGTCGAAGGTGCCGTCCGCCCGGAGGCCGGCGTGATCCAGACGCTCGGTGTCGGCCGCGCTCGGACAGATGGCGTTCACCGTGATCCCGGCCGGCGCCAGCTCCTGGGCCAGCGACTGCGTGAAGCCGATGATCCCGAACTTGGACGCGCAGTAGGCGGCGCGGCGCGCGCCTCCCTTCTTGCCCCACTGCGAGGACATGCTGATGATGCGCCCGCGCACCCCGCGCGCCAGCATCGCGCGCGCCACCGCGCGCGAGGTGACGAACGTGCCCTTGAGGTTGGTGTCGAGCACGGTGTCCCACGCCTCGTCGCTCAGCTC
>JBGPXN010000076.1:0-21035 GCA_041492755.1 Methylomirabilia bacterium | reverse complement strand
CATGAGCGACGTCACCGTGGACGAGGTGAAGAAGCGCGCGCAGGCTGCCGGCCTCACGCTGCGCGACGATCGGCTCGAGATGGTGCGCCGGCTGCTCAACGAGGCGCTGGCGCCGCTCGGCAAGACCGACTCGCGCGCGGTGCAGACCGTCGAGCCGGCCGTCACCTTCGACGCCACCGGAGGGGTCGACCATGGCCAGCGATGACCTCTGCTACGCGGGCGTCCGCGAGCTTGGCCAGCGGTTCCGCGCGCGAAAGCTCTCCCCCGTCGAGCTGACGGCGGCGCTTCTGCAGCGGATCGAGAAGCTGGAGCCGACGCTCCACACCTTCGTCACCATCACGGCCGACCGTGCGCTGGCCGACGCCAGGGCGGCGGAAGCGGCCATCGCTCGCGGCGACGGCCGGCCGCTCCTCGGCATCCCCGTCGGCTACAAGGACCTCTACTTCACCCGCGGGATCAAGACCACGGCGGGCTCGGCGCTCCTCGAGGACTGGGTGCCGGACACCGACGCGACGTGCGTCACGCGGTTGCAAGAGGCCGGATGCGTGATGCTCGGCAAGCTCATCACCCACGAGTTCGCGTGGGGCATCCAGACGCCCGGGCATCGCTTCCCGCCCGCGCGCAATCCGTGGAACCTCGACCACATCCCCGGTGGCTCGTCGAGCGGCTCGGGCGCCGCGCTCGCCGCCGGCCTGTGTGTCGGCGCTCTCGGCTCGGACACCGGCGGCTCCATCCGCGGTCCCGCCTCGTTCTCCGGCATCGTCGGACTCAAGCCGACGTACGGGCGCTGCAGCCGCGCCGGCGTGGTGACGCTGTCGTGGACGCTCGACCACACGGGGCCGATGGCGCGCACGGTCGAGGACTGCGCGTACCTGCTGCAGGCGCTGGCCGGCCACGATCCGCTCGACCCCGCGTCGAGCCACGTGCCCGTGTCCGACTACCTCGCGACGCTCGGCCAGTCGATCCGCGGTCTGAGGATCGGCGTGCCCGCGCGCGACTTCTTCCTCGCCGGCGCCGACACCGAGGTGGTGAAGGCGTTCGAGGACTCGCTGGCGACGTTGAAGAGCCTGGGCGCGGACGTGCGTGACGTGCCCATTCCGCACATGTGGGACTCGCCATCGTTCATGGTCATCATGGCCTCGGAGGCGTTTGCGTATCACGAGCGCGACCTCCGCGAGCGACCGGAGAAGTACGGCGATCTGCTGCGCGAGCGGCTGATGCACGGCGGGCTCTACACCAGCACCGAGTACGTCCAGGCGATGCGGCTGCGCGAGCGGCTGCGCCGGGAGATGCTCGACGCGCTGCGGACGGTCGATCTGTTCGCGACACCCACGTCACCGAGGCCGGCCCCGACGTTCGAGATGATGTGGGACACGACGATCGGGTTCCCGCGGAGCAACACGCCGCCGTTCAACCTCAGCGGCCTCCCCGCCCTCGCGCTGCCGTGCGGCTTCTCGACGGGCGGGTTGCCGATCTCACTGCAGATCGCCGGCCGCCCCTTCGACGAGGTCACCGTGCTCCGCGCCGGCCACGCGTACGAGCAGGCCACGGAGTGGCACACCCGTAGACCCGTCTAACGCTCACCCGCTCGGGGCGGAGGACGTCCACGGAATCATCCGCTTCCGCAGCTCGGTCTCATCGAGCTCGAGACCGAGCCCGGGCGCGTCGGAGAGGACGAATTTCCCCTGCACCGGCCGCACGGGGGTCTCGAACACGACGTCCTGCACGTCGCGGGGACCGTTGTACTCCGCCGGGTAGTGCGAATGCGCGAGTGAGGCCACGAGGTGCAGGTTCGCGGTGTGTCCGATCGAGGGCTGCGTCTGGTGCGGCACGAGGTCGACCCCGAACGCGCGGGCGAGCGCGGCCATGTCGCCCAGGCCGGTGAACCCGCCGGTCTTCACGATGTCGGGCTGCACGATGTCCACGCCCGCCTCGATGAGCCGCTTGATCCCCTGCAGCGTGTACTCCTGCTCGCCCGCGGAGACCGCGATGTCGAGCGCGGCGGCGACCTTGGCCAAGCTCTCCACGTGATAGTGCTGCACCGGCTCCTCGAACCACACGTAGCCCAGCTCCTCGAGCGCACGGCCCACGCGGATCGCGCCCTGGACCGAATAGCCGTTGTTGGCGTCGAACGCGAGCGGGAACCCGTCGCCCACCAGCTCGCGCACCGCGCGGGCCTTGGCGATGTCACCGGCGATGTCGACGTCACGCGTCGTCTTGTCGGCGTCGAAGCGGATCTTCACCTGCGCCGGGCCGAACACGAGCCACGACTCCACCACGCGGCAGACCTCGTCCACGCTCCGCTGACCGTTGCCACCGATCGACGCGTAGAAGGGCAGCTCGCGCCGCCACGCCCCGCCGAGAAGCTTCCACACCGGCTGGCGCAACACCTTGCCCTTGAGGTCCCACAGCGCGATGTCGATGGCGGCCAGCGCCGCCGCGTACGCGCCCTCCGGGCCGACCTTGATGTGCTGGTGAAACAGCCGGTCCTGGATCACGCGCGGCTCCAGCGGGTCGGCGCCCAGCAGCATCGGAGTGAAGGCGCTCCCGATGATCTCGAGCGACGCGTTGCCGTGCACCATCGGGCTCGCCTCGCCGAGGCCGTAGACGCCGGTGTCACCGTCGATCCAGATCCGGACCCAGGCGCTCCGGCTCCGCCCGCCACCCCAGTCGACGTGAAACGGCTCGACGCGCGTGATCTTCACCTGCTCCTCCTTCGGACCGGCGCTCCGCCTGGCGATCTCGGGGCGACGCCATCCTCCGCGCGAGCGTATCCTTGATCGCTTCCGACTGCACGGCTCATACTGCGCGCACGATGAGCGGGAGCGTTCGGCATGAACATGACGCGGGAGGAGGTCGCTCGTGAAGTTCGGTCTCTATCTACATGGAAGCGATCAGACTCTTCGGTGACCGGGTGCTTCCCTACTGCGCGTGAGACGAGGACCACCATCATGCCCAAGCTCTGGCGGATCTACAGCGGCTCGGACGGCGAGTCGCACCTCGAGGACATGCCGTGGGCGATGAAGCCCTTCGCCGACGTCGAGGGCGCCCACGGCGAAGCCACGCCGATGCAGCCGGTCACCGGAATCACGTTCCGCGTCTCGCCGCCCGGGTACGTGCTCTCGTGGCACTGTGCGCCCCGCCGGCAATACTCCATCTCGCTGTCGGGGGCCGCGGAGATCGAGGTCGGCGATGGAACGGTGGCGCGCGTCGGGCCCGGCGACGTCGTGCTCGCCGAGGACGTGACGGGCCGCGGCCACGTCACGCGAGCCGTCGGCGACCAGCCGCGGTACTACGCCGTGGTGCCGTTGAAGGACAAGTAGCGCGGCCGACGGGATGCGATTCGGCTGGTTGACGCTCGGCCTTTCCCCCTCGCCCGACGGCGACTACGCCGCCATCCACGAGCAGCTCGCCCAGGCGTGCTTCGCGGAGACGGCCGGCTTCGACGGCGTCTGGCTCACCGAGCACAACTTCACGGGCGAGAGCGTCTTCTGCGATCCCATCCCGTTCGCCAGCGTGGTGGCCGCGCGCACGTCGCGCATCCGCATCGGCTTCGCCGTGCTGCAGCTGGCGCTGCGGCACCCGATCCGTCTGGCCACCGAGCTCGCGGTCCTCGACAACCTCTCCGACGGTCGCCTCGACATCGGCATCGGACACGGGACCAACTTCAACGAGTACGAGTTCGTCGGCTACGGCCTGCGCAGCGACGACAGCCGGGCGCGGATGGAGGAGACGCTCGACGTGATGGTCCGCGCGTGGACCGCAGCGCCGCTGGTCCACCAGGGCAGGTTCTATCAGCTCCGCCTGCCCGAGCTTCGCCCCCGCCCCCGCCAGCGGCCGCACCCGCCGATCTGGCGGAGTGTGTCGGGCGCCGGCTCGGTGCGCGAGTGCGGGCGGCTGGGCGCGCTGCTCCTGATCGCGCGCATCCCGCTCGCGCGCGTTCCCGAGCGGCTCGCGCTCTACGACGCCGGCCTGGCCGAGAGCGGACTGGATGCGTCGGCGCAGCGGCGGCTCCGCGAGCAAGCGGCGCTCTGGCGCTTCGTGCACGTCGCCGAGAGTCAGAGCCAGGCCGAGGACGAGCTGGCGGAAGCGCTCCGGCACACGCGGCATCACATGATCCACGCGCGCTCGACGCACAACCCCGCCGACTTCAAGGTCGAGCCATCGCGGATCAATCCGTGGAACGATCCACTGGTGTCGGACGAGGACGGCGCCCGGTACTCGCTGGAGACGGCCACGCTGTGCGGAACGGCCGAGCGGGTCGCCGAGCAGGTGGCCGCGCTCCGTGACGCCGGCGTGCAGCACGTGCTCTGTCAGATGAGCTACGGCTACCTGCCGCACGCCCGCATCATGGAATCGATGCGGCGCTTCGGCGAGCGCGTCATGCCGCGATTTCGCTGACTCCCTAGACACGAAGCAGGCCGTTCAATTCGGGCCAGATGCGAGGCGGCGAGGGAAGCAGCGCCCGAGGCGTACTCCGAGTACGCCGCCGGGCGACGCGACCGAGCCGTGGCCACCCGCGAATCGGGTCGGCGAGATGCCGGCCTTCTTGACGCCGGCGACGAGCGAGGCCAGCGCCGGAGTGAGCTTGGCGGACAGCGGCCCGGCGCCGGGGCTCCAGATGTCGGTGGCGAAGCCGAGACGGGCGTCCTCCACATAGCCGATCAGCAAGCCCTGGGCGTGCGGGTTGTTGTCGAGGACGTAGGCGCCGACCTTGCGGGTGCCGTCGGTGAGCACGTGCTTGTCGGCCACCTCCACGATCGGGGTGGCGCTCAGGTCCTTCACGGCCAGGTCGGGATTCCGCGTGAACGGCGCCGCCAGCACACGCTTGAAGTGAGCGCCGGTGCCTTTCCCGGCCACGATGGTGGCGCCCTGCGCGGCGTACGCCCGCACGCCACCCGCGTGATCCATGTGGTGGTGGGTGATCGGCGCTCAGTCGGTGATCGAGCGGTAGATCTCCACCTCGGGCGGGCCTTCGGTCAAGCCTTCGCGCTCACGCCGTTCGCGATACGTGGCCAGGTACGGCGCCTTGCGGTGCGCGTCGAACGCCGCATCGTCCTTGTACTGCTCGTAGAAGATGAAGAGGTCGGGATCCTTCGTGGACCGGTGCGGGCGATAGATGAGGCAGCCCGGCTCCGCCGCCCGCACCACCGCCACCTGCTCCTTGAGCAACGCCGCCAGCGCGTCGCCCTTGCCCTTGGCCGCCCGGACCTTCGCCACCACCGTCAACACGTCCGCCATCGTCTTCTCCTTGCTCCTGGGCGTGGGCGCTGATCGCGCCGTCAGCGTGCCGCGCGCTTCGATTTTCCCGTCGTCGTCCCGGCCGGCCCCATCGACTTCAGGCGGTTGGTGATCTTCAGCAGCCTAGTGGCCCCCTCCGCCCCGTACCCAGCCGCCGTGCACAGGATGGTGCGAGCAGATAAACTCCAGAAACGCCGGCCGGTTCCTGGCGTTCTCGTCCAGGGCGCGCTTGAGCGCCGGGATGATCTCCGCCGGCTGGGTCACGTCCTCGCTGTGGAAACCCACGGCCTTGGCCATGGACGCCATGCAGGCCGAGCCGTGGTCGGACACCTTCCACGTGAACGGATCGTGGCCGCCGCCCCAGAAGCCGGGGCCGTAGCCGGAGTAGCCGCCATTGTTGATGTGGATGGTCGTGATGCCGAGGCCGTAGCGTGCCGCCGCCTCGAAGTTGCCCATCATGTAGCAGACGCCGGCGTCACCGGTGACGTTGACGCACTGGCGGTTCGGAAACGCGAGCTTCGCTCCGAGCGCGCCGGCCAGGCTGAAGCCCAGGGTGGAGACGTTGCCCCAGCCCAGGTGGCCGCGCGGGATCTGCGCCTCGTACACGGTGCTGGTCTGGTCCCGGGTGTTGCCGGAGTCGGCGGTCACGAACGAGTTCTTGGGATCGAGCACCTTCATGAGGTCGCCGAGGACGCGGTACGGGTTGATCGGCGTTTCGTTCGACTCCATGAGCGGGCGGAACTTCGCCAGGAACGCCTGCTTGGCGGTGCGGATCTCCTCCAGCACGGCCGGGTTCTTGCGCCCACCGCCCGTGCGCCTGGACAGCTCCTCGCTGAGCGCCTGCAGGGTGAGCTTGGCGTCGCCGATCACCGCCTGGCGCGTCTCGTAGCTGCGGTTGATGTCGAGGGTGTCGATCGTGCACTGGACGATCGTCTTCTTCTCGGCGTCCGGGATCGCGTGGCTGAAGCGATTCGGGAAGAGGCTCGAGCCGATCGAGAACAGGACGTCGCACTTGCGCAGGAAGTGCTCGGCGTGCGAGCCGCGCACGCCGACCGAGAGCGGATGGTTCTCGGGGAAGGCGCCCTTGGCTTTCAGCGTCGTCAGCACCGGCACCTGGGCCAGCTCCGCGAACTTCAGCAGCTCGGTGGTGGCGTCGGCGTAGTACACGCCCTCGCCGACGAAGAGCAGCGGATCCTTGGCGGCGATCAGCGTCTTGATGGCCGCGGTGACGTCGTCCGGATCGGGGCCCGAGCGCCAGCCCTTCACCGGCGTGTAGGGATGCTCGTCTTCCTCGTACTCCCCGAGGTCGCGCGGGATGAGCAGGAGCACGGGGCCGGGCCGGCCGGACCGCAGATGCGTGAAGGCCCGGCGCAAGTAATCGGGTACGAGCTCAGCGCGGTCGATCTCGCCGACCCACTTCGTCACCGGCTTGAACGCGCTCGCCATGTCGAAATGCGTGTGTCGCGCATTGCCCGCGCCCACACCCTCGGCGATGACGAGAATGGGTGACGAGTCCTCCCACGCTTGCGCGATGGCGCCGAACGCCATCTGGATGCCGGCAGCGTTCAGGCCCGCCATCACCGTGCAGGTGCCGATCTGCTTGCCGCACGTCACGCGCGAATACGCGTCCGCCACCGCGACCGCGAAACGCTCCTCACCCATCATCAAGATGGGGACGCCCTCTTCGCCGAGCGCGTTGTTCACGGGGCTGGTGGGGTAGCAGCTCACCCACGGAATGCCCTCGGCCTTGAGGATGCGCGCGAAGCCGTTGACCGCCTTCACTTTCATGAATTCCTCCTCATCGAGTCCGCTGCACGGCGAAGGAGATGTACCACATCGCGCCCGTCACGGTCCCGGCCACGCGTCCAGGACCCCGCGCTTGGCCTTGCGCTTCTCGCCATCGGACAGCTTGAAGTTGTGGAGAAAGGGCGCCGACTCGAACGAGCCGTAGCTGGGGTTCGCGATCATGATCCACTCGCGTCCCCAGCGATCCTTGTGCTGGTCCATGACCTTCTGGCGTTCGGTCTCGCTGCCCCGGTAGTCGTCGACGAAATCGCCGAAGTTGTCGCCGATGTTGAGCAGGATCCTATAGCTCTTGGCGACGTGGGCCCGGCGCGGCCCCTTCGCCGAGCCCCATTGCGGTTGCTTGCGGGTCATCAACATGGTGTCGACGTTGCCGCCTATCGGAAAGCCATACCTCTCGAGGTTCTTGCGCGTCGCCGGCTCTTCCTCGGCGATCCGGTTGGAGAGGTAGAACACCTTCACGCCCTTGGCGTCCGCGTAGCGGGCAAACTCGACCGCGCCCGGGATGGCGCGCGACGTCACCGTGTTGACGTACGCATTCCACGTCTTCGGATCGAACGTCGTGTTCTTGAAGACCATCCACGCCTGGTAGCCCGAGTTGTCGAGGATCGACTCGTCGACGTCCAGGATCACGGCCGGCGGCAGCGCCTGGTAGGCGCCGGTCTGCTCGGCGGGCGCGGCGGTCCAGTTCGGATCGGCCAGCGCCTGGTCGAGACGGATCCGGGCCAGCGCGAACGCCGTGAGGGCGGTGGCCTGGTATTCGACCGACCGCTGCATCCAGAGCACGGCGTTGAGCAGGTCATGGGCGGGCGGGTCCTGGGCCACCGCGGGCGCGGCCAGCCCGAGCACGACGACCAGGAGCAGCGCGGCCAGCGAACGACGTGGCATGCGGATCCGAATCGTGCCGATCATCGAGCTTCTCCTCGAGGGAGCGCGGGCCTTCAAGCCGGGCAGGAACGGCGACTGTAGATCGTTATCGATAACCCGGGCGCCATGGGGGCTTGAGCGTAGCCGAATCGCGGCGGCGCCGCCAGCACGGGCCCGCGCAACGCGCATACGGTCTCTATTCCGCCGGCGGCCATCGGCGAATGATAGCGCGATTGGTACGACCGCCCGGGCCGGCCTGGACGCTAGCCTAGGAATGTGTCGGGATAATCCGCGTTCGAGCGCCGGCTTTGCCGGCGCAATCCTGGGGGGAGGCAGCGGAGCGGGCCAAAGGCCCGCGGAGCGTCGGAAGGGGGGCGAAGCCCCCCTCCGAGTCAACTAGGCGAACGCACGGCTGATCGCTATCATCGGGGCGCTCAAGGGGAACGCAGATCATGACACTCCCGAGAACGTTCGCGGTTGCCGTCCTCACGCTCGCCATGACGGTCCGGGCCGGCGCCGCCATGGCCCAGGACTTCGCTCCCGCCATCGTGTTCGACATGGGCGGGAAGTTCGACAAGTCGTTCAACGAGGCGGCCTACACCGGCGCCGAGCGCTTCAAGAAAGAGACCGGGATCGCCTATCGCGAGTTCGAGGTGACCAACGAGGCCCAGCGTGAGCAGGCTCTGCGCAACATGGCGCGTCGCGGTGTCCAGATCGTCGTCGGGATCGGCTTCGGCCAGGCCTCCGGCATGGAGAAGGTCGCCAGGGAGTTCCCCGCCACGAAGTTCGCCATCGTCGACGCGATCGTGGACCTACCCAACGTTCAATCGGTCGTCTTCAAGGAGCACGAGGGTTCGTTCCTGGTCGGGATGGCGGCCGCCATGGCCTCCAGGACCGGCAAGATCGGGTTCGTCGGCGGGATGGACATCCCGCTGATCCGCAAGTTCGCCCGCGGCTACGAAGAAGGCGCCCGGTACGTCAACCCGAAGATCGAAATCTTCCAGAACATGACGGGGACGACGCCGGCCGCGTGGAACGACCCGACCCGGGGCGGCGAGTTGGCGCGCAGCCAATTCGACCGGGGCGCCGACGTCGTCTACGCCGCCGCCGGCGGGACGGGGCTCGGCGTGCTCCAGGCGGCCAAGGACAGGGGGCGACTGGCCATCGGCGTCGACTCGAATCAGAATCACATCCACCCCGGCACCATCCTGACCTCGATGGTCAAGCGCGTGGACCTCGCCGTCTACGAGGCCTTCAAGACCGCGAAGGAGGGGACGTGGAAGCCGGGTCTGCGCAACCTGGGCGTCGCCGAGAACGCGGTCGGTTACGCGCTGGATCAGCACAACCGCAGTCTCATCACGCCGGAGATGGAGCGGCGGCTCGGGCAGGCGCGCGGCGACATCGTGGCCGGCAAGATCAAGGTCACCGACTACATGGCGAAGTAGTGGACCGGGCCGCCCCGCCGGTCATCGAGCTGCGGGGCATCGACAAGCGGTTCGGCGACGTTCACGCCAACCGCGACGTGTCGCTCGCCGTGCGCCAGGCCACGATCCACGGACTCGTGGGCGAGAACGGCGCCGGCAAGTCGACTCTGATGCGCATCCTCTTCGGCTACTACCAGCCCGACCGAGGCGAGATCCTCGTGCGCGGCCGGCCGGCGGCCCTCCGCAGCGCCCAGGATGCCCTGGCCGCCGGCATCGGCATGGTGCACCAGCATTTCATGCTGGTGGAGCCGTTCACCGTCCTGGAAAACGTCGTCCTCGGAGTGGAGGGCGGCTTCCGGCTCCGGGCGGGCATGACGCGGGCGCGCGCCGAGGTCGAGCGGCTGGGCCGCGAGTATCACCTCGAGGTCGATCCGGACGCGCGCATCGCGAATCTCGGCGTGGGCCAGCGCCAGCGCGTCGAGATCCTCAAAGCGCTCTACCGCGGCGCCGACCTCTTGATCCTCGACGAGCCGACGGCCGTCCTGACGCCCCAGGAGGTCGATCGCCTCTTCCGGATCCTCGGAGCCCTCCGCGCGGAGGGCAAGACCGTCGTCCTCATCACGCACAAGCTGCGCGAGATCCGTGAGCTCACCGACGCCGTCACCGTCATGCGCCAGGGACGGGTCGTCGCGACGCTACCCACGGCCGAGACGACGTCGGAGCAGCTCGCCGAGCTGATGGTGGGCCGCACGGTGAGCCTCCGCGTGGACAAGGCCGCGTACCGGCCAGGCGAGCCCGTGCTCGAGGTGGCCGACCTTGTGGTCGAAGATGGGCTCGGCGTGGCGCGCGTCAAGGGCGTCAGCTTCACGGTGCGCCGGGGCGAGATCGTGGGGGTGGCGGGCGTCGCCGGGAACGGCCAGTCGGAGCTGCTCGAGGCGCTCGCCGGCATCCGCCCCGTGAAGTCGGGGCACCTGCGATGGAAGACTCGGGAGCTCGCGGATGGGGAGCGCTCACCGCGCGGCCTGCGGCGACTGGGGCTCGCGCACGTGCCCGAGGATCGCCAGCGCATGGGCCTGATCATGCCCTTCGCGGCCCGCGAGAGCGCGATTCTCGGATACCACGACGAAGCGACGTACAACGGCACGATCCGCTTGCGGAAAGCGGCGGTGGCATCGAGCTTCCAGCGCCAGGTCGCCGAGTACGACATCCGGCCCGGAAACGGCGCCCTGCCCACCTCGGCCTTCTCGGGCGGCAACCAGCAGAAGATCGTCCTGGCCCGCGAGCTGGACAGAAACCCCGACCTGCTCCTGGTCGGCCAGCCCACCCGCGGCGTCGATATCGGAGCGATCGAGTTCATCCACCGCCGCCTGGTGGCGCTGCGCGACGCGGGGAAGGCCGTCCTCCTGGTCTCGGTCGAGCTGGACGAGATCCTCGCCCTGGCCGACCGGATTCTCGTGATGCACGACGGACGGATCGTCGGCGACGTGCCTGGGGCGGAGGCGACCGAGCGGGCGCTGGGCCTCATGATGACGGGCGTTGCGGGGGCGTGATGGCAGCGTGCCCGCCGGACGCGCGGGTTGCCAGCCAAGTCTGGTGAATATATCCTATTCGCGGATAGGAGGTCGCGCTGCATGCCGACCACGACGGTTCACCTCCCCGCCACCCTCCTTCACGCCCTGGACACTCTGGCCGGCCGCAAGAAGGTCAGCCGTAATCGGCTCGTGACGGAGGCTTGTCAACGCCTCCTGCAGGACAACCTGGGGGAGTGGCCGCCGGGCTTTCTCGAGATGTCGCACCTCACGCCGAAGGATCGCAAGGAACTGGCGGCAGCAGGGAAGGCATTGGAGCGGGCAATCCGGACGGCTCGGCGCAATCGTCGCAAGCCTCCATTCACCGATGCTGGTCGTTGACACCAGCGCGCTTTCACGGGTGATGGGGGCAGACGCACTGGCCCTCATCCACGCGGGTGACCGACGGCCAGGCGAACTCTTTCTGGTCCCGCCGGTGGCGGCGGAGATCCAGTACGGCATTGCACGGTTGCCTGCTCGATCACGACGCGCACGCCTCCTCCGTTCGCAGTACCGCCACTGGAGAGCGCTGCTGCGATGGCTGGACTGGACGGAGACTGCGAGCGAGATCTTCGGGGACCAGAAAGCCGAGCTCGAGGCGCGGGGCACGCTCATCGACGACATGGATATTGCGGTCGCTTCCATCGCGCTGGCGCACCACTTCGGCGTGGCCACGTGTAACACCCGACATTTCGTGCGGATCGCAGGGCTTCAGGTCGTCGACTGGGCGGAGGCGAGAGGATAGACCGCGCTGGTCGCGCTCGTGATCGATCTCGCGACCGCCAAGGTGTCGGGGCTGACGATCCCGGAATCGCTCCGGCTCCGCGCCGATCACGCGCTCCAGTGATTCAATGAACGCGCAAACAATCCAGGCGAGCGGGTCGTCTCCGACTCGAACGGGGCTCGGCTGGGCCGCGCCGGCGCTGCTGCCGGTGATCAACCTCGCGCTGGCGCTCCTGCTCTCTGCCGTGGTGGTCGTTCTGGTTGGCGAGAATCCGGCGCGTGCGCTCCGGCTCCTCGCGACCGGCGCGTTCGGCAACGCCGAGGCCGTCGGCTACACGCTCTACTACGCTACCAACTTCGTCTTCACGGGCCTGGCCGTCGCGGTCGCGTTCCACGCCGGGCTCTTCAACATCGGGGCGGAGGGCCAGGCGTCGCTCGGCGGTCTCGGCGTCGCGCTCCTCTGTCTCGGCGCCGGCGCATGGCCCACGATGTTCGTCGTTCCCGCCGGCGTGGTCATGGCCGCGGCCTTCGGCGCCGCGTGGGCGTTCGTGCCCGGGTGGCTGCAGGCCCGACGCGGCAGTCACGTCGTCATCACGACGATCATGTTCAACTTCATCGCCTCGGCGTTGATGACGCATCTCCTGGTCAACGTCCTCATCAAGCCGGGCCAGCAGTCGCCGGAGACGCAGGAGTTCGCCTCGAATACGTGGATGCCCCAGCTTCACGACGTGGCCCGGTGGTTCGGCTGGGAGATCGCGCGCTCACCCGTCAACCTCTCAGCCCTCGGCGCACTCGCCGCCGGGGTGATGGTCTGGTTCTATCTCTGGCACACGCGCTGGGGCTACGAGGTGCGCGCCCTCGGCCACAACGAGACGGCCGCCGTCTACGCAGGCATCCGGCCCGGACACACGGTCATCATGGCGATGTCGATCTCGGGCGCGCTGGCCGGGCTGATGAGCCTGAACGAGGTCATGGGCGTCCAGCACCGCCTGCTCCTGAACGTCACCGGCGGCGCGGGATACGTGGGCATCGCGGTCGCGCTGATGGGCCGCAATCACCCGCTCGGGATCGTGCTGGCAGCCGTGCTGTTCGGCGCCCTCTACCAGGGTGGGTCCGAGCTGTCGTTCGAGATGCCGAAGCTCACCCGCGACGTGGTCGTGGTCATCCAGGGGCTGATCATCCTCGTGTGTGGCGCGCTCGAGCATGCGCTGCGCGCGCCCCTCGACTCGCTGTTCCGCCGGCCCGCATGAGCGACACCGTTCTGCTCGTGGCGCTCGTGGCCGCGGCCACGGCGCGTGGGGCCGCTCCCCTCGTGCTGGCCGCGCTGGGCGGGCTCTTCGCGGAGCGCTCGGGCATCGTCGACATCGGGCTCGAGGGCAAGATGCTGGCCGCGGCATTCGCGGCGGCCGCGACCGCGGCGGTCACGGGCTCCGCCTGGGCCGGCCTCGGCGCCGGGATCGCCGCGGCCGTGCTGGTGAGCCTCGTGCACGGCTTCGCCTGCGTCACGCACCACGGCAACCAGGTCGTGTCGGGCATGGCCCTCAACATCACGCTCTCGGGACTGACCGCGGTGCTGGGTTACGCCTGGTTTCACCAGGGCGGTCAGACGCCGCTCCTCGGCGCTGGCGCGCGCTTCGTGCCCATCGAGCTGCCGGGCGTCGACGCGCTCGCGAGCGTGCCGGGCATCGGTCGGATCTACCGAGAGGTGCTGAGCGGCCACAACCTGCTCGTCTACCTGGCGGCGGCGAGCGTGCCCCTCGTGGCGTGGCTCGTGTACCAAACGCGCTTCGGCCTGCGCCTGCGCGCCGTGGGGGAAAGCCCCGGCGCCGTCGACACCGCGGGCGTCTCCGTGCCCGCGACGCGCTACCAGGCGCTCGTCGTGAGCGGCGTGCTCTGCGGCGTGTCGGGCGCGTATCTGTCGATCGCGCAGCACGCGTCCTTCATCCGCGACATGTCGGCCGGCAAGGGCTACCTCGCGCTGGCCGCCTTGATCTTCGGACAGTGGCGCCCGGCGCCGACGCTCGGCGCCTGCCTCCTCTTCGCCTTCGCCGACGCGGTCCAGCTGCGCCTGCAGGGCACACCGCTGCCCATCGTCGGCGTCGTGCCGGTGCAGCTCATCCAGGCGGTTCCCTACGTCCTGACCGTGTGCCTCCTGGCCGGCTTCGTCGGCCGGGCCGTCGCGCCCCGCGCCATCGGCGTCCCGTACGTGAAGGAGTGACCCGCTCCAGACGTGAAGAAATCATGGCCCACCGGCCCTGATCTTCCGAGACGTGATAGCGTGTCGGAAATCGCTTGCGAGGACCTGAAGGTCAAGTAACGAGCGGAAGCTCGAGAGGCTGAAGCTCGAAGGGACGTGAAGCTCAACTCGTGACCAGCGAGGTGTCGGGTCCAAAGGACGCCAGTTCCGTCACGCGGGCGCTCAACCGCGCCGTGCTGGACGCGCTGCCGTTCGCCGACACCCAGGACTTCGAGGACGCCCGGCGGGGCTTCGTGGCGACGCTGCCCGAGGTCGAGATCAAGAACGACCAGGGCCGCATCGTCTGGAGCCTCGTCGAGTACGCGTTCCTCCATGACGAGCAGGCGCCACCCACGGTGAACCCGAGCCTCTGGCGCCAGGCCCGCCTCAACCTGAACCACGGTCTCTTCAAGGTCACCGACCGCATCTATCAGATCCGCGGCTTCGACATCTCCAACATGACGCTCATCGAGGGTGATCACGGGCTCATCGTGATCGATCCGCTGATCTCGACGGAGGTGGCGCGGGCGGGTCTCGAGCTGTACGTGCAGCACTGCGGACGGCGACCGATCACCGCGGTCATCTACACCCACGGCCACACCGATCACTACGGTGGCGTGCGCGGCGTCATCGACGAGGCCGACGTGCGGGCGGGCACCGTCGAGGTCTGGGCGCCCGACCGCTTCATGCAGGAGATCGTCTCGGAGACCGTGATCGCCGGCACCGCGATGATCCGCCGCGCGCAGTTCCAGTTCGGCGCCACCCTGCCCAAAGGCCCACGCGGCCAGGTGGACGCGGGACTGGGCAAGGTCACCTCGCGCGGCACCGTCACCCTCATCCCGCCGACGCGGTTCATCACGGCGCCGATCGAGACGCATCGCATCGACGGCATCGAGATGGTGTTTCAGCTCACGCCGGAGACGGAAGCGCCGGCCGAGATGCACATGTTCTACCCGGCGCTGCGGGCGCTGAACCTCGCCGAGAACGCCACCCACAACCTGCACAACATCTATCCCATCCGCGGCGCCCAGGCGCGCGACGCCAACGCGTGGGCGAAATATCTCAACGAGGCGCGAGATCGCTTCGGGCGCGAGACCGACGTGGTCTTCGCCCAGCACCACTGGCCCATCTGGGACAACGCGCGCGTGCTCGACTACCTCGGCAAGCAGCGCGATCTCTACAAGTATCTGCACGACCAGACCGCGCGGCTCATGAACCACGGCTACAAGGCCACCGAGATCGCCGAGCGCCTCACGCTGCCCAAGAGCCTCGGCGCGACGTGGCACGTGCGCGGCTACTACGGCACGCTCAGCCACAACGCGAAGTCGGTCTATCAGCGCTACATCGGCTGGTACGACGCCAATCCCGCGAATCTCAACCCACTGCCGCCGGTCGAGCGCGGGCGGAAGTACGTCGAGTACATGGGCGGTGCCGCCGCCGCCATCGCTCGCGCGCGCGCGGACTTCGCGAAGGGCGAGTATCGCTTCGTCGCCGAGGCCATGACCCACGTGGTGTTCGCCGATCCGTCGAACATGGACGCACGCCAGCTCAGCGCCGAGGCCCTCGAGCAGCTCGGCTACGCGGCGGAGTCCGCCACCTGGCGCAACGCCTACCTGCTCGGCGCCCTGGAGCTGCGCCAGGGCAAGCCCGGCCCCGCGGCGCGCGCGCCCATCAGCCCCGACGTCGTGCGCGCCATGAGCCTCGACCTCTTCTTCGACTTTCTCGGCGTCCGCCTTAACGGCGACAAGGCCGAGGGCCGGCGCATCGTCATCAACTGGGTGTTCCCGGATCTCGACCAGCGTTACGCGCTCAACCTCGAGAACTGCGCGCTGACCTACCTCGCGGACCGGCAGAGCGACCTGGCGGACGCCGTGGTGACGCTGGACCGCGCGGTCTTGAACCGCCTGATCCTGCGCGAGGTGCCGTTCGCCGACGCCGTCCAGCGGGGCCTCGTGCACGTCGAAGGCGATGCCAGCAAGGTTCTGGAGCTCGTTGGCCTGCTCGATGATTTCCCGTTGATGTTCGAGGTCGTGGAGCCCAAGCGCGACGCGTAGCAGCCGCCCCCCTGCCTGGTGCTAATTGAAAGTCTAACTTTCAATTAGCCCTGGCTGCCTGTACGATGGCCGGCATGGTGCCGCGGGCGTTGACCCCCCGCCTCCTCGCCGCCGCCGCAAAATTCCCGGTGGTGACGGTAACGGGGCCCCGGCAGTCCGGCAAGACCACGCTCTGCCGCACTGTCTTTCCCCACAAGGCCTATGTCTCGCTCGAAGCTCCGGACATCCGCGAGTACGCTCGGAGCGATCCGAGAGGCTTCCTCGGAGACCACCGCGCCGGCGCCATCTTCGACGAGATCCAGAGGGTGCCGGAGCTGCTCTCCTACTTGCAAGGTGAGGTCGACACCCGCCCCGAGCCTGGCCGCTTCATCCTGACCGGATCCGCGAACCTCACCCTCCTGGGCTCGGTCAGCCAGTCGCTCGCCGGACGAACGGCGGTGCTCCATCTGCTCCCGCTGAGCTGGGGCGAAGTGAAGCAGTTTCCGGCGCCGCCTGCCGATCTCTGGACTGCCCTCTGGAAGGGCGGGTATCCGGCGATCTACGATCGCGATCTGGATCCAACGGACTGGCTAGCCAGCTACGTCGCGACGTACGTCGAGCGCGACGTGCGCCAGATCCTCAACGTGGGCGACCTGACCACGTTCCAGACGTTCGTCCGTCTCTGCGCGGGACGCTCGGCGCAGCTCCTGAGCCCCTCGGGGTTGGCGGCGGACGGCGGCATCAGCCACGTCACGGCGCGCTCATGGATATCCGTTCTGGAGGCAAGCTTCGTCGCCCTTCGTCTCGCACCCTACCATTCGAACTTGACCACTCGACTCGTGAAGACGCCCAAGCTACACCTCTACGATTCGGGATTGCTCTGCTACCTCCTTGGCATCCGCGGCCCAGAGCAACTCCGGGAACACCCGTTGCGCGGCGCCATCTTCGAGACCTGGGTCGTCGAGGAGGTGCTGAAGACTCGTCTTCACGCCGGCGTGAGTGGTGGGCTCGCCTTCTTCCGCGATCGGAAGGGACGGGAGGTCGATCTCCTGGTCGAGAACGGACGCACGCTCATCGCG
Organism: Methylomirabilia bacterium; assembly: GCA_041492755.1. Classification (GTDB taxonomy): domain Bacteria; phylum Methylomirabilota; class Methylomirabilia; order Rokubacteriales; family CSP1-6; genus JBGPXN01. The sequence continues at coordinate 4,061 of JBGPXN010000076.1, read as the reverse complement.
GTGGAGGCCAAGTCCGCTCAGACTGTCGTCGACGACATGTTTGCCGGACTGGCGGCGTTCGCGGACCTGCTGAAGCGGAACCGCCGCGCGCCGGCGGTGCGGCAGGTGGTCGTCTACGGTGGGACGACTCGCCAGCAGCGGACGAGCGCGGTCGTGCTGCCATGGTCCGCCATCGATCGCTACGACTGGACCGCCACCGACTCGTAGCGCTGGCGCCGCCGTCGAAGTTGCGGCAGTCAGAGCACTCTGCTACTCTCGCCACGTTTCAGGCGCCCAGGGTGCCCACCGGGCCCAGGGAAGGCGGTGCAAATCCGCCGCGACCCCGTCACTGTAACCGGGGACGAAACCCGAGATGGCCACTGGTGACGAGCCGGGAAGGCGCGGGGAGTAGGGCGATCCGGAAGCCAGGAGACCGACCCGGGCGCACAAGCCAAACCGGTCTTCGAGGGAGGACCTGGAATGCCGAGAGACTATGTTTGTGCGCCGTCCACCGCGGGGTGAGCGCCGCATGATCCTCCTGCCCAGGCGTGTCAGCCCGGTGACCGCGGTCGAGATTCTCCACCGGATCTTTGGCGGCATTTCGACCAGCTTCGCGTTCCGCCTGTGGGACGGGACGCGCGTCACGCTCGGTGGCGGCACGCCGGTGTGCACGGCCGTCGTGGGCCAGCCGGAAACGTTCATCCGTCTGATGCGCAATCCGAGCCCGCTCAACTTCGCCGAGGCCTACGTGGAAGGCGCTCTCGACATCGAGGGCGACCTGTTCGCGGCCATGGCGATCGCAGATTCCATGGAGGACATCCGTCTGTCGTTCGCCGAGCGGATGCGGATCCTCGTGGCGGTCTGGCGAGGCTGACGTGGCCGATCACGACGTCATCGTGATCGGGGGCGGACCCGGTGGGAGCACCGCGGCCTGGCGGCTTGCCCGCGCCGGCTTGCGACCGCTGCTCCTCGACAGCGCCACGTTCCCGCGCGTCAAAGTCTGCGCGGGCTGGGTGACCCCCGAGGCGCTGACCGACGCGGAGGTCGATCCCGAGAAGTACCCGCTCACGATCCAGGCGTTCTCCGCCTGCCAGTTCGAGTTCGACGGGGCACGCCACGAGACGCGGTGGCGCCGTCCGGCCAGCTACGGCATCGTCCGGCGGGAGTTCGACCACTACCTCCTGGAGCGTGCCCGCGCCGCCGGCGCCGACGTGCGCGAGGCCGCACGCGTGACCGCGGTGGCCCGGGACGCGAGCGGGATGCGGGTGGTGAGCAAGCGTGGTGTCTTCACGGCCCCTGTCATCATCGGAGCCGGCGGCCATTGGTGTCCGGTCGCCCAGGCGCTCGGGGACGTCTCCGAAGGGGAAGAAGTCGTGATCGCGCAGGAGAGCGAGACCCGGCTCCCACCGGATCGCGTGGAGGCGCTCGGAGAATTCTGGCGGGCGCCGGCGCTCTACGTGGAGCCGGACCTCAAGGGCTACGGCTGGTACTTCCCCAAGGGCGACGTCCTCAACGTCGGAATCGGGTGTGTGCGCGGACCGGACGTGGACCTGCCGCGGCGGAGAGACGCGCTCCTCGAGTCGCTGCGCGCCTCGGGCCACGTGCCCGCCGATCTCCCCCTCGAGCCGTTTCGCGGTCATGCCTACGTCGTGCGCCGCCAGGCGCCACGGCGGCTCTCGGGCGAGGGATTCTGCCTCGTCGGCGACGCCGCGGGATTGGCGCGGGACCTCAGCGGCGAGGGCATCGGCCCGGCCATCCGGAGCGGAATCCTCGCCGCCGAAGCGGTCGAGGCACACCTGCGGCGAGGCGCCGCGCTCGACGCGTACGCCCGTGAGATCGCTCGCCGCTACGGATCGGGGGAAAAGGGATGGCTCGGCCGCCAGCTCGCCCGCGTGCCCGACGCCTTCGCGCGTGGCCTGGTCGGCGCCGTGCTGCGAGCGGGGGCCACGCGGCGGCACGTCGTCCTCGGGCGCATCTTCGGGATGCGGGAGGTGGCATCATGAAGGCACGCATCGCGGCCGCGGACGCGCAGGCCATCGCCCACCACTACGACGTCTCCAACGAGTTCTACGCGTTGTTCCTCGATCCGCTGATGGTCTACACCTGCGCGTACTACCGGGATCCCGACGGCAAGCTCGAACAGGCCCAGCAGGACAAGCTCGACCACGTGTGTCGCAAGCTCGAGCTCGCCCGCGGGGAGACGCTGCTCGACATCGGGTGCGGCTGGGGCAGCCTGGCCATCTGGGCGGCCCAGCACTACGGCGTGCATGCCCACGGCGTGACGCTGTCGCGGGCCCAGGCCGCCTACGCCGCCGAGCGCATCCACCGCGAGCGGCTCGGCGATCGTTGCCGGGTCGAGTACCTGGACTACCGGGACCTGCCTCCGAACGCCTCCTACGACAAGATCGCCGCGGTCGGGGTGATCGAGCACGTTGGCGTCCCGAACTACCCGGCCTTCTTCGGAGGGGTGCGCGCCCGGCTCAGCAACGGGGGCCTCTACCTCAACCACGGGATCGTCCACGACTTCCACTGGAAGCGCACCAGCCAGATCGAGTTTCTGTACCGGCACGTGTTTCCGAACGGCGACCTTGCCGGACTCAGCGAGACGCTGACGGAGATGGAGCGCGCGGGGTTGGAGATCATCGACGTCGAGGATCTGCGGCTGCACTACGCGCGGACGTGCCGCCAGTGGGTCGAGCGGCTGCGCGCGCGCGCCGACGAGGCCCGCGCCCTGGCCGGGGAGCGCACGTACCGGACGTGGCTGCTGTACCTCACCTGCTCGGCGGTGTCCTTCGAAGGCGGATCGATCGGCCTCTACCAGGTTCTCATGCGAAAACACCGGGACGCCGGGGCCGGAGTCGCCCCGCGAACCCGCGAGCACCTGTATCGGTGAGCACCGCAGTGACGACAGACAGGTCGGAAAGGAAGACGACGTGATTCGTCAGATCCTGATCATCTCGATCGCATCGTTCGTGCTGGCCCAGATCGCCACCTTCGCCAGTTCGATCTACCTCCACCGCGCGCTGGCGCACCGATCGCTGGCCCTGCGCCCGAGCGTGGCCTTCCTGTTCCGCGTGGTGGTATGGCTGGTGACCGGTCAGAACCGGCAGCAGTGGGTGGCGGTCCACCGCAAGCATCACACGTTCACCGATCGCGAGGGCGACCCCCACAGTCCGCGGCTGCTGGGCTTCTGGAGCGTGCAGCTCGGGAACGTGTACTACTACGTCCGGGAGGCCCGGAACCCGGAAACCCTGCGAAAATACGCTCCCGACCTCGAGCCAGACCGTTGGGATCGCTACGCCTTCTCCTGGGGGTTCACCGGGCTGGGGCTTGGCATGGCCCTGCTGGGCCTGGCCATCGGCTGGTGGCAAGGGGTGCTCGCTATGATCGGCAACGGGATCCTGTACGTGTTCGTGGTCGCTCCCCTGATCAACGGGTTGGGGCACTGGCGGGGCGGCCAGAACTTCGAGAACACCGCCTACAACTCGCGGGTGCTCGCCTGGCTGACCGCGGGCGAGAGCTTGCACAACAACCATCACGCCTTTCCGCGCTCGCCCAAGTTCAGCCTGCGATCGTCGGAGCTCGATCCCTCGTGGGTCGCGATACGGGTGCTGACCGCGCTGAGACTCGTCGTCGTCGTGAGCGCGCCGCCGGACGCGCGTCCGACGCGCTAGTCGGCCTCCGCGTTACACCCCCTCGAGGAGGCACGGACGATGGGTAGCGATCCGCTCGATCTGACCATCGAGCTTTCTCCCGAAGCGCGCTTCGACGTGCTCGATCTGCGGTCCCACTTCTCGGCTGAGCATCGCGAGGCGCTGGCGCCGTATCCGCGCTGGCTGTGCTGGTCGGCGCACACCACGGCCGGCTTCCTGGATCGCAGCCTGACCGCGCGTCTGGGCCCGGGGCAGGTCTCGACGTACATGGAAGCCCTGCGCCGGGTTTTTCCCGAGCGCGCCGGCTACGCCCACGACCGGCTCGAGCGCCGGCAGGACCTCGACGCCGCCCAGCGGGCCGTGGAGCCGCGAAACGGCGACTCGCATCTGGCCTTCATCGCCGGCGGTCTCCGGCCGTGCGTGATGCAT
>JBGPXN010000131.1:0-12911 GCA_041492755.1 Methylomirabilia bacterium | reverse complement strand
GCCCCCCATACCCCCCCACGCTCGGAAGCGCCCCGGCGTAGCCGTGGCGCTCCTCGATTGCGGTTCGCTGGCTCGGGGCCCCGATATGGCCCCCCATACCCCCCCACCGCTCGGACGCGCCCCACGCTCGGAGCGCCGCGGCGGAGCCGGGGGGCGCCTCGAATTCCGTCACACCCTCTGAGGGGAGGTTGTCGGTGAAGATCACGAGGGTAGAGCCGATTCCGCTCCGTCTTCCCTTTGCGTCGCCCTTCAAGATTTCGCAGGGTGCGGCGCGCGAAACGCTCGACGTCCTCATCGTGCGCGTCCACACCGACGAGGGGTTCGTCGGCGTGGGCGAGACGCAAGCCTGGCGGCGGCAAGGCAGCTCGGAGACGCTCGTCAACCTGGTCCGCACGATCGAAGACCACTTCGAGCCCATCATGCTTGGGCGCTCGCCATTCGACGTTGCCGGAACGCTCCAGGCCCTGAACGACGCGATGTACAACACGCTGTACGCGCAAGCCGCCATCGGCGACGCGCTGTACGACGTCGCGGGCCGGGCGCTCGGCGTTCCCGTGCACGTCCTGCTCGGGGGCGAGTGCCGGAGCCGTATCCGGGTCGGCGCGATCCTCTCGATGAAGCCGAGCGTGGAGGAGCTGATCGATTCCGCGCAGGCGCTCTACGAGCGCGGCTTCCGCCACTTCGGGTTGAAGATCGGGGTCGACCCGGCGGCCGACGTCAGGAACGTGGTGGCGCTCAGAAAACACTTCGACGACCGGATCGTTCTACGAGTCGATGCGAACGGGGCCCTGTCCTACGATGCGGCGCTCCGGCTCCTCGAGCGGCTGGCGCCGTACGACATCGACGCCGCCGAGCAACCGATCGCCATGTGGGACCTGGCCGGGTTGGCGGCCCTGAGTCGGGCGACCGCGATCCCGATCATGGTCGACGAATCGGTGTCGACCGAACACTCGTTGCTCGAGGTCATCCGCCAGCGCGCGGCCACCGTGGTGCAGACCAAGATCGCCAAGAACGGCGGCATCTACCGTGTCCTCCGGCTCTGGCACCTGGCCGCGGCGGCTGGCATGCGCATCTACCCCGGCAATCATCCGAGCACGAGCGTCGCCACCGCGGCGGTGGCGCAGATCTGCGGCGCGTGGCCCGCGCCCCTCATGGAAGGCGTCTTCGCCGTCGGCGTCACCGGGGCGCTGGCCACCGACATCGTCACGAACCCCATCGTCCCCGAGAACGGGGAAATTGCCGTGCCCACCGGCCCTGGCCTCGGGGTGGACCTCGATATGGACCGAATCGCCGCGCTCCGGATCGATCGGTAGATCCGCAGACGGGCGCCACTGGCCGGTACGCCGGACTTCGTCATCCGCAAGCGCGGCGCCCGCCCCGGCGCTGACCGCGTGCTCATCGTCGAGGTCAAGGCCAAGCGGTATCGCCAGGAGATCGCTGAGGACGAGGCCCGCCTGGCGCGGAGCCGCGCCTCCCGGAAGGTGCTTCGTGCGCGAGCCTGAGGGCGCGTACGGATACGACACGCCAGTGGCCGAGCAACTGCGCGAGCGCATCCTCCAGGCGTTCGGCGCGCGCGTGCGCCGGATCATCCTGTTCGGCTCGCGCGCACGTGGCGACGCGCTGGCCGATAGCGACTACGACGTGCTCGTCGTGCTCGACGAGCTCGCACCGGCCGAGCGGCACGCCACGCTCGTGCGGCTGTACGGGCTGCTCATCGGTTGCGGCGGAGTAGCGGAGCCCTGGGTGATGAGCGAGGAGGAGTTCGAAGAGACCAGAGGGGTCATCGGCGGGCTCGCCTATCCGGCGGCAAAGGAAGGAGTGCCGCTCTACGAGGCCGAGTGAGGAGATCCGGCGCGCGCGGCTGAGAAGGCTTCGGGGTTAATCCAGCAGATCGCTCAGGATGACGCCGGTCCACCGCGCCAGGAGCGGAGTCGAAAGGTGATCGGACGGGCCCAGACGCTCCTCCCGCCATGCGTCGTTCACGCGGACGAGCCGGAGCAATCCGCGCGCGGAGAGGTCGGCGATCCAGTACTCCAGGGCGCCGCGGCGAAGGTAGAGATCTCGCTTCTCCACGAGGTCACGCTGCCGATCGGCGTCACCGCCGGACATGACCTCGACGACGATCTCGGGGCAGCGGCGTCGTCCCACACGAGCCCGGGCTCCTGGACGACGTGTCCCCCCGCGTCCAGCACCGCCGGGCCGATGCGGATCATGAGACGCGCGAGAAAGGCCTGGTGCTCGAATGACGGTCGCCGGGACATATGGAGCACTCCGGCGATCAGCTCGTAGCGCGTGTCCCATTCATGCGGCAGGTGGTCGAGGTCGCGGGCGCGAAGGCGCCGGTCGAGTCGGGTGACCGCAGCGTCCATGCCACGAGTGGACTACCCGGCGACGCCGATGAGCTGGGCCAGGCGCTCGGGATCGGCGTGGAGCGCGGCCGACTCGCCGTCGTAGACGATGCGGCCCTTGTCCATGACGATGGTGCGCGCGGCAAAGGTGAGGGCCACGCGGCTGTTCTGCTCGACGAGCACGATCGAGAGCGCGCCCTCCGCGCGCAGCCGCAGCAGCACGCGGGTGAGGGCTTCGACGATCACCGGCGCCAGGCCCTCGGTCGGCTCGTCCATGAGCAGCACGGAGGGGTTGGTGAGGAGCGCGCGCGCGATCGACAGCATCTGCTGCTCGCCGCCCGAGAGCTGGTTGCCCATGTTCAAGAGCCGCGCTTGCAGATTGGGGAACAGCTCGAACACCCGCGCCGGGGTCCAGGGCCCCGGCCGGGCCCCGACCTCGAGATTCTCGCGCACGCTGAGCGACGGGAAGATCTCGCGCTCCTGGGGAACGAAGCCGAGGCCATCGAGCGCGCGGCGGAAGACGGGGACGCGGTTGAGCCGCCGTCCCCCGAGCAGCACCTCGCCGCCGTGCAGGGTGGTGTGGCCCATCACCGTCGCCAGCAGCGTGGTCTTGCCGACGCCGTTGCGGCCGATCACGCTGATGCTCTCGCCCGGCGCCAGGACGAGGTTGACGTCTTCGAGCACGGCGGTCTCGCCATAGCCCGCCGAGACGTGCCGCAGCTCGAGCGCGCTAGGCATGGCCGGCGCCGCCGAGATAGACGGCGCGGACGTCGGGATCGGCGGCGATCTCCCCGGGGCTCCCGCTGGCGAAGACGGAGCCGCTCACCATCACGGTGATCCGCTCCGCGAACCGGAACACGACGTCCATGTCGTGGTCGATGATGAGCACGCCGATGTGCCGGGGCAGGCCGTCGATTGCGTCGAGGATGATGTGGCTCTCGGCGCTGGGGACCCCGGCCGCGGGCTCGTCGAGCAGCAGCACCTCGGGCCGCAAGCCGAGCGCGATGGCGAGCTCGACGAGGCGCTGGCGGCCGTAGGACAGCTCGGAGACGCGGCGGCTCGCGTCGTCCGTCATCTTCAAGATCTCGAGCAGGTGCATCGACTCCTCGACCACGTCCCGGCGCTTCCCGGCCGGCCGGAGCATGGACGGGGCCGCCCCCACCCGCTCGGCCACCGCGACGTAGACGTTCTCCAGCACCGACAGCCGGCGAAACAGCCGGTTGATCTGGAACGTGCGGGCGATGCCGAGCTTGACCCGCTCGGCCTGGACGACCCCCGTGATGTCGCGCCCCTTCAGCAGCACCGTGCCCGAGGTGGGCTGGATGACGCCGGTCAGCAAATTGACGAACGTGGTCTTGCCGGCGCCGTTGGGTCCGATCAGCGCGTGGCGGGCGCCGGCCTCGAGCCGGAAGTTGATGTCGCGGGCAGCGGCCAGGGCGCCGAAGTTGCGGCAGAGACCGCGGGTCTCGAGCAGGGACGCGCTCACGCTGCCCCCCGCCGTCCGACCGCCCGCCACGCCGCCTCGCCGAGACCGAGGATCCCGTTCCGCGCGAAGAGCGCGATGACGACGAGCAGGAGCCCCAGCCCGAGCTGCCAGGCCGTCGGGTAGATCTTCGACAGGAAGTGCGAGATGGCCATGTAGGCGGCGGCGCCGACGAAGGCGCCGTAGAGACGGCCGTGGCCGCCCAGCACGAGGATGATGAGCACCGTGGCCGCGCGGTCCAGGCCGAGCGTGCCCAGGTTGACGTAGGCGTTGGCCTGCGCCCAGATGCCGCCGGCGATGCCGGCGATCGCCGCCGACAGCGTGTAGCAGGTGACGAGCCGCGCGCGCACGGGCGCGCCGACCGCGTGCATGCGCAGCATGTTCTCGCGGATCCCCCTCAGGCTCTGGCCGAAGGGCGAATAGACGACCGTGCGCACGAGGACGAAGCAGAGGAAGAGCACGGCGAGGACGTAGAGATACTGCGTCGTCGGGTACAGCGGATTGAACTCGAGCACGCCGAGCAGCGGAGCAATCGGCAGGCTGTCGAGGCCGTCGAAGCCCCCGGTGTATGCGTGGCCCAGGTTGGCCGCCTCCTCGAGCAGCGCCATGGTGCACAGGGTCAGCATGAGCAGGGTCAGGCCCTGGGTGCGCAGCAGCACCAGCCCCGAGCCGAGACCGACGACCGCCGCCACCAGCGCCGCCAGGAGCAGGCCCGTGACGGGCTCGTTCCAGATTCCGTGCTTGGCCAGTATCCCCACCGTGTAGGCGCCGACGCCGAAGAAGGCGGCATGGCCGAGGGTCACGATCCCGGCGTACCCGAGCACGAGGTCGAGCGAGATCGCGAAGAGGATCGTGACCAGGACCTCGGTGCCGAAGCCGAGATGCTTCGGGAAGGCGAAGTAGAACGCCAGCGCCAGGATCCAGGGGATCGGCTCCCACGCCCGCAGCCGGTGGCGTCGGGCCAGGGCGAGCGCCGCCGGATGGACGGCCACGCCGGGCGCGGGCGGGGTCACGTCGCCTTGCCGCCGAAGAGGCCCTGGGGCCGCCACAGCAGTAACAGGATGGTGAGGGCGTAGATGAACAGCGTGCCACCCTGCGGCACGTACTTCTTGAGCACGAAGTCGAGCACGCCGATCAGGAGCGCGGCGCAGAACACGCCCGTCACGCGCCCGAGGCCGCCGACGGCGACCACGATCAGGAAATACACCAGGTACTTCAGCGCGTACTGCGGGTCGAGGCCGAGGAACTCGGCGCCGAGCCCGCCCCCCAGGGCCGCCATGCCGCTCCCGAACGCGAAGGTGACGGTGAACAGGCGACCGATGTTGATCCCGAGCGATTCGGCCATGCGCCGGTTGTCGACGGCGGCGCGGATCTGCGCGCCCATGCGCGTGCGCTCGAAGCCGAGCCAGAGGCCGACCACGATCACGATCCCGACCACGATGAGCACGACGCTGTAGGTTCGATACACGACGATCCCGAGATCGAGCTGGCCCTGCAGCATCGGGGGCAGCGGGAGCGGCCGGGTCTCGGGCCCGAACAGCAGCGTCACCGAGGCGATCATGACGAAGACCAGGCCGATGGTGAAGAGCACCTGGTCCAGCTCGGCCGCCCCGTAGAGCCGGGCGTAGAGCAAACGCTCCAACACCACGCTCACCGCGGCCGTGGCCAGGAATCCGAAGGCGAGCGCGGGGACGAACCCGAGCCCCCCGTGCTTCATGGCCAGGACGATGGCGTAGCCCCCGAGCATGGCGAAGCCGCCATGGGCGAGGTTGACGAAGCCCATCAAGCCCATGGTGACGGAAAGACCCACGGACACGATGAACAGCACCATGCCCGCGGCCACTCCGCCCAGGAGCATGCTGGCGACGTCGCTGCCGAAGATCACGAGGCGGGCGGCCGCAGGAGCGGACTCAGCTCACTTCGGGGCGCACGGCCCGATCTTCTGCTCCTTGCAGGCGTCCTTCACGGCGTCGATCTTGCCGATCACCTTCTGGAAGACGCGGCCGTCCTTCATCACCGCCTCGGACAGATATTCGTTCATGACGATGTCCCGGGTGACGGGATCGATCATGATGGGCCCGCGCGGGCTGTTGAACGTCCAGCCCTTCAGCGCCTCCAGCGCCCCGGCGGTCTCGATCTTGCCCTTGAGGGCCTGGACCACGTGCACGATCGCGGCCATCCCGTCGTACCCGCCGACAGCCATGAAGTCGGGCGTGGTATTGGCGCCATACTCCTTCTTCCAGGCCGCGACGAAGCGCTGGTTCTCGGGGTTGTCGAGATCGGCGTGGTAGTGGTGCATGGTGACGAGGCCGACCGCCGCCGGCCCCATGGCCTGGAGCTTGGTGTCCTGGGTGATGTCGCCCGGGCCGATCAGCTTGATGCCGGCGTCCCGCATGGCGAGGGCGGCGTAGGTCTTGACCACCGCGGCGGCGTGGTCGCCGGCCGGGACGAAGACGAAGAAGACGTCCGGCTTCTTGTCCTTGGCGCGCTGGAAGAAGGGCGTGAAGTCGGGGACCGCGCCGGCGCCGCCCATCGGGATCTCGTCGATCACCTTGCCGCCGTTGCCTTCGAAGCCGCGCTTGAAGGCGGCCAGGCTGTCCTTGCCGGGCGGAAAGTCCGTGTAGCCGACCACCGCGGTCTTCGCCTTGAGGATCTTGGCCGCCGCTTCGCCCATGGCGTAGCCGGCATGCCACATGCTGAACGAAGTCCGGACGTAGTACGGCGACATGTTGGTGATGTGCGCCGTGCCCGCGTTCATGATCACGCCGAGCTTCTTGCCCGCCGTCACGATCGGGGCCGACGCGATCGCGTTCGGGGAGTAGATCCAGCCCGCGAGGATGTCGACGTTCTCCTGGGTGAGCAATTCCTGGACGGCGATCTTGGCGTTGGCGCCGCCCGGATCCTTCACGTCGCGCTTGATCAGCGTGATCTTGTAGGGCTTCACCTTGTCGGCGTTGAGCTTGAGGTAAAGCTCCATCCCACGGTCGACGAGCTGGGCGAACTCGGCGCCGATGCCGGTGTACGGCAGGTTGACGCCGACCTTCACCTCCTGGGCTTCGGCCCAGGTGGTGAGCATGACGAGCGCGGCCAATACGGCGATGACCCGGACGATCATGGGAATTGCCCTCCGTTCAGGGATCCGAACCCGGACCGCCAGCAACAGCCTGAGATCGGCGAATACTAAGCGGAAACTCGGAAAGGGTGCAAGGCATGTCCCCGGCCCCTACAATCCCGGACATGACCGGCGCGCGACCGGGCCCCATCGGCCAGCCCCTCCGGCGTAAGGAGGACGACCGCCTGCTCCGAGGCCAGGGGCGGTTCAGCGACGACCTCGCGCTGCCGCGCCAAGTCTACGCGGCGATGGTGCGCTCCCCTCACCCGCACGCCCACATCGTCGCCATCGAAATCGAAACGGCGCGCGCGATGCCCGGCGTCGTGGGAGCATTCACGGGCGCCGATCTCGCCCACGAGGGGCTCGGCGCCATCCCGCACAGTCCGGTACCTTCCAACCGCTACGACCTCAAGCTGCGCGCCCCGGGCGGCGGCGCGATCTTCGTCGGCCCGCACGTCCTGCTCCCGGCCGACAAGGCGCGCCACGTAGGCGAGGCGGTCGCCATGGTGGTGGCGGAGACGCGAGCGCAGGCGGAGGACGCGGCCGATGCCGTGCGAGTCACGTGGGCACCGCTGCCGTTCGTCGCCGATACAGCGGAAGCGGCCGACGGGCTCGCGCCCGCGGTGTGGGACGAGGTGCCGACGAACGTGTGCGTCGACACCGCGTTCGGCAGCGACGAGGCGGTCGTCGACACCGCCTTCCGTGACGCCGCCCACGTGGTGACGCGTGAGTTCCACGTCGGCCGCGTCACCGGCGTGCCGATCGAGCCGCGCGCCGCGCTCGGCATCTACGAGGTCGTGAGCGGCCGCTACGTGCTGCACGCGGGAAGCGGCGGCGCGTTCCGCCAGCGCCGCGAGCTGGCCGAGGTCCTCGGCGTTCCTCCCGACCGGCTCCGCGTGGTCTCCCTCGACGTCGGCGGCAACTTCGGCACCAAGAACCGCGTCTACGTCGAATATGGACTCGTGCTGTGGGCCGCGCGGAAGCTCGGCCGCCCCGTCAAGTACACGGCCTCGCGCGCCGAGACGCTGGTGAGCGACTACCAGGGCCGCGACCTGGTCACGCGCGTGGCGCTGGCCCTCGACCGTGACGGCCGCTTTCTCGCCGTGCGTGCCGACAACGTCTCCAACGTCGGCGCGCGCGCCGTCTCGTTCTCACCGCTCGCCAAGGGCTCGGCGCTGGTGACGGGCAGCTACGACGTGCCCGTGGCCCGGGTGCGGTCGCGCGCGGTGTTCACCCACACCACACCGACCCAGGCCTATCGCTCGTCCGGCCGCCCCGAGGTCACTTTCGCCATCGAGCGGCTGATCGATCTTGCCGCCGTCGAGACCGGCATCGATCGCCTCGAGCTGCGTCGCCGCAACCTGGTCGACGACGCGAAGATGCCCTACACCAACCCGTTCGGCATGGCCTACGACAGCGGCCGATACGCCGAGAACATGGCGCTCGCCATGCGGCTCGCCGACTGGGCGGGGTTCGACGCGCGGCGCGCCGGCGCGCGGGCGCGGGGCACCCTGCTCGGCCGCGGGCTCGCCAACTACGTGGAGTCCTCCACCGGCGCGCCGCGCGAGCAGGCGCGGATGACGGTGCGCCCGGACGGAATCATCGAGGTCGCCATCGGCACCCAGTCCGCGGGACAGGGGCACGAGACGAGCTTCGCGCAAGTCGCGGCCGAGCGTCTCGATCTCGACGTCGAGGCGGTGCACATCCTGTTCGGCGACACCGACGTCGTGCGCTTCGGGGGCGGCACGCACTCCGGTCGGTCCATGCGGATGGCGGGCACGGTCATCGCGCTCGCCGCCGACGATCTGATCGCCGAAGGCAAGCGCCGCGCGGCGAAGGCCCTGGAGGCGGCCGAAGACGACATGACCTATGCGGACGGCCACTTCACCGTCGCGGGCACGAACCGCGGCATCGGCCTGTTCGAGCTGCCGGGCCCGGTCGAGATCGTGCGCGACAACGAGATGCACGAGCCCGTGTTCCCCAACGGCTGCCACGTGTGCGAGGTGGAGGTCGATGGGGAGACCGGCGCCGTGTCGCTCGTGCGCTACGTCGCCGTCGACGACGTCGGCCGCCCCATCAACCCGTTGATCGTCGAGGGCCAGACGCACGGCGGCATCCTGCAGGGCGTCGGGCAAGCGCTGTGCGAGGCCTGCATCGTCGACGGCGCGACCGGCCAGACCCTCACCGGCTCGCTGATGGACTATGCGTTGCCGCGCGCGGCCGACGTGCCTTCCTTCGCGACCCTGCTCAACGAGGTACCGTCACCCACCAACCCGCTGGGCGTGAAGGCGGGTGGCGAGGGCGGCACGACGCCGGCGCCGGCCGTGGTCGTCAGCGCCATCGTGGACGCCCTCGGGCCGCTCGGTGTCACCGACGTCCCCATGCCGGCGACGCCGTATGCCGTCTGGCAAGCGATCCGCGCCGCGGAGGGAATCGGGTCGCGCTGAGCGGACAGCGTGGAGTGTATCCGGGAGCGCACGTTGAACTCCCGCGCACGGGGCGATACTTTGTGGCCATGGCGGCGCACGGACAGGGCAGGCAGAACCTCGATCCAGGCACCAGATTGATCCTGGGAGAGCTGCGCGATCTGCGCCTTGAGATGCGAGCCGATCGCCGGCAGACCACCGAGGAGCGGCGCCGGTCCGACGCGGAGCGGCGACAGGCCGACGCGGAGCGACGCCAGGCCGACCAGGAGCGACGGCGGGCCGACGAGGAGTGGCGGCAGGGGAGGCTGCAGGCTGACGAGGAACGGCGGCAGGAGAGGCTGCGGTCCGAGGCGGAGCGGCGGCAGGAGAAGCTACAGTCCGACGAGCGCTTCGAACAGCTCATGCGCGATTTCCGGCAGGACTCCGCCCGCCGTGAAGCAGCGACCCAGAAAGCCTTCAAGGACATCCGCACGGTCGGGCTGTCGATCGTGAAGACCCTGAATCAGCACACGCGGATCCTTGAACGGATCGACCGCAAGCTCGGCGCGCGGGGCAACGGACGCCCCGGCCAGGCAAACGGCCGCAGCACGTAGTCCGAGCCGAGAGCTGCGCCTTCTGGATCGAGAGCGCCAGATGTATGGAGCCCGGGAGTTCGTGGAAGCCGGGGGATTGGTGTCCTACTCGGCGAGCTTCAGCGACAACTATCGCCGCGCCGCCACGTACGTGGACACTATTCTCAAGGGGGCCAGGCCGGGCGATCGTCCGGTCGAGCAGGCCAGCCGGTTCGAGCTGGTCATCAACCTCAAGACGGCCAAGGCGCTCGGGCTGACCGTATCCCCAGCATTGCTCCTGCGCGCGGATCGCGTGATCGAGTGACCGAGAGGAAACCAAGGAGAACACCGTGAAGCTCGGCATCTGCGTCCCGCACTATGGCCGGCCCATCGAGGTGGAGCGCATGCTCGCGGTCGTTCGCCGCGTGGAGGAGGTGGGCCTGGACTCGGTGTGGGTCACTGACCACGTGATCGTTCCGCATGACGTCGACATCATCTACCGGGAGGACATGCTCGACCCGCTCGCGATGCTGCCGTGGCTGGCGGGCGTGACCGAGCGCGTGTTCCTCGGCACCAGCGTGGTCATCCTGCCGTACCGCTCGCCGATCCCCCTCGCAAAGCTGCTGGCGAGCGTCGACGTGCTGTCGGGCGGCCGCCTCATCGTGGGCGCGGCCATCGGCTGGATGGAGGGTGAGTTCGCGGCGCTCGGCGTGCCCTTCAAGGAGCGCGTGAGCCGGAGCGAGGAAGCGCTCACCCTGATGCGGACGCTGTGGACGCAGGAGCGGCCGGAGGTCGAGACGCCGCGGTATCACCTGTCGGGAGTGCAGGCCTCGCCGATGCCGCTGCGAAAGCCGTGCCCGCCGATCTGGATCGGGGGCATGAGCGAGGGCGCGCTGCGCCGGGTGGCGCGCCTCGGAGACGGCTGGCACGCGACCGCGGCCACGCCCGACACGTTCCGTCAGGGCAAGCAGGCCGTGACGAGGTTCTGGAAGGAGGCGGGGCGCGAGGGCGCGCCGGAGTGGTCGCTCCGCATTCCGATCTTGATCGACGGCGTGCACGAGTGGGCGGTGGACGAAACGCTGCTGCGCGGCCGGCACGCGATCCGGGGGACCATGAAGCAGATCGCGGGGCAGCTCTTCGAGTACCAGCGCCTGGGGGTGGGCCACGTCGCGCTGGAAGTCTCGTACTCGATCTATCCCGCCATCATGGAGACCATCGACATCCTCGCGGAAGAGGTGAAGCCCGTCCTCGATCGCGGCTGAGAGTCGAGCCCGGCCTCGCGGGGGCGGTCCGTGATCTCCGGCAGCGCGGTGAACAGCTCGTCACGGATCGGAACGGCGTCGGGATCGCCCTCCATGATCTTCACGTTCGAGACCGAGGCGACGAGATTCAGGCTCTGGAACGTGCTATTGATGACCCGATGACGCCGCGACGAGCTGGTTGCCCCGTGTGGATCCTCGTGAAGACCGTGCTCGCCGGCGCCCGGCTCGCGCAGGGGCGGCCCCACACATGACCAGGGAGTGGAGCGTCCGGCGCCTCGGCGTGGACGACACGCCAGCCCTCGTCTTGCTCCGTCGCGAAGCTTTGGAGGTCGATCCCCTCGCCTTCGCCTCGTCCCTCGAGGATGACCGCGCCCTCTCGCTCGATTTCGTTCGAGCGGCCCTTGCCGACGATCAAGAGCAAGCGGTCTTCGGACTGTTCCTGGGAACCGACGGCACCGACCTCGCCGGGATGGTCGGACTCATTCGCGAATCGAAGGTGAAGCTTCGTCACAAGGCGACCATCTGGGGCGTGTACGTCGCCCCGCGGGGGCGAAGCAAGGGCAGCGGGCGCGCGCTCCTGGAAGCGGCCATCGAGCAGGCCCAGCATTGGCCGGGACTGGTTCAGGTGCAGCTCAGCGTTTCCGACACCGCCGTCCACGCACGGCGACTGTACGAGACCATGGGGTTTCGGCCATGGGGACGAGAGCCGCGCGCGTTTCGCTGGGAGGGGCGCTTCATCGACGATCACTACCTGGCCCTCGATCTCGATCAGCCTCGAAGCGGGTGAGCCCGATCGGGCTTCCGCCAGGCACGCTGAGGTATGACCAGTCATTACTTTGGCATGAAGACCGCGCTCTCGATCCCCGATGATCTCTTTCGTGAAGTTGAGGCGTGCTGCCGGCGGCTCAAACTCTCGCGGAGTCGGCTCTTCGCGAGCGCCGCGCGCGAGTATCTCGCGCGGCATCGCAGCGCGGATGATCCGACGGACGCCTGGAACCGCGCAATCGCCGAAGCTGGTCAGCCCGGTGAGGATCCGGCCGCGGTCGCCGTGCGCAGACGCAGCAAGGGCGTCATCAAGGCGACCTTGCCGAAGCGTCGGTGATTCGACGCGGCCAGATCTGGTGGATGGACTTTGCGGAGCCACGCGGCTCTGAGCCCGCCTACCGCCATCCGACCGACGCGGTTCGTCGTGCATCCCCACGCGATCGAGATCATCTAGCCGCTCAAGCGCCGTCAGCTACGCCGCGAGGAGCTCTCCGACGTGCGTTCGATCGACAGCCCGGAGCTACGACGCCAGGTGGGGTGGTGCATGCGCGTCGGAGCCGGGGGGCTCTGGGGCGGATTCGTGTGGATCGAGCGCGGCGCCGGCCGGCCGTGGGTGATCACGCCGGAGGAGCCGCAAGCGTTCGTTCGCGCCCTGTCGCGCTAGCCGAGCACCGCACGAGCGCGGCCGCCCTACACGCCGAAGATGACCCGCGTTCCCGTGGACGGCATGACGAGCTTCTTCGGTAACGCCTGGTGCACCGCCATGATGGTGTTCACGCCAGTGCAATGCATCGGGATGATGTAGTCGGGGTTGATCGTCTTGAAGGCCTCTACCGTTTTGGCGACAATCTCATCGGGCGCCGGTGCGAGGTGGAAGCCGCCGACCACGGCGTGAACCTTCTGGACGCCGGTCGATTTCTGAGCTTGTCGAACCGAGTTGATGACACCGGCGTGCCCGCAGGAG
>JBGPXN010000206.1:0-7774 GCA_041492755.1 Methylomirabilia bacterium | reverse complement strand
CGCCACTCCCTGCGGCTGTCCACCCGCCGCGCCCAGGCGCCGCCGGCGCCGGTCAGCGTGGCGCTCGGGTCGGTCGCGGCCGTGGTGGTCACGAAGCCGGTGAGCCGGTCGTCGGTGTAGGCGAGGAAGCTCGTCTTGCTCATCTCGCCGTCGGAGACGACGTCGAGGCCGACCTCGGCCTGGCGGCGGACCACCTCGGTCACCGCGTCGCTGGCCCGCGCCGCCAGCTCGGCCTCGTCGATGGCCTGGCCTCCCAGGCGGGTCCGCAGCAGGGTCCGTATGCTCTCCGGACGCGGGATGCTGCCGACGTGCGTGGTGAGGATGCGCTCGGTGCTGGTCTTCATCGGAAGCTGGTCCCCCCCTGCGCCGCCGCGGGCCTCGACCGGTCGGCCGATTCTTCCACAAAGAGCAGCGGTCCGCTCGTGTGGCCGCACCAGACCCAACGGGACGTGAACACGCCGACCGCGCACCGAGGACTTCGGCTGGGCTCCGCGCATGCACGACGACATGCTGGCCTGAGAGCGGAGTAGACTCTGCTGGGTTCGCTCGAATCCCTTGGGGAGAGATGCCGATGGTCGAGACACTCGCCGCTGACGCCCACCCGCCGTACCTGTACCCGGACTACAAGAGCACGCGGCTCCGGGCGCCGGCGCAGCCGCTGGTGCGTGTGGCGCCGAGTCCGCTCGAGGCGGCGGGGCCGGCGTTCCCGAAGCACTTCGTGAAGGACAGCGAGGCCGATCTCACGACCTGGGGCAAGAGCGCTCCTCTCGGGGAGAAGATGGTGCTCGTCGGCCGCGTGCTCGACGAGGATGGCCGGCCGGTGCGACGCTCGCTCGTCGAGGTGTGGCAGGCCAATGCTTCGGGGAAGTATCCGCACCCCGTGGACGATCACGAGGCGCCGCTCGATCCCAACTTTCTCGGCAAGGGACAGGTGCTCACGGACGACGAAGGCCGCTACCGGGTCGTGACGGTCAAGCCCGGCGCCTACCCGTGGCAGAACCACGCCTTCGCGTGGCGCCCGGCGCACATCCACCTCTCGCTCTTCGGCAACGCGTACGCCCAGCGGCTCATCACGCAGATGTTCTTCCCTGGCGATCCCCTGCTGGCCATCGATCCGATCTTCAACAGTGTCCCCGAGGCCGGGCGCCGGTTCTTGATCGCGGACCTCGACCTCGAGCACGGCGTCGAGAGCGTCGCGCTCGGATACCGGTTTGACATCGTGGTGCGCGGGCCGCGCGCCACACCGATGGGGGTGTGACCATGGCATCGCCCACGCCCTCGCAGACGGTCGGCCCGTTCTTCGCGCGGGAGTTGATCTGGAGCGACGGCGGCAAGGTCCTGTTTGCCGGTCACGGAGACCGTGTCACGCTGACGGGGCGCGTGCTCGACGGCGCCGGCGCGCCTGTCGTCGATGCCCTCTTCGAGACCTGGCAGGCGGACGCGGCCGGCCGGCTTCCCTCGGGGGGCGAGGGGGCCCGGCCGTACGGCTACGGCCGTGTCTCCACGGGCGCCGAGGGCGGCTATGCGATCGAGACGGTCGTGCCCGGCTCGTTCAGGGGCCCGGGCGGCGAAACCTACGCGCCCCAGCTCAGCGTCGCGATCTTCGCGCGCGGGCTCCTGAAGGCCGTGCAGACCCGCGTGTTCCTCGCCCCGCTCGACGCGGTCAAGGACGATCCCCTGGCTCGCGCCATCGGCGTTCCCGACCGGCTCCGGACTCTGATCGCAGCGCGTGATCCCGCCGATCCGAAGATCTATCGGTGGGACGTTCGGCTGCGGGGAGCCGGCGAAACGGTGTTCATCGAGTTCTAGCGCGCGAGCGCCCGCAGCCGTGAACCTCGTCGGTCGGAGCTTCGCGCGCGATGCGTTCGTCCAGGCGCTGTCCGCCGAGGCGTTCGTGCGGGCGATGCTCGACTTCGAGCGCGCGCTCGCGGGCGCCGAAGGCGACGCCAGCGTCATTCCCCCGGAGGCCGCGCGGGTCATCGCTGCGGCCTGCACGGATCTTCACCCGCCGCCCGAGGCGCTGGCCAGCGAGGGCAAGCGTTCGGGCTCGCTGGCGGTTCCGCTGGTCAAGGCGCTCACCGAGCACGTCGCTCGCGCGGACGCGCGCGCGGCGGCCTTCGTTCACTACGGCTCGACGAGCCAGGATGTCCTCGATACCGCGCTCGTCCTGTGCCTGAAGCCGTGCCTCGCCGACGCCGACGGCGTCCTCGCCACCTCGGTGAGGCGCCTGGCCGGTCACGCGCGGCTTCATGCCGGCGTCGTGATGCTCGGCCGGACGCTCATGCAACCCGCCACGCCGATCACGGCCGGGCTGAAGATCGCGCGCTGGGCGGCGGCACTCCATCGCTGCCGGCTTCGCCTCGCCGACGCGCGCGACCGAGCGTTGTGCGTTCAGCTCGGCGGGGCCGTCGGCACGCTGGACGCCCTCGGCGGCAAGCGCGTTGCCGTGCGCCGCGGCGTGGCCGAGCGCCTGAGCCTGGGCGAGGCGCGCGCGTGGCACGATCACCGCGACGAGCTGCTGCGCTTGATGGCCGAGCTGGCGATCGTCACGGCGACGGTGGGCAAGATCGCGCGCGACGTCGCGTTGCTCTCGCAGGCCGAGGTCGGCGAGATGCTGGAGTCGCCGCCGACGAAGGGCGTGGGCGGTTCCAGCGCCATGCCCCACAAGCGCAACCCCGTGGCCTGTCTCCAGGCTCTGGCCGCTGCCGTCCGCGCGCCCGGTCTGATGGCGACACTGCTCTCCGGCGCGCTCGGCGAGCACGAGCGCGCGCTCGGCGGCTGGCAGGCCGAGCTGGTGACCATTCCCGAGCTGGTGGACGCCGCCGGCAGTGCGCTCGATGCGCTCGAGCGGATCGCGGCGGGTCTCGTGGTGAATGCCGAGCGGATGAAGGCGAATCTAGAGTTGCTCCAGGGCCTCGTGTTCTCGGAGCGCCTGGCCCGCCTGATCGTCCGCGACACCGATCGCGCCAGCGCGCTTGCGCTCGTCGACGACTGGTCCGCCCTCGCGGTCAGAGAGCACCGGCACCTCAAGGACGTCGCTATCGCCGCCCGGCCGTCGCTGGCCGGACAGATCGACGACGTGTTCTCGCTCGAGGCAGTCGTCACCGAGCTGGCGCCGGTCCTCGACGAGGTGCTGGCCGAAGTCGCGGCCGACGGCTGAGCTCACGGCCTTGCCGCCGTTGCGTGTGATCTCGGCGACCACGCGATCCGCGCCCGCCTTGCTGGAGGCGTAGTTGACGACAACGGCCGCGCCCTCATCCGCAAGATGCCTGGCAATCGAGGCGCCGATACCCTTCGATGCGCCGGTGACGATCGCCACTTTGTCCTCGAGCTTGCGCATGTTTTCAGTCCTCTTCAGGCCGACATTGGTCTTTTTCGTGGAGTCGAATCTCGACTCGCGGTGCCGGTTTACCCTTCGTGCCCGTTACGATGGGTCTGAACCCGCTGGTTGCGGAGACGAGACCGGAAACAGCAGCGGCATCGGCCAGCGGCGACGCCGCCCGGTAGATCGACACCTCGCCGAAACGCTTCGCCGTCAGCATCATCCCGGCAGCCCGTCGCTGGGGCCGCAGGGCACGCTCATGGAGGTGTATCAGCGATTGGACATTGACCAGGCGGTAGCCGAGGCGGCAAGCTGCCGGTGGCGGCGGCTGCTCGCTCGCATGATATCATCACGATATCACCCGGGAGGATGGCCGCGTGGCTCAGGTCGTGATCCGAAACATCGATGAGGACGCGATGCGTCGCTTGAAGTCGCGCGCCGCCCGCAAGGGTGTCTCGCTCGAGCGGGAGCTGAGGACGATCCTGATCGACGCAGCGCGTGCGGATCGTACTGGCTTCGGCGAGCGGGCGGCGGCGTTCCGCCGGAAGCTGGCGGAACGCCGGCATAGCGACAGCACGAGGCTGATCCGGAAGGACCGCGATCGGTGAGCTGGGTGGTCGATGCCAGTGTCGCCGTCAAGTGGGTCATCCCCGAGGTGCTGAGCGACAAGGCCGATCGCGTACGCGATGGTGAGGACGACGTCCTCGCGCCGGATCTGCTGCTCATCGAAGTCGCGAACGCGCTCTGGAGGAAGACCGCGGCCAAGGAGATCTCCCCTCGCGAGGCCGACGCCGCCTTCGACCTCGTGAGACGAAGCGGGATCGATCTACGCCCCACCGGTCCGCTGTTACCGCGCGCGATGGACGTGGCGCGACGCCTGGATCATCCGGTCTACGACTGCGTGTACCTCGCGCTCGCGGAACGGGAGCAGGCGACCTTCGTCACCGCCGATCATCGCCTCCTGCGCAGGCTGTCCACGCGGAGGCTCGACGTCTCGATCGTCGACCTTCGAACTCTCTGACCGCCCGCACATGAAGAAGCTCATCAATGACGTGCACGCCGTGGTGCCGGAAATGCTCGCCGGTGTAGCCCGGTTGTATCCCGGCATCGCCCTGGTCGATGGCGAGCAGATCGCCGTGCGCGCCGATGTGGAAGCGCTCACGGCACGCGGTGAGGTAGCGCTGGTTTCCGGCGGTGGCGCCGGGCACGAGCCAGCCCACGCGGGCTATGTCGGCCCCGGCATGCTGACCGCGGCGGTCGCGGGCGACGTGTTCACCTCGCCCAGCACCGATGCCGTGCTCGCGGCGATCCGCTCCGTGGCGGGGCCGGGTGGCGTGCTGCTGATCGTCAAGAACTACACGGGCGACCGGCTCAATTTCGGGCTGGCCGCCGAGATCGCGCGCACCGAGGGCATCGCGGTCGAGATGGTCGTGGTCGCCGACGATGTGGCCCTGGCCGCGAGCGATCGGCACGCCGGGCGGCGCGGGCTCGCGGGCACGGTGCTCGTGCACAAGGTGGCCGGTGCGGCGGCGGCCGCCGGGTTGCCCCTGGCGGGGGTGCGGCAGGCCGCGCTGGATGCCATCGCCAGTGTCGGCACCATGGGGGTGGCCTTGACGCCGTGCACGGTGCCGGCGGCGGGCCGGCCCGGATTCGAGCTGGGGCCCGACGAGATCGAGCTGGGGCTGGGCATCCACGGCGAGGCGGGCGTGCGGCGCGCGCGCATCGGCCGTGCCGACGACCTCGTCGAGCAGATGCTGAGCGCGATCATCGACGACCGCCGCCTCCGCGCCGGCGATCGCGTGGCGCTGCTCGTCAACAACCTCGGCGGTACCCCGAGCCTCGAGCTGTCCATCGTGACCGGTGCTGCGCTCGGCCAACTGGCCGCCCGAGGCCTGATCGTCGAGCGCGCGTGGACCGGGAGCTTTCTCACCGCGCTGGAGATGGCGGGCGTGTCGCTGTCGCTGATGGCGCTCGACGACGAGCGTCTGGCTCGCCTCGATGCGCCGACGCGGGCGCCGGCGTGGCCGGCGGCTCACGTCGGCCGTGTGGCGCGTCAGCCGGCGCGGCTGCCGGCACCGGGTGATGCCACCGGGCCGTCCGCCGGACCGGCGGCACGCGCCATCGATCATCCACTGGCGTCGACCTTGCGGTCGGTGTGTGCCGCGCTGAGCGCCGCCGAGGACGAGCTGACGCGCCTCGACCAGGCGGTCGGCGATGGCGACCTCGGCATCAGCCTGGCCCGCGGTGCGCGCGCGGTGGAGCGCGATCTGGCGCAGTACCCCCTGCACGACCCGGCCGCCACGCTGCGTGCGTTGTCGGCCACGCTGCGTCGCGCGCTCGGCGGCACGTCGGGTCCGCTGTACGCCATCGCGCTGTTGCGCGCTGCCGTCGTGTTCGAGCGCGCGGGCGACGCCTCGCTGGGCCGCCTGGCCGCCGCCCTGCGCGCGGCGGGCGACGGCATTGCCGAGGTGGGGGATGCCAGGCGGGGCGACTGCACGATGCTCGATGCGCTGATTCCCGCCGCCGAAGCTCTGGAGACGGCCGCGCGTTCCGGCGCGGGCCTTGGCGAGGCGCTGCAGCGATGCATCGAGGCGGCCGAGAAGGGCGCCGCCGCGACCGCGCACCTCGTGCCCCGGCGTGGGCGATCGAGCTACCTCGGCGAGCGTGCCATCGGCTACCCGGACCCGGGGGCGATGGCGGTCGTCGTGTGGCTCAAGGCGCTCACGCCGTCGTCGGAGATCAGCCCTCGCGCAGCGCGCGCACGCTGAACGTGGGCACCGGGCGCGCAAGCCTTTGAGCGTCAGGTCCCCCGCGGGCTCCGCGTCCACCAGCTCCTCGACGAGCCCGAGCAGGCGCGCCCCGTCTTAGACGAGCAGCGCCGGGGTTCCCCGATATCCATCCCGCCCGCGAGCGAGCGATCGAGGTTGGATTGCCGACGCAAATCTGGTCGCGAAGGATGGTCCGTCTGCGTGGCTTACAACCCAGGGTATGTGGTGAGGCCAACCGCTCGGGCGGCGGCGCCGAGCCGGGTGTCGAACGATGCCATCGACGCCGCGCGAGCGGACGTTGCCAGCGCCAGGTGAAGGGCGTCGGCCGCCCGCAACGGCGTCGCCATCAGGCTCAGCAGAAAATGCTCCGCCCGGCGGTGGACGTCGCGGGTCAGCTCGACGCGTTGGTACACGCCGTTGTCGAGGGCCCCGACAATGGCATGCTGCACGCGGCGCGCAACTTCTCGCGTGATCGTGCCCTCGCGAAGTCGGCGCGACAGCGCGGAGACGGCCTCGGTCACTGCCAGATCGGACACGAGGAGATCGTCTCGTCCCTCCACGGTCCGGTTGAACTCGTCGCTGCCGGGCTCGGGCAAGTAGAGCTTGAGCAGCGCGCTCGTGTCGCAATAGATCGGGCCGGCCAGCCCGGCCCCGTAGACGCCGCCCGACTCGCGAAGCCGCGCTGGCGCGCGCCGCCTGGAAGCGTGTCGGAATAACGGAGATCGAGGGGCGCTCCGGGTTCCCCGGGGCGCTCCGAGCGCTGGGGGGGTCTGGGGGGCCATGTCGGGGCCCCCCAGCTTGCTAGAAGCGATCCTCGCGTTCCTCTTCGATCGTCGTGGAGAGCGGGGGATCGAGGACCGGCATCTTCCGGCGAAACGCCGCGAGGTTTGGGACGCCTCCGCCGCGCGGGCGATCCGGCGGCACCAGCTTCGCCACGGGACGCCCGCGCTCCGTGATCACGATCTCGCGGCCCTTCTTGACCTCGTCGAGGAGGGCCGACAGGTTCTGGCGAGCCTCCCGGACTCCGGCGGTACGCATGATGCGATAGTGCTACATGTAGCACATAGGGTCAAGAACGCGTAGGCGGCCCATCTCGGCCGTGCCGCCCGCGCTGGCCCCACAGTAGGATCGGGAGGAAAACCCCATGCGACTCGGCGTAGCGACCGGCATCCCGTGGCTGCCCGGCAAGAGCCAGGAGCAGTGCTTCCTGGACGCGCTCGCGGAGGTGGAGGCCGCGGAGGCGCTGGGCTTCGACGCCGTCTGGTTCACCGAGCATCACTTTGCCCTGCACGGTCTCAACTCGGGTCTCACGGCGTGGCTGGCAGCGGTGGCCATGCGCACCCGGCGCGTGCGCATGGGCTCCACCGTGTTCGTCCTGCCGTTCTGGGACCCGATTCGCCTGGCCGAGGACGCGGCGACCGTCGACATCCTGAGCGGCGGTCGCCTGGAGTTCGGCGTCGGCAGCGGGTACCGCCTGGACGAGTTCAAGGGCTTCAACGTGTCTCCCGACGTCAGCCGCGAGAAGGGGCGCGAGTGCCTCGAGATCATCCGGAGCCTGTGGACGGGGGAGCCCGTCACGTTCAAGGGCAAGCACTACGAGCTCAACGAAGTGGCCATAGCTCCATGGAGCACTTCGCCCGTGAGGTCATGCCGCGCGTTCGCGCGCTCGATCCACCTCGCACCT
>JBGPXN010000079.1:0-20228 GCA_041492755.1 Methylomirabilia bacterium | reverse complement strand
GCCGACCGCTTCGTCACCGAACGGTACCCGGAAGGCAAGCGAATCATCGAGGAGGGCGACCCGGGCGACAAGCTCTACATCATCGTGCGCGGCTCGGTGGAAGTGCTGAAGCGGGGCGCGGACGGCGCGGAGCAGCGCATTTCGGTGCTCGAAGATGGTGACGTCTTCGGCGAGATCGCGCTGCTCGAGGACGTGCCACGCAGCGCGTCCGTCGTGACCCGCGCCCCGTCGCTGATGCTGACGCTCGGCCGCCAGCAGTTCGACCACGTCCTGACCGCCGTGCCGGGGCTCCGGGCCGCCTTCGAGCGGGTAGCGGCGACCCGCCGCCGCCAGGAAGCAGCCACCAGCCCTTCCCGCTGACCTCACCGCGAGCCCGGCGGCGCGAACGCCACCACGTGGTCCCCAAGCCGCGCCCCCAGGCGGCTGTGACCGCGGGCAAGCTCGCCGACCAGGATACCAGCGATGAGCCAGCAAGCGCTCTCCTCGAACGTATCCGATCGCAGACGCGCGCTTCGAACGCGGCGATCCACGCATTGAGTGGGCCGTGGTCACCGGTCCACCGCCTCGGCTCGTCGGCAAGAACACCGAGCCATGACCTGGCGCGCGCGGCGACCACCTCCGCGTCCGCATCAAGGGTCGCCCGCAATGGGAACTCCGGGACCTCGCGCCCGAGCTCGCTCGTCAGGGCGACCGCCACGGTTCGCCGGCAGCGCGCGCGCCGTACCTGCAGGAGCAGCTCGGCGGACGGCTCGGCCGGCGTGCCAGCAGGAAGGCGCCGGAAGTCGTGCAGGGGTACGGGACGGACCGGCGCGCACTACGGGGCTAGCCTGTCTCGACTGGTTCGGCTTCCTTCGCGAGGTTGGCTGGCAACTGTGAGTGCCGACGAATCATGGGGATCTGATATGCGCAATGGTTCCGCCCAGATCCTCCACGGAAGACCATATCGTCACCGTGACGAGCCCAGCCCGGACGAGTTCGAGCCGGACTGGCGGACGAGGAGAACACCATGAAGCGTTCGTATCCCTCTGGGCTCTGTGCCCTGTGCGGTGGCAAGCGCCGCGCCGGGCGCGTCAGCCATTCCGTCGATCTCGGCACCACCGTCGTGGTGGTGCGCAATGTCGAAGCCAAAGTCTGCGACCAGTGCGGCGAGCCCTGGTTCGAAGACGCGACAGTCGCGCACCTCGAACGGATCGTGCACGGGGCCCGCGCGCGCGGGGTCCAGGTCGAGGTCGTGTCCCTGCCGTGACCGACGTCTCCAACCGTATCGTCCAAAAGCTCTGGTCGTACTGCAACGTGCTGCGCGCCGATGAAGACGAGACCGCTCGCGGTCACGATCGGTCCACCCGTCAACCCTTCAGGCGCGTGCGAAGGTCCTCGATCTGCTGGGGGAACGGGGTGCCGCGGGGCGACGTCATCGGCGTCTGGTCGGCGAGTCCGGTGATGAGCTCGGCGAAGATCGGACCGTCATTCTTCAACAGGCCGGGCAACCGGCGCTGGAATTCGGCGAAGTCCGCGATGGTGAAGGTCTGCCGGTAGCCGGCGGCGCGCGCCATCATCGCGAAATCGACGGTGAGCCCGCCCGGCGTCTCCTGCGCGCCCGAGGTGTGATAGACGCCGTTCTTGAACAGGAGATGGACGAAATTGCGCGCTCGCGAGCCGGCAACCGTGGCCAGCGAGCCGAGCTGCATCAGGAGCGAGCCGTCGCCGTCGAACACGATGACGCGGCGGTCGGGGCGCGCCAGCGCGATGCCGAGACCGATGGACGAGGCGCCGCCCATGAACCCGACGCACCCCACGGAGAGGTCGTTGGGCGCGATGTCGCGCCAGGCGGGCGACGTGGTCATGGTCGGGACGCAGACCGCGTCGCCGCGGGCCGCCGCAATCGCGCGCAGGATGTCTTCCGGCTTCATGGCCATCAGATCGTCTCCAACCCGACCAGCAGGACGGCCGGTCCGCGCCGCTCGCGGCTCAGACGGTAGTACTCCGGGATGAGGTGCACGTCGTCGGGCCCTTCGAGCCGCGCGTGGGGGACGCCGAACGTGTCGAGCAGCGGCTCGGCGAAGCGGACCATCGAGTGCCGAGATTCGCTCGGGTCCTTGTCCTTCTCGCGGCTGAGCAGGCCGACCAGGTAGCAGACCGGGACCTTGCCGTCCATGGACACGCCGCGCAGCGTGTTCACCGAGGCGTAGAGGCCGGCGTGCTGGATCATCACCACCACAGGCTCGCCGCCGATGTACAGGCCGGCGGCGATCGCGTTGGCCTCGTCCTCGGTGGAGCACGTCAACACCCGGATCGAGTCTTCCTTGTCGAGGGCCGCGAGCACGCTCTTCTGGTGCGTGTCGGGCACGCTGAGGATCCAGCCGAGGTACGGCGGGGAATTGCGGTGGCCCTCGGCGGCGAGCGCCGCCCGCGCCTCCTTGAACGTGTCCTTGAGCGTGTCGATGATCAGTGGGGCCGGAATGGATTCGGGCACGGGTGGTCTCCTCTCCGCGTCGCTGCGGTGGCGCTCTCCGCTGCGGCGCCTATCCTACATCGACTCACACCACCCCGTCGCGACGGAGGGTCGCGATCTGCGCGGGCTTCATCCCGAGCACCGACTTCAAGACGGCGGCGGTGTGCTGTCCCAGCAGCGGCGGCGCGGTGGCCGCCTTGCCGGGCGTGGCGTGCAGCTTCACCGGCACGCCCATGACCGTGACGGAGCCGGCCTTGGAGTGGCGCAGCGGGACGATCATGCCGCGCGCCTTCAGGTGCTCGCTCTCGCACACTTCGGCCACGGTCTTGATGCGGCCGGCGGGGACGCCGGCGGCATCGAGGCGCTTGAGCCAGTCGTCGGCCGGGCGGGCGCCGAGAATCTCGTTGAGCAGCGGCACCAGGACGTCGCGGTTGTCGACGCGCGTGGCCTCCGTCGCGAAGCGCGGATCGGTCACGAGATCCGTGCGATCGAGCGCCGCGCAGCACTGCTTCCACAGCGAGTTGTTGGCGACCCCGAGGGTCACGTAGGCGTCGGCCGCCTTGAACACCTCGTAGGGGACGATCGACGGGTGCGCGTTGCCCCGGCGGCCGGGCCGCGCGCCGGTGTTGAAGTAGATGCCGGCCTGGTACGTCAGCAGCGAGGCCATGACGTCCAGCATCGACACCTCGACCTTCTGGCCGCGGCGCGTACGGGTGCGGGCCAGCAGCGCGAGCGCGATGCCGTTGGCGGCGGACATCCCCGCCACCAGATCGCCGATGGAGTTGCCGACCTTCACCGGGGGCCCGTCGGAAAATCCGGTCAGGTCCATGACCCCGGACTCGCCCTGCACGATGAGGTCATAACCGCCGCGGTGGGCCTCGGGCCCCGATTCGCCGAAGCCCGAGATGCAGCAGTACACGAGCCGCGGATTGACGCGCGACAACGCCTTGTAGCCGAGCCCGAGCTTGTCCATGGTGCCCGTGCGGAAGTTCTCCATCACCACGTCGCTCTTGGCGGCCAGACGCTTGAGGATGGCCACGCCGGCCGGGGCCTTGAGGTTGAGCGTGATGCTGCGCTTGTTGCGGTTGACCGACATGAAGTAGGTGGCCTCGCCCGCCTTGAAGGGCGGCCACCGCCGGGTGTCGTCGCCCTTGCCGGGCTCCTCCACCTTGATGACGTCCGCTCCCATGTCGCCGAGCATCATGGCGCCGAAGGGACCGGCCAGCACGCGGGTGAGATCGAGCACGCGGACACCGTCGAGGGGCTTAATTCTCGGCACGCGACAGTCCTTTCCAGACACGCTTCACGACGCTCCGGGTGATGGCATCCACGCGGTCACCGGCGCGACCGGCGCGGCGCCAGAAGATACGGGCGCGATCGAGCGTCCCCAGGTGCGAGAAGTAGTAGACGTCGTCGATGGCCTCGATGGCCACGATGGAGCCGATGCGTACCCCCTCGGTCGCGGGTCCGTGGCAGACGAAGCGGGCCCCGCCGTCGAGCTCGACGATGGCGATGTGCAGCGGCGACCTGAAGCCCTCCGGTGCTGCGTGCAGCGTGGTGAACGATATGATCTTGCCGACTCCCGGCAGCGTGTGCGGCTCCATGGCGATCGGATGATGCGGGCAGAACCGCGCCGGCGGCGCCGCGATCATCAGGCATCGCGGACAGCGCGAAGCCTGGATGGTCTCGATCATGCCGTGTTCAGGGAACGCATGGCGGTTCGGACAGGCTCATGCGCTCTCGAGCAGCGCCACCCAGTTGTTCGTGGCCAGCCCGCCGATGGAGTGGGCCAGCGCGACGCGGCCCTCCACCTGCCGGCCTTCCGCCTGGCCCTGGAGCTGCCACACGCACTCGACGATCTGCGCGAGCCCCGTGGCGGCCAGCGGGTGCCCGCGGGCCTTGAGGCCGCCCGAGGGGTTGATGGGCAGCCGGCCGTCCAGCGCCGTGTCACCGCCCAGGGTCACGCGTCCGGCCTTGCCGGCCGGCACCAGGCCCAGGTCTTCCAGCGCGATCAGCTCGAACGGCGCGAAGGCGTCGTGCAGCTCGGCGAAGTCGACGCGCTCGGGGCCGAAGCCGGCCATCGCGTACGCCCGGCGCGCGGCGGCCTGGGTCGCCCGAAAGCTGGTGAGCTCGCGGCGGTGCCGGATGGCGAGGGTGTCCATCCCCTGCCCCACGCCGGCCACGCGCACGGGCGTGCGCTCGGCGGTGAGGACGACGGCGGCAGCGCCGTCGGAGATCGGACAGCAATGGAACAGGCGCAGCGGATCGGCGACCATGCGGCTGTCCAGCACCGCCTCCACCGTCACCGGCTCGCGGAAGTGGGCATAGGGATTGTGGACCGCGTTCGCGTGGTTCTTCACCGGGACCTGGGCGATCTCGCGGAGGCTGACCCCCTGTCGGGCGAGCAGCGCGCGCGTGACGAGCGCGGCCAGCGCGGGCATGGTGGCGCCGTACGAGCGCTCGTGGGGATCGATCGACCGGCCGATGATCTCGGACACGCGCGGCGTCGGCAGGTGCGTCATCTTCTCGCCGCCCACGACGAGCACGGTCGGCTGCAGGCCGGCCGCGATCTCGGCGAATCCCGCGTAGAACGCGGCCGCGCCCGACGACGTGGCGGTCTCGATCCGCAGCGCCGGGACCTCGGCGAAGCCCATGTGGCTCGCGACGTTCGACGCGAAGTTGCCTTCGCCCACGAACTCTTCCGGATTCATGACGGCGACCACGATGGCGTCGGGCGCCTCGCGGCCGGCCGCGGCCAGCGCGGCGTGCGCCGCTTCGGCCATGAGGTCTTGCAGCGACTCCGGCCGGCGGCCGATCCGCGTCATGCCCGCGCCCGCGATCCAGACGTCACGCATGCCAGATTGTGAGAGTGCCGGCCGGAGCCCTCCACGTCAATGAGTACATGGGGGGCCCCGAAATGGCCCCCCATACCCCCCCACGCTCGGAGCGCGCCGGCGAAGCCGGGGCGTTCCTCGAATTTCCCCCCACACGCTCCTTGAATTCCCTGCCGCGCGTCGGCGCGGTGGCCTTTCCGCGGATGGGCGCGGCGGCTCGACCGCGCGCGGCCGCGGTGATCCGCTCAGCTGGCCCGGCGGCGGGGCGGGACGGGCGGCGCGGCGACGCCGAGGTCGCGAATGAGGCGGAGCAGATACGTGCGCTGCAGCCCGAGCGCGCGCGCGGCGTGCGTCCGGTTGCCGCGCACCTGGTGCAGTGTGGCTTCGATGAGCCGGCGCTTGAACTGCGAGACAGCGCCGTGGTAGCCGACCGGCTTGTCCAATGCCGGCGGCGGCGCCGTCGATGGCGTGGGCGCGGTGGGCGGCAACGATCCGGTGAGCACGTCCATGCCCGGCGCAAAAGGCAACGGGTGTGCCAGACGCGATGCGGGATCTCCCCGACACGAACGGTGGGATTTTCCGTGACGCGACGCTGACGCGCGCGCGCACGGCGCCCAGCCCGACGGGCGTGCTGCCCCGATCGATGTGCAAAAAGCAAAGGGCCCGGCGGCCGGGCCCTTCATCGCTCATGAGCGCCGCCGGCGACGACTCAGGACTTCGTGGCCGGCTGGACCCCAGGGTTGTCCTTGAAGAACTGCTTGTTGAGCTCGATGAAGTTCTTCCACTGGTCGGGCGTCTCGTCGTCCGTGAAGATCGCCTTCACCGGGCAGACCGGCTCGCAGGCGCCGCAGTCGATGCACTCATCCGGGTGGATGTAGAGCATGTCCTTGCCCTCATAGATGCAGTCCACGGGGCAGACCTCGACACAGGCCTTGTCCTTCACGTTGATGCACGGCTCGGCGATGATGTACGGCATTCAACTCCCCCTTGTCGGGTGCGATATCGTGTGTCGGGATTCGCGGTCGGACCGCTAATCCTTGTAACCGAATCCATTCAGGCTGTCAAGCAAACCGGGGACTTACGACGCCCTATTGCGTGCGCAGCCGCGGATCGAGCGCGTCCCGGAGCGAATCGCCGAACAGGTTGAACGCGAAGACGGCCAGGCTGATGGCGAGCCCAGGGAAGATGGCCATCCACGGCGCGGATTCGGCGAACTGGACGGCCGCGCCACGCAGCATCAGCCCCCACGCCGCCGTCGGCTCCGCCACGCCCAGGCCGAGGAACGACAGCGACGCCTCGAGCAGGATCGCCTGCCCCAGGTAGGCCGTCAGCATGATCAGGTACGAGGCCATGACGTTGGGCAGCATGTGCCGCAGGATGATGCGCTTGTGCCGGAAGCCGGCGGCGCGCGCCGCGTCGATGTACGGCATCTCGCGGATGGCCAGCGCGCTCGAGCGCGCCACCAGGGCCGCGCGCGGGATCATCGGAATCGTGATGGCGAGGATCACGTTGCCGATGCCGGTGCCGAAGATGGAAACGATGGCCAGCGCGAGGATGATCAGCGGGAAGGCCAGGAAGATGTCCATCACCCGCTGCACGATCAGATCGACCTTGCCGGCGAAGTAGGCGCTGGCCACGCCGATCACGGCGCCGACCGTCGCGCCCCAGAACGCGCACGCGAAGCCGACGAGCATCGCCGTGCGCGAGCCGTAGAGCAAACGCGAGAGCACGTCACGCCCGAAGGCGTCCGTGCCGAGCCAGTGCGCGCGGTTCGGTGCGGCCAGCATGGCCCCGTAGTCGGTGGCGAGCGGATCGTACGGCGCCATCACGTTGGCGCCGACGGCGACCACGAGGTTGATCAGCACGATCACGGCGCCGATGGCGCCGAGCGGGCGCTGGCGGCAAAACTGCCGGACGATGCGGAACCAGCGCGCGGCGGTCGACTCGGCGGTCGGGATCTCGGCGATGCTTTCGGCGGGACGTCCAATGGCCATCGCGCTCACCTGAACCGGATACGTGGATCGAGCCACGCGTACGCGAGGTCGACCAGGAAGTTGACGAAGATGAACATGAAGGCCACCAGCATGACGAGGGCCTGCGTGAGCGTGTAGTCACGGTGGGCGACGGATTCGACGAACAGCATGCCGAGCCCGTTCAGGTTGAAGACCTGCTCGGTGACGACGAGCCCGCCCATGAGGAAGGCGAACTCGAGGGCGA
This sequence comes from Methylomirabilia bacterium, assembly GCA_041492755.1. Taxonomy (GTDB): domain Bacteria; phylum Methylomirabilota; class Methylomirabilia; order Rokubacteriales; family CSP1-6; genus JBGPXN01. The sequence goes on along the minus strand of JBGPXN010000079.1, from coordinate 12,725 downwards.
TCACCGTCAGGACCGGCAGCATCGCGTTCTTGAGCGCGTGACGCGACAGGATCAGGTTTTGCCAGAGGCCCTTGGCGCGCGCCGTCCGGATGTAGTCCTCCCGCAACACTTCCAGCATCGCCGAGCGCGTCATTCGCGTCGCCACGGCCGAGTACCGGTACCCCACGGCCAGCGCGGGCCAGATGAGCTGGGCCAGGTTCTGGACGGGACTGACCCAGAACGGCGTGTAGACCATGGGGGGCAGCCACTTGAAGACGATGAGCAACAGCAGGATGAAGACGATACCGAGCCAGAACGACGGCGTGGCCAGCCCAGCGATCGAGAAGATCCGCACCGTGTAGTCGATCCACGTGTCCTGCTTGATGGCGGCGAGCACGCCCAGCGGGATGGCCAGCACCACGGCCACGATCGTGGCCATGATGGCGAGCTGCATGCTGAGCGTGAAACGCAGCTTGATCTCCTCGATGATGGGCGCGCCCGTCCACATCGAGGTGCCGAAGTCGAACTGGACGATGCCCGACATCCACCGGATGAACTGCGTCAAGAGCGGCTGGTCCAGGCCGAGGCGGACGCGCTCCTTGTCGAGATTCTCTTTCTGGGCGAAGGCGCTCTCGCCCGCGAAGCGCAGCTCCACGATGTCGCCGGGCACCACCCGCATGAGGAAGAAGATGAGGACGGCGACCCCGAGCAGCGTCGGGACCATCAGCAGCACGCGCTTGACGATGTACTTGCCCACGCCCGGTCACTCCGCCAGCCAGACGACGTCGAGCTGCTGGTTGAGGTAGTGACTGGGCGTGATCGTCCAGCCCCGGACCTTGGCGCTGTGGGGGACGATGCGATGCCACTGCAGCGTCACGAACTGGTGCGCCTCCTCGTCCAGCAGCCGGCGCTCGAACTCCCGGACGTACTTCTTGCGCTCTTCCGGGTCCAGGGCGCGACTCTGCTTCTGGTAGAGATCGTCGAGCACCTTGTCCGTGTACCGGCCGAAGTTGTTGTGGCTGATCCCCGTCGACTGGAACTTGTGCAGGTCGAGGTCCGGCTCGACGGCGTAGCCGCACTGCGCGTCCATCGACACCTCGAAGTTGCCGCCCCGCAGCTCTCCCACGTGCTTGGCGGACTCGTTCACCTGCTGGGTGGCGTTGAGGCCGATCTGGCGCCACTGATCGATGAGCCAGACCCCGACGGGCTCGTAGGGCATCGGGACCCCACGGTTCATGAAGGTGAAGGTGAAGCCGTCGGGGACACCGGCCTCCCTCAGCAGCCGCCTGGCCTCCTCGCGCGACTTCCTGATGTCCCGGCTGTAGCCCGCCAGCTTCTCCAGCTCCGCCGGCGGGGTCGCGTAGGGGGTGCCCGGGACCTGCACGCCGGCCACGTCTTTCACGACGGCGATCCGCGACAGGGCCTGGGAGGCCTGATGCCGGTCCAGCGCGAGGGTGAGCGCGCGCCGAACGCGCCGGTCGTTCCAGGGCTTCTTGTCCTGGTTCATCACGACCCAGGCCGCGCAGTCCCACGGGCTCTCCTGCACGACGATCCTACGGCCCAGCGCGCTCACCAGGCTGTCACGCTCGGACGGCGCGAAACCCCGGAACTGAATGTGCGCGCGCTCCCCGCGCAGCGCCGCCACCTGCGGCGCCGCGTCCTTCATGAAGATGGCGCGATAGCCGTCGAGGTAGGGCTTGCCCTTGTCCCAGTAGTTGGGATTCTTCTTGCCGACCCAGTGCGAGCCCTTGACGTGCTCCACGAAGAGGAAGGGCCCGGTGCCCATCACGTTCTTCTCGTACCACCGGACGTCCTTGGCCAGGATGTCGGCCTTGTAGATCCAGCTATACGGCGAGGCCAGCAATGACAGGAACGACCCCTGCGCCCACTTGAGTCGGAAGACGATCGTGGAGGGATCGGGCGCCTGGATCGCCTCGACGTTGGTGTACTGCCCCTTGCGCTGCGACCCGACGCCCTCCGGCGGGAAGACGATCTTGTCATAGGAGGCCTTGACGTCGCGCGAGGTCATCTCGGCGCCGTCGTGGAACTTGACCCCCCGGCGGAGCTTCAGCGTGTAGACCCGCCCATCGGGAGAGACCGCCCACGACTCCGCCAGGTCGGCCACGATCTTCGTCCCCGTCCGGTCGTTGGGGTCGACCCGGAGGAGGGTGTTGTAGTGGGGAGCCATCGGGTGCACCACCCCGAAGGTCCCTTCGCGGTGACCGTCGTACGACGGCAGCTCGGAGGGCACGACGAACACGAGCTCGCCCCCGTACCGCGGCTTCTCCTGGGCCGCCACCGGACTGGCGACGAGCACGACGGCGGCAAGCAGCAGGGGCGTCCAGGCCATACGCGGAAGAGACCTCACCATACCCGGCTACCCCCCTCTTGGGAGTTACTCTGTCAACCAGACTGTATCGAGCTGGTTGTTGAGGTAATGGCTGGGCGTGATCGTCCAGCCCTTCACCTTCGAGCTGTGCGGGACGACACGGTGCCACTGGAGCGTTGAAATGATGTGCGCTTCCTCGTCGAACAGCCGCCGCTCGAACTCACGGATGACCTTCTTCCGCTCCTCGGGGTCGTGGGCCTGCCGCTGCTTGTCGTAGAGCCCATCGAGGACGGGATCCTTCTGTCGCCAGTAATTGGCGTCGTTGAGCGCCTTGGGGTCGGCCGCGGTGGGACCGCTCAGGAACTTGTAGAGGTCGAGGTCGGGCTCCACCATGTACCCGCACTGGCCGTCCATGGAGAGCTCGAAGTTCCCGCTCCGGAGGTCGGCGAACCAGGTCGCGCTCTCCAGCACTTCCTGCTTGACGTTGAGCCCCACCTGGCGCCACTGGTCGATCAGCCAGATGCCCAGCGGCTCGTACGGCATCGGCACACTGCGGTTCTTGAAGGTGAACACGAACCCGTCGGGCACGCCGGCCTCGCGGAGGAGGCGCCGGGCCTCGGCGCGGGACTTCTTGATGTCGCGGGAGTACCCCGCGAGCTTCTCCAGCTCGTCCGGTGGCGTCGCGTACGGCGTGCCCGGCACCTGGACGCCGGCGACGGTCTTCACGATCGCGATCTTCGACAGCGCTTGAGACCCCTGGTGCCGGTCGATGGCCAGGGTCAAGGCCTGGCGCACGCGCTTGTCGTCGAACGGCTTCTTCTCGTGGTTTATCGTGACGTAGAGCATGCAGTCCCAGGCGCTCTCCTGAACCGTGACCTTGTTGCCCATCGCCGCGACCAGCGTGTCGCGCTCGGCGGGCGAAAAGCCACGGAACTGGATGTGGGCCCGCTCGGCACGGACCGCCGCCACCTGGGCCGCCGAGTCGCGGATGAAGATGGCGCGATAGCCGTCGAGGTACGGCTTCCCCTTGTCCCAGTAGTTGGGGTTCTTCTTGCCGATCCAGTGCGAGCCCTTCGCGTGCTCGACGAACAGGAAGGGCCCGGTGCCCATGACGTTCGTCTCGTACCACCGCATGTCCTTGGCCAGGATGTCGGCCTTGTAGATCCAGTTCCACGGCGACGCCAGGGACGAGACGAACGAGCCCTGGGGCCACTTCAGCCGGAAGACGACCGTGGTGGGATTCGGCGCCTCGATGGCCTCGACGTTGGCGTACGCCCCCTTGCGCCGGGAGGCGACGCCGGGCGGCGGGAAGACGATCTTGTCGTAGGACGCCTTGACGTCGCGCGAGGTCAGCTCGCTGCCGTCGTGGAACTTGACGCCGGAGCGCACCTTGAAGGTGTACGTCCGGCCGTCCTTCGAGATCGTCCACGACTCCGCGAGATCGGGCACGACCTTGGTCCCGCTCTTGTCGAAGGGATCGATGCGGAGCAGCGTGTTGTAGTGCGGGGCGGTGGGGTGGATGAGCCCGAACGTCTCCTCGCGGTGGCCGTCGTAGGACGGCGACTCCGACGGGACCGCGAACACCAGCTCCCCGCCGTACCGCGGCTTCTCCTGCGCCCCCGCCGGCGCCACCAGCAGCGCCACGGCAAGGACTGCCCCGAAAGCCCATTGCGCTCGCAGACGAAGCGTCCTTTTCATGGTGGTGACCCCTCCGATGAGGCCTACTCGGTAAGCCAGACGGTATCGAGCTGGTTGTTCAGGTAGTGGCTCGGCGTGATCGTCCAGCCCTTGACCTTGGCGCTGTGCGGGATGATCCGGTGCCACTGCAGCGTGTAGAGGACGTGGACTTCCTCGTCGAGCAGCCGCTTCTCGAAGGCGCGGATCAGCTTCTTGCGCTCTTCGAGGTCCGTCGTACGCCCCTGCCGCGAGAAGAGATCGTCGATCACCTTGTCGTTGTGCTTGCCGTAGTTGGCGTCGGAGGTGGACACGAACCGCGGCAAGTCCAGGTCCGGCTCCACGATGAAGCCGCACTGGAAGTCCATGGCGACGTCAAAGTCACCCCGCTTGAGCACGCTGTAGTACGTCGCGGCCTCGATGACCTCCTGCTTGACGTTCAACCCGATCTGCCGCCACTGGTCGATCAGCCACACCCCGACCGGCTCGTAGGGCATGGGAATGCCGCGGTTCTTGAAGGTGAAGGAGAATCCGTCGGGCACGCCGGCCTCCTTCAGGAGCCGGCGGGCCTCTTCACGGGACTTCTTGATGTCCCGCCCGTAACCCGCCAGCTTCTCGAGCTCCGCCGGCGGCGTCGCGAACGGCGTGCCCGGCACCTGAACGCCGGCCACTTCCTTCACGATGGCGATCCTGGACAGCGCCTGCGAGCCCTGGTAGCGGTCGAGCGCGAGCGTGAGCGCGCGCCGCACGCGCTTGTCGTCGAACGGCTTCTTCTCGTGATGCATGGCCACCATGAGCACGCAATCCCAGGGGCTTTCCTGCACCGCCGCCTTGTTGCCCAGGGCGTGCACGATGCTGTCACGCTCGGCCGGCGTGAACCCGCGGAACTGGATGTGGGCGCGCTCGCCGCGGACCGCGGCCACCTGCGCCGCCGAATCCTTGACGAACAGCGCACGATACCCGTCGAGGTAGGGCTTGCCCTTGTCCCAGTAGTTCGGGTTCTTCTTCCCGACCCAGTGCGAGCCTCGCGCGTGCTCGACGAACGTGAACGGTCCCGTGCCCATCACGTTCTTTTCGTACCAGTGCTGATCCTTGGCGAGCAGATCGGCCTTGTAGATCCAGTTCCACGGCGAGGCCAGGTTGAGCAGGATCGAGCTCTCGGGGTACTTCAGCCGGAACACGACGGTGGTCGGGTCCGGCGCCTCCACCGCCCGTACCGCCTCGTAGGCGAGCTTGCGGAGCGACTTGATGCCGGCCGGCGGAAAGATGATCCGGTCGTACGACGCCTTGACGTCCTTCGACGTCATCTCGCTGCCGTCGTGGAACTTCACGCCGCGGCGCAGCTTGAACGTGTAGGTCAGGGCGTCCTTGGACACCGTCCACGACTCGGCCAGGTCGCCGACCGGCTTGGTGCCGCTCTTGTCGAAGGGATCGACCCGCAGCAGCGTGTTGTAGTGCGGCCCCATGGGATGCATCACGCCGAACGTCTCTTCCTGGTGCGCGTCATAGGAAGGCGGCTCCGACGGCACCACGAACAGGAGCTCGCCCCCGTGGCGGGGCTTGTCCTGAGCGCTGAGCGGAATGACGAAGGCGATGAGGAGTAGGCCGAGAACGAGGAGCGTGCCACGTCGCATTAGTTCCTCCTGGATTTAGCGACCGAACCCACACCACTGCCGACAAAACCCGCAACAGTCCCGAAAGGTTGCTGAACGGTACCCATGGTCCGACCGCGGTGTCAAGCGAGGTGGCAGGCCCCCCAGTGGCCGGGCCGGATCTCCCGGAGATCGGGGATGTCCTGGGAGCAACGATCGACCGCGATCGGGCATCGCGGATGGAACACGCACCCCGGCGGCGGGTTCAGCGGGCTCGGGACTTCACCCCCGAGCACGATGCGCTCGCGGCGGGCCTCCAGCACCGGGTCCGGGATCGGGACCGCCGAGAGCAACGCCCGCGTGTAGGGATGGCGCGGGTCGTCGTACAACGCTTTGCGATCCGTGATCTCCACGATCTTGCCGAGATACATGACCGCGACGCGGTCGGAGATGTGGCGCACCACCGACAGGTCGTGGGCGACGAAGAGGTACGTGAGGCCGAAGGTCGATTGCAGATCCTCGAGCAAGTTGATGATCTGCGCCTGGATCGAGACGTCGAGCGCGGAGACCGGCTCGTCGCACACGATCAGCGCCGGCTCGACCGCCAGCGCGCGCGCGATGCCGACCCGCTGCCGCTGCCCGCCGGAGAGCTGATGCGGATAGCGGTGCGCGTGCTGCGGCAGGAGCCCCACGTGCCGGAGCAGTTCGCGCACGCGGTCGGCACGGCGGGCACGGTCGGGGACGATCCCGTGCACGGCGAGCGGCTCCGCGATGATCTGTCCGACCGTCATGCGCGGGTTCAGCGAGCTGTAGGGATCCTGAAAGATCACCTGCATGCGCCGCCGCACCGTCCGCAGCTCGGTGGCATCGAGCGTCGTGAGGTCGCGCCCCTCGAACAGCACCTGGCCGCTCGTCGGACGCTCGAGTTGTAAAATACAGCGGCCGGTCGTCGTCTTGCCGCATCCGGACTCGCCCACGAGGCCAAGCGTCTCCCCGCGGGCGATCGTGAAGCTCACGCCGTCCACCGCGCGCACGACCCCGCCCGTGCCGCCGAAGAGACCGCCGCCGGCCGGGAAGTGCTTGACGAGGTTGCGCACCTCGAGCAGCGGCGCGTCGCTCACCCCACCGGCTCCTTCACGAGACGCTCCGCCTCCCAGCATGCCGTCACGTGTTCGCCCGCGCCGATCGCGCGGAGGGCGGGCGCCTCCAGGGTGCACCGCTCCACGCTGAACGCGCAGCGCGGCGTGAAAGAACAACCGCTTGGTAGCCGGGTGAGGTCGGGCGGCTGGCCTTCGATCGGCGCCAGCCGCTCGCGGCGCGGCTCGTCGAGCCGCGGCACCGAGCGGAGCAGGCCGAGCGTGTAGGGATGCCGCGGGTTCGCGTACAGCTCGCGGGCGGTGCCGCGCTCGATGATGCGCCCGGCGTACATGACGTTGACGCGGTCGGCGTAGCGCGCGACCACGCCCAGGTTGTGCGTGATGATCAGCATCGCCACCCCGAGGCGGCGCGAGAGATCCTTCAGCAACTCGAGGATCTGGGCCTGAATGGTCACGTCGAGCGCCGTCGTCGGCTCGTCGGCCAGGATGAGCGAGGGCTCGCACGCCAGGGCCATCGCGATCATCATGCGCTGGCGCATGCCGCCGCTGAACTGATGGGGATACTGCGAAAGCCGGCGCGCCGGATCCGGGATTCCGACCATGCCGAGCAGCTCGACCGCCCGGCGGCGCGCCGCGTCCGGCTTCAGACCGAGGTGGATCTCGAGCCCCTCGGTGAGCTGCCGGCCGATGGTGAGCACCGGATTGAGCGACGTCATCGGCTCCTGGAAGATCATGGCGATCTCCCGGCCGCGGATCCGCCGCATCTGCTCCTCCGGGAGCTCCAGCAGATTGCGGCCCTTGAAGAGCACCCGCCCGCTCACGATGCGCCCCTCGGGCGCGGCCACCAGCCGCATGATGCTGAGCGCGCTCACGCTCTTGCCGCATCCGGACTCGCCGACGAGCGCGACGGTCTCACCTTCCTTGACGTCCCACGAGACGCCGTCGACCGCGCGCACGACGCCGGCGCCGGTCGCGAACTCGGTGCTGAGCGATTGCACCTCCAGGAGGGTGCCCACGTCGCGGGAGTCTAGCAGAACAGGTCCGGCCAGAGGAAGCGCGCGCGGTCGGCCACGCCGCCGCTGCCCAGGTCGTACACGAGGTCCTCGGCCGTCACGCGCGCGAGCCGAGAGAACGGCGAGGAGCCGGGCGCGCGCGGATCAGGAGTGGCAGCGGGCGGCGGCGAGGTGCGCGCCGGCGCGGGGCTCGAGCCCCGCGTACTCGCGGCAGATCGCCTCGGCCACGCAGGGCCAGCGGTGCTGAGCGGCCCACCGCACGCCCTCGCGGCCCAGACGCCAGCGCAGATCGCCGTCGCCCAGCAGCCGCTCGACGTGGTCGGCCAGCGCTTCGGCGTCGCCGTCGGGGACGAGGAAGCCGGTGACGCCGTCGCGCACGGTCGTGGTGAGGCCCCCGACCCGGGAGGCGATGACCGGGCTCCCGCACGCCATCGCCTCGAGCGCCACCATGCCGAACGACTCGTAGTATGACGGCAGCACCGTCGCGTCGGCCGCGAGGTAGAAGTCGCGGAGCGCCCCCTGCGGCTGATGGCCGACGAACGTCACCCGGTCGCCGAGCCGAAGTCGCTCGACCCGCTGTCGGAGATGCGCCTCGTGGCCGTCACGCGGCTCGTCCGCTTCGCCCCCCACGACGAGGAGGCGGACGGCGCAGCCCCGTTCCCGCAGGCGGGCAATCGCGTCGAGCAGCGTGATGAGGCCCTTGATGGGCGCCAGGCGCCCGACGTAGAGGAGGAGCGGGCCGGCGTCGAGCCCGAGTCGCCGGCGCGCGGCGTCCGGCTCGCCGGGAGTGAACAGCGCGGTGTCCACGCCGCACGGGACGACGGCGATGCGCGCGGGATCGGCTTCGTAGTACCGCACCAGGTGCAGGCGCTCCACCACGTTCGCCGCCACCAGCCGGTCCACGGCGCCGAGCAGCCGTGTCTCCTCGGCGATGCGAATCGCCGGCTCGCGCTCGTCGGGGCCGCGGGCGGCCGCGTTCTTCAGACGGCCGAGGGTGTGGGACATGTGGAGCACCGGCACGTCCCAGCGCTCGCGCAAGGCGAGCGCGGCGACGCCGGAGAGCCAGTAGTGGGAGTGGACGAGGTCGTAGTCGATGCCCTGGGCGAGCCGCCACGCGTCCACGCGGTCGACGAACTCGTCGAGATGGTTCCAGACGTGCTCGCGCGCCATCGGCGCTTCCGGCCCGGCCGCCACGTGCACGACCTGCGCGGCCTCGCCGAGCGCGACGACCCGGGGGATCTCGGCGTTTTGCGAGCGGGTGAACACGTCGATCGTCATGCCCATGCGCCCCAGCTCGCGCGACAGCTCGCGGACGTACACGTTCATCCCGCCCGTCTCCTTGCCGCCGAGCGCGGCGAGCGGGCAGGTGTGCACGCTGAGCATCGCGACGCGCAAGTTGGCCACGCCCAAGCTCACGACGCCGACCGGATGGTGACCGCGCACACCTCTTCGGACGTGGGGCCGAAGTCGTACTTGTAGCGTTCTTCGCCGCGGAGGAAGTCGAAACGCTGCTTGCCGCGCTCGATCGCGTCGCGGACGACGTGCGCGAGCAGGACCAGGCCGGGCGACAGCGCGGCGCACTCCGGACGAAATCCGGAGTTGTAGAGCCCGACCGTTCCGTTCCATTCGAGCGTCACGAACGCGGCGATGGGGCCGCGGTCGGCGTCGAGCAGCCAGATCCGCGCGCCCTGCTCGCCGGCGAGCGCCGTGATGACGCCGCGGAAGAAGCCCTCCATGCGGTCGTCCATGAACCGGGCCTTCCCCACCCGTGACAGCCGATGGAGGACGAGGAAGTCGTCGAGCCGGCGGGCGACGGCGGCGGGGGCCACGGCGGCGGTGACCCGCGCATCGGGCGCTTCCCGCTCGAGGCGCCGGATCTTGCGGGTGAGCTCGTGCCGTTGCTTGCCGGTAAGACCGGCGAGGTAGGTCTCCCACGAGGACGGCAAAGGATCGAGGATCGGGCAGCGCTCCTCCACCGCGACGTCCACCGTCAGCCCGGCGGCGGCCGCGAGACCGGGAAGCGCGCGGACGGTAGGCGAGCCGCCCGGTACGGCGTGCAGCTCCCACACCGGCGCCGAGGCGCCGCGGGCCGCGAGCAGCGCGGTCCACGCCTCCTCCTCGCGCCCGGCCACGCAGATGAGATCGAGATAGTCCGACACGTCGGCGCCGCCGACGAAGCGTGACGTTGCGGCATCGACGGCCACCAGCGGCAGGAGCGCGACGAGCGTGCCATCGTCCTCAGTCACCTGCCACAGCTCCAGGCGGCTGCCGGCCGCGAAGGCGCGGACCCACTCGTCGTGCCAGGTCCAGCCGAGGAACGGAGCGCGCAGGCGGGTCCGGGCGTGGAGCGCGTTCCAGGCCGCCGGGCCGACGGTCTCCGGACGATCGTGCAGGTCGACTTTCATAGATCGGCTTACACGTCCTCGGGCGCCGGGCTGCCCCCGACGTCGGTCCCGGCCGCCTCGCCTTCGTCGGGCTCGGACATGGCCTCGTCGACGACCTCGTCGAAGTCGTCGCCGAGGTCCTCGCCAAACTCCTGTCCCATCTTCTTCATGAACCGGGCGACGCTGGCGGGATCGTTCTCGTCGACGTCGCTGAAGTTTCCGGGGTCTCCCAGCGACTCGAGGCGGGCCTCCTCCGACTTGATCGTGGCGAATCGGGACATCAGGCGGGTGAGCGTGGTGCCACCGCAGCGGGGACACCGGGGCGGCTCGGCGGCCGACGGCTTGAGGATCAGAAGACTGACTCGCCGGCGACAGTCCCCACAGTCGTACTCGTAGATCGGCATGCCGGGAAATTCTAGCACGCCGTCTCCGGGTGTCCGGTCAGCCGACACCTGCCGTCGCGAACGTCAATCCCGCGCACAGCGCGCGCGGCGCGCCGCGCGCAAGCACGCGTGAGCAAAGAGCGGCGCTCGGGGCACTTTTCTTGCTCAGGCGCATTGCCGAGGTGATCGGCATGGCGGCGACGCCCAGAAAAATGTTCCCTGGTCCGAAGCGCCCCGCGAGCGACGTCGAGGCGGTCATGGTCGAGGCGGTATCGATAGACGGCACCTCGGAGGACCTGGCCGAGCGCGAGCGCCGGCTGATCGATGCCGTGGTCTCGCTGGCACGGTCATTGCGCGACGAGCGCGACCGGCTGGCCGAGCGGCTGCGCGAGGTCGAATCGCAGCTCGGCTCGCTGGCCCAGCAGCTCGAACGCCACCCGCCCGACACGACTCAGCAAGCCTGAGCGAACACCGTCTCCATCCGGGTCACCGCGGCGTCCCAGTCGAAGGCCCGGGTGACGAAGCGCTGGCCGGCCGTCGCGATGGCGGCGCGGGCCGTCGGGTCCGTGGCCAGCCGTTCCAGCCTGGCGGCCAGCGCGCTCACGTCGCGGCGGGGGGCCACGAGGGCCGTTTCGCCGTCCCGGGCGTAGTCCCGACACCCGCCGTTGTCGTAGGTGACCAGCGCCGCGCCGCACGCCATCGCCTCCATCGCCGGCATGCCGAGCCCCTCGTCCCAGGACGGGCAGAGGTAGATCTCGCAGCCGCTGTAGAGGGCGGCCAGTGCCGACTGCGGCGGGTCCGCGTGGAACTCGTCGTACGGCAGCGCCGCCCGCGGCGGCTTCACGCCGAACGCGACGAGCCACAGGCCGGGCACGCGTTGCTTCACGTCGGCGACGGCGGCCACCCCGTCCGCAACGCCCTTCCACGCGTAGTCGTGGTGGAGCATGAGCACCCGCGGGCGCGAGGTCGCCGCCTCGACCGGCACCGGGTGGAAGAGCTCGCGGTCGACGGGCGTGACCAGCACCTCGGCCGGGGCGGCGAAGCGCTCGCCCATGACGTCGCGCAGCCACGTCGAGATCACGATCTTGCGCAGCGGCAGCCGGTACGTCGCGTCCACGCGCTCGGGGGCGCCGTGATAGAGGCTCTCGTAGTGCTGGACGAGATAGAACTTCATCCCGCACGCGGGGGACGCCGCGGCGACGACTTCGGCTGACTGCCAGGCCGTGGCCACCAGCACGTCCGCCTCGGGAAGCTGCTCCGGCCGAAAGCTCGCCACCCAGTGAACGGGCGCGCGCAGCCCGGGCATCCATGGCGCCCCGGCGCCCTGCCACCGGCGCCACCACGCCCGAAGCGCGGAGCGGACGGGCACGACGATGCGGACGGAATGACCTCGGGCGGCGAGGCGGTCGGCATAGGTCAGGATCGCGCGCACGCCCCCCGCAATCCGGAGATGCGGACAGAGGAAGGTGATTCTCAGACTAGCCTGGACTATTCGTGAACGCGCGACGCGTTCGCCGACCGGGGGGCACGGACGGAGATGGGGGGACGGGGTCCTCTGACCACAGCCGACGGCGTACCGATCACCGGCGAGCCGTTCCCATTCCATACGGCGATGTCGTCGTCTCGCGTGGCGGGACATGGGTCACCCGGACCCCATCCCCCCATCTCCGTCCGTGCCCTCCGGTCGATCACGGTGTGCGCGTTCACGAACAATCCAGGCTAGATCGCCATCGAGACCTGGCCCGTCCGCCGATACGCCGCCGGATCGAGGAGCACGTTCAGGCACCACACCTCGTCCGACGCGAGCGCCCGGGCCAGCGCCGGCCCGATCTCGGCCGGGTCCGTGATCAGCACGCCGCGGCCACCGAGCGCCTGCGTCATGAGGTCGTAACGCGTGGACGGCAGCGACGTGGCCACGGCCCGCTCCGCGCCGAAGAACGAGAGCTGTGGGTTGCGGATCTGGCCCCAGCCCCCGTCGTTGCCGACGATGCACGTCAGGGGCGCCCCGAACCGCACCGCCGTCTCGAGCTCCATGCCGTTGAGCCCGAACGCGCCGTCGCCCGCGACGAGCAGCACGCGGCGGTCGGGATGGAGAAGCTTGGCCGTCAGCGCGAACGGCGGCCCCACGCCGAGGCAGCCGAACGGTCCCGGGTCGAGCCACTGCCCGGGCCGGTGGAGCGGAACGAACTTGGCGGCGCAGCCCACGACGTCGCCGCCGTCACCGACGACGATCGTCTCCGGCGTCACGGCTCGCGCGATCTCCGCCGCCCAGCG
>JBGPXN010000191.1:0-8742 GCA_041492755.1 Methylomirabilia bacterium | reverse complement strand
GCTCCTTCAGGTGGAAGCGCACGCGGCCCGGATCCACGGCCTGGACCTCGCGCACGCGCTCCTTGAGGATCTTCACCCCCGAGCCCTTGTACCGCTCGAAGGAGAACTTCACGTCCGCGCCCGTGACCGGCTCGCCGTTGTGGAACTTCGTGCCCTTTCGAATGACGAACTCGTACGTGAGCCCGTCCTTCGACTGCGTGAACGACTCCGCGAGGCTCGGCGTGTAGAGGCCGGCCGGCATGGGCTTTACCAGCGCGTCGTGGAGGGCATAGAGCACCATGAACGGCGTGGCGATTCCCTCGGTCTCGCCGGGGTCGAGCCAGCGGGAGGCCAGCGTGATGTGGACTCCCCACGTCATGGTGCCTTCGGGCGCGGCCGCCGCCGGGCCGGCGGCAGCGAAGCCGAGGACGAGCGCCACGAAGACGATGACGACGCGCGACATGCATGACCTCATGGGTTCCTCCCACTGGCCGGTGTCGAGGAAGCTTCCCGCAGCTCGGGGACCACCCAGAACGGCGACCGCCCGGCCTCCACGCGCTGGATGTTGTCGAAGCCGTTGCGGAACGCCTTCGTCCAGTTGTCCCACGTCGGCCCGGCGCTGTGCGGCGTAAGCGTGACGTTCGGGAGCGAGAAGAGGGGGTGGTTCTGGGCCGGCGGCTCCTCCACCATCACGTCGAGGCCCGCCCCGGCAATCGTTCCTGACGTCAGCGCCTTGTACAGCGCATTCTCGTCGACGACGGGGCCACGGCAGGTGTTGAGGAGAACCGCACCCGGCTTCATCATCGCGAACTCGCGCGTCGACATCATCTTCCGGGTGACGTCATTCAGCGGCACGTGCAGGGTGACGACGTCGGAGGTGCGGAGCAGCTCGGCCAAGAGGGCGAAGCGGACGCCGAGCGCGTCCTCCTGGTCCTCGCTGAGCCGGAGGATGTCGAAGTAGCGGACGTCCATGTCGAAGCCCTGGGCGCGGCGCGCGACCTTCTTGCCGATGTTGCCGAGGCCGACGATGCCGAGCCGCTTGCCCTCCACCTCGTAGGTGCGGGTGGCGGCGGAGTCGCCGACGCGCCACTTCCCGGCGGCAACGTTGTTGTGGTGCCACACGAGCTTCTTGAGCACGGCGAGCATCAGCATGATCGCGTGCTCGGCAACGGCGACGGAGTTGGCGCCACCGTTGTTGGCGACGGGCACCCCCGCTTTGCGCGCGGCCTCGACGTCGACCCGATCATAGCCGGCGCTGGTCAGCTGCACGAGCTTCAGCCTCGGCGCGGCGCGGAAGAACTCGTTGCCGATCCCGTGACGCGGCGAGCCCAGGTAGTACTCGGCGTCGCCGGCGGCATCGTAGAACTCGGGCTTGCCGGGATCGACGACGACCAGCTCCATGCCGGGTGGTAGCAGATCGCGCGCGATCTCCATGACGGCCGCGGGCTGGGGGGGCGTGAGGATCTTGGTCACGATCTCCTCCTGGGGCTGGATGGTGCATCCTTACGGCTCGGCCTGTCCCAACGGGCGACGTCCTGGCCGTCGCCACGATACGTCAGCCGCGATCAGCGCTCAACGTCTCCGTCCGGAGACGCGGGCGCGCGGGCTCTTGCTCTGGCGTGACGCACGAGCCGCGCGCGCCGGCGGCGCGTCCTCCAGCTCGATCCCGAACACCGCGGACAGCCGATCGTCGGCGATGCGCTTGCCCGCGGCCGGACGCGCGCGCGACACCGCCCCGGCGGTGGCCGAGCTGAGCAGCTCCGCCTGATCGACCTGGCGCAGCACGAAGAACAGCTCCGGCCGCACGTCGAGACGGATGCCCACGCCGTAGAGCGCCGCGGCGACGTGCTTGCACACCTCCGCCGAGTCCGGGCACGAGCAGTCGAGCGTCATCTCGCGCGGCTCCGGGAACAGCCCGTCCTTGGTGTCGGTCAGCACGGCCAGCACGTCGTCGGACAGCTCACCACGCAGCAGGCCGACGAGCGAGCCGATCCGGCCGGTACAGCGAGCGACGACGCGGCGCCAGCGCGGCTTCGCCAGGGGTGCGATGCCGATCGTCACCCGGTACAGCTCGCCGCCGGCCACGTAGGCTTCGACCTTGCCCCCGGCGATTGTCAGGTCCAGCACCGAGCCGTTGCGCAGATACGTGCGTCCGCGCGGCAGGCGGTTGGCGAGGTCGGCGTAGCGATCGAGGTTGTCGAACCACTCCTGGCCCCAGAACGTGGTGGCGAGCTGCCGCTTGCGGTGCGCGATCACGACCGGCTCGGCCGTGCGCTTGCTCTTCTTCAGCAGCTTCGCCAGCGCCCGGGCGCCGTGCGATTTCTTCTCCGCCACCGACATGTAGGGCGGGTAATAGTCCCAGCCGCCGTTGGGGTACCAGGCCATCGTGCTCCCTTATCTCACGTCTCGGCCGTGGCCCGACGCAGATCGAGCGCGACCATGGCCATCAGCTCGTTGTCGCTCATCTCGGTGAGCAGCGTCTCGCCGCCGCCCTGGAGCACGCCGCGGACCATCTTCTGCTTGTCCTCGATGAGTCGGTCGATGCGCTCCTCGACGGTGCCGCGGCACACGAGCTTGTGCACGAGCACGTTCTTGTGCTGGCCGATGCGGTAGACGCGGTCGGTGGCCTGGTCCTCGACCGCGGGGTTCCACCAGCGGTCGAAGTGCACCACGTGCGAGGCCGCGGTGAGGTTGAGCCCGGCGCCACCCGCCTTCACGGACAGCACGAAGAACGGCACTGTCGCGTCCTCCTGGAAGCGCCGCACGAGCCCGCCGCGGGCCCGGACCGGCGTGCTGCCGTGGAGCACGAGCCCGGGGCGGCCGAACAGCCCGGTCAGAAAGACCGCCAGCGGCTCGGTCGCCTCGCGGAACTGCGTGAACACGAGCACCTTCTCCTGCTTCGCCGCCACCGCCTCGACGATCTCGCGCAGCCGGATGAGCTTGCCGCTCCCCGCCTCGTCCCACGCGCCTTCGCCCAACCAGTGCGCGGGGTGGTTGCAGATCTGCTTGAAGCGCATGAGATAGGCGAGCACCAGGCCGCGCCGCTCGATCCCCTGCGTGAGCCTCGCGATGGCGCGCTCCAGCTCCTCGACCGTCTTCTGATAGAGCGCGGCCTGCGGGGCCGAAAGCAGGCAGAACGCCTTCACTTCGGTCTTGTCGGGCAGATCGGCCACGATGGAGCGGTCGCTCTTGAGCCGGCGCAGGAGATACGGCTGGATCAGACGGCGCAATGGCGCGTAGCTCTCGTCCGGTTGCTCGGCCAGCCGCTTGACGAACGCGGAGAACTCGCGCGCCGAGCCCAGCAGACCCGGGTCGAGGAAGTCGTAGATCGACCAGAGATCGCCGAGGCGGTTCTCGACGGGCGTGCCGGTCAGCGCGATGCGGGAGCGCGCCTTCACCGTCTTCACGGCCTGCGTCTGCCGGGCCCCGGGGTTCTTGATCGCCTGCGCCTCGTCAAGGATCGCCAGCGACCACTCCCGCGCCCGGAGCGCCTCGACGCGCGCCAGCGTCCCGTAGGTGGTGATGACGAGATCGGTGCCGCCGAGATCGGCGCCAGCCAGCTCAGCCAGCTCGCGCCCGGGCATGGCGGAGGGATGGGCCACGATCGTCGCTAGCGACGGTGCGAAGCGGTCGATTTCTGCCTGCCAGTTGGCGAGGAGCGAGGCCGGCGCCACGAGCAGATGCGGCGGGCCGCCACCCCCCACGCGCCGCTTGTGCAGCAGCAGCAGCGCCAGCACCTGGATGGTCTTGCCGAGCCCCATGTCGTCGGCCAGGCAGACGCCGAGCCGCAGCGACGACGCGAACGCGAGCCACGACACGCCCACCTTCTGATAGGGCCGCAGCGTGCCGCGAAGATCGGCGCCCGGGTCCGCCGCCGCGAGCCCGGCCGGCCCGCGCAGCCCCTCGAGCGTGCGCGCGAGCCAGGCGCCGGCCTCGACGCGCGACCACCCCTCGCCCGCCGCGAGCGCGGCGGCATCGTCCCCCGTCTTCGCGGCGCCCGCGAGCAGCCGCATCCCTTCCAGGAACGAGAGCCCACCCTCCTCCGCATCGCGCCGCACGCGCTCCCAGTGGGCGAGCACCTCGCGCAGCCGCTCGCGGTCCAGCTCGACCCACTGCCCGCGCAGCCGCACGAGCCCGCCCGACGACGCCAGGAGCTGGCGCACCTCGGCGGCGGTGAGCTTCTCGTCGCCCAGCGCGACGGCAATCGAGAAGTCGAGCAACGCGTCCATGCCGACCGCGCTCGGCTTCTTCTCGCCCACGCGCACGCTGACCTCGGGCCGCGGCGGCCGCCGCGACCGCCACCAGTCGGGGACACGCACGATCAGCCCGGCCACCTCGAAGGCGGGAATGGCGCGCAGGAAGCGGTGCGCCTCGGCGGGCGTCCAGGCCATCGCCTGGTAGATCGCGCCGGAGTCGATCAGCTCGGCCAGCCACGGGGTCTGCTCCGCGGCACGCTGCAGCGGCACGAGGAGATGGAGCAGTGCCTGCCGGTCGCCACGCGCGGAGGACTCCTCGAGCGCGCGCGCAAGCGGACGATGCTGCACCTTGCCGCCGGCGCCCGCGCGCACCGCGTAGGTGGCGAGGAACCCGAACGGGTGCTCCTCGTCGCCGCGGTTCTCGGCCAGGTGCAGGCACACCTTGCCGACGACGTGCCACGAGGGGTGGCGCGCGCTCAGCCAGTCCCCGACCGATCCGCGGTGCGCGCGGATCTCGTCGGCAACCGCGCGGTTGAGATCGGCCCAGCGCGCGGCGATCCAGTCGGCATCGACGTACTCGCCGCCGGCCATGGGCGGCACGGCGCCGGCCAGCCGGGCGCGCTCGTCCGGAGGGCAGTCGACCTCGACGCGCGCGCGCCGCTCTTCGAGATCGGGCACGGCGCAGAGCCGGGTCACGAACGCGCGGCCGAGGTCGCGCAGGAACGCGAGCGGAGGGGCGAGCGGGGCGTCGAGCTCGGTCGCGCCCAGGTCGAGCAGGGCGTGGCCGGGCCCACGCGCAAAGGCGCGGGCGACGCGGGCGCGGGCCGCGGCGGAGAGGCCGTCGGTCGCGTCGTCGTCGAGCGGCGCGGTGTCCGCGAGCAGCGCGCCCGACGGCAGGATAGCCACGCGCATCGCTTCGCAATCTAACACCGCCGACACCGCTCGGCTCCAACCGCGGACGGACTGCGGCCCACGCCTCGCGCCGCCGGTCGCGGCGGTATGATGCCTGGCGCGAGTCATCAACCTCAGGACCGCCAGCCAACCTCACCATCCCGCCATCGCTCCTGGTGCCGGCGAACCCGGTGGTCGAATGATCTCGCGGCGCGCGGCGACCGGCGGGCTGGCGGCATTGAGCGCTTGCGCGTGGCCGCGCACCGCGCACTCGCAGCGTGTGCACCGCATCGCGGTCCTCATCCACGGCACGGAGCGTATTTCCAGCCCGAGTTCACTCGGGAGGGCGGCCTGATGAGCTATTCCGCGAATATCGAGGACATGTTCCGCCGTGCCGCCGGCTATGTCGATAAGGCCTTGAAGGGCGCGGAACCGGGCAGTCTGCCCATCGAGCAGCCGACCAGGTTCGAGCAGGTGATCGACTGACCGAACCTTGCCGCAGCCGGCTCCATCATCCGGCTCGGCCCGACGAGCTCGCCGGGTGTCAGCGGCGCGCTCAGCGCCTCCGCCTGAGCCGGGAGTTAGTCCGCCGCGCGTCGCGGTAAGGGGCAAGCTCTTCTCGGACCACCTGACGGACGGCCTCGAGGGTCGAGCCGCGGTGGATGTGCTCGAGCAACGCGTCGTTGATCAGCGTCTGGTAGCTCCCGCCACCGGCCTTGTCGACCGTGGCCCGAAAGAACTCGATCACTGCGTTGTCGAGGCGAATGGAAATCTTCGTCTTTCCCGGCTCAGCCTTGATGACGGCGCCGCGCTTGGCGCGCGAGAAATCGATGTCGCGATACGTTTCAGCTACGGCCTTTCTCATAAAGCGCCCTCTGACGATTGTTCGCCTTCCAGGCCGAGATCACCCGGATGACGTCAGGCTAGGTTTGCCTCCGCCTTCGGCGGATCCCACTCGCACCGCACGGTAGAAGTGTATGGACATTTGTGCTCCCGCGCAAATTGAATCAGATGCACGGCCTTTCGCGATCAGGCGAGCCGTCGGCGCTTCCCCCCTATCACGGCCTGCTCTCCACCGCTCTCGTTGGATGACGGCGCGTTCGTCGGAAACGAAACCCCCTAAAGCGGCCCGCCGCATCCCCTATCAGGGCGGAGTGTGCGGCGCCTACTCCGCCCTTTTTCCCGCCGGGCGGGACGTCGTGCGTCGAGAGCGGCGCGCAGGCGGCGCTGGAGAGCCTCGTCGTGAGAGTAGAGGCGGAGCGCCTCGACGGCGGCCTTCGAGTCCGCCACCGAGCCGTGGGCAACCAGATCGAGGAGAGTGTCGAAGCCCGCGTCGTCTCGCGACGTGGCGAGGGCGAGGATGATGGCGTGCCGCACGTCGGGCCGGTCCTCCCCCGGCAACCGCGCGCGGAGCGCGACGACGGCCTCGGGTCGGCGGGCCTCGCCGAGGGCCATGGCCGCAGCCCGGGCGACGTCGCGATCCCCCGAGGCCAAGCGCTCCACGACGAAGGGCACCGGGTCGTCGGTCGAGAGCGCGAGGAGGCCGGCGAACGCCTCCGCGAGCACGCCAGGATCGGCGTCGTCCCGAAGCGCGATGAGCCGCAGCAGCAGGGCGATATCGGGCCGGCCGCTGGCGGCGAGGGCGCGGATGCCGCCCGCCTGGGCGGCGGGCTCGCGATCGACGAGCAGCCCGACGCTAATGGTGAGCGCCGCGGGGTGTCCGGTGACGACGAGCGCCAGGGCGCTGGTCGCGCGCAGCTCCGTCGCCGTGTCGATGGGCGGGCCGAACGCCGGTTCCCGCTGGACGTGGGCAGCGCCCCGTAAGAAGACGTCGGGGGCGGCGTGATCGAACGAGAGCAGCGCCTGGACGATCTCCGTTTTGGCCACGCAACCCGGATCGCGGCGAACCGGATCCTCGAGGAATCGCGGGAACGCCGCGATGAGGTCGGGCGCCAGCGCCGCAAGCTCGGCCTCGCGCGCGGCGCGGGCCGCGCGGCCGACGACGTGATTGCTCCGGTGCGCCAGCGACTCGCGGACGAGCGCGAGCGTGGCGACGTCGTGGGGCCGCCTCGCGGCCTCGGCCAGAGCCTGCAAGGCGGCCGGCACCGGGTCGCGCTTCATGGACGCTGGGCGTTCGCGGGACTTGGCCTCCACCACGTGCTCTCGTTCTACCATGACCCCCCGGGTCGGTGGGCGCCTCCCGCGACGCCGCACCGACGTATCCATTCAGAGACGTTGACCGCCTTTCGAGCATGCGCGTAGGCTTCGCCCCATGAAGCAAGCGGAGCGGCCCGTCCTGCGTCGCTGGACCCGCCACGAGTACGCGCGGTTGATCGAGCACGGCTTCCTCGACGAGGACGACCCGATCGAGCTGCTCGATGGATTGTTGCTCGTGAAGGAACCGCAGCACAGCCCGCACCGGACGGCGGTGCTTCTCGTGGCGAAGGCGGTGGAACGGGCGTTCGGAGAGGGATGGTTCGTCCAGACACAGAGTCCGATCATCCTCGACGACCGGTCCGAGCCGGAGCCGGACGTCTGCGTCGTCCGTGGCTCGCCGCGTGATTACGTCGATGCGCATCCGACGCGCCCGGCGCTCATCGTCGAGGTCGCGCAGTCCGGCTTGCGCCTCGCCCGCGGACGGAAGGCCGTGGCCTATGCACGCGCGCGGATCGCGGACTACTGGATCGTCAACCTCGTCGATCGCGTGCTCGAAGTTCATCGCGAGCCGGCGAGACCAGGTCCGGCCCGGCGGCACTGGGGCTACGCGGCCGTCGACACGCTCGGTGCCGACGCCACCATTGCGCCGCTCGCGGCGCCGTCCGCGAGCATTCGCGTCGCCGATCTCCTGCCGTAGGTACCGTCCGAGCATCGGGGACGATCCGCGGCACGATCGCGGGGGTGAACTGCGACGCCATCTGGCGGCTACAATGTGTTCTTCATGAAGTACGTCTCCGACGGCGCGGTGGGTCGAGGTGTGCCTGTCGCCGCACGCGATGGTCGCCTGGCTGGCCATGTCCTTGGGTCAGGACCCGGCGGCGACCGGGCGCTCGTGCCGGTCAGGCGCGAGGCAGATCGGTCCTGGCGAAGTCCTCGCCGACGTAGAGGAGCGGCTGGCTCGCGAGGCTGGCGACGGCGTAGGTGAGGCAGTCGCCGAAGTTCAACGCCGCGGCGTGCCGGCCCTTGCCGAACCTGGCGTACGCATCGATCGCGATCGGCCAGTGCCCGTCTGTGAAGGGGACGACTGCGATTCGCGCCTCCTGCACGACCCGGGCGAGGAGGCTCCGACCGCGTGGGCCCAGCTTCGCGGTGAGCACTATCCCCGCTTCGGCCAGGGTAGGAGCCCCGACGCCGGCGGGACCCGCCGATAGCTTGTCGACAAGCACCTCCCAGCCAGGCTCCCGGAGGACGATCGCGACGAGCGCCGACGAGTCGACGATCACACGCCCTGCGGCCCGAGCCCGAGGATCCGTTCGCGTTCCCGCTTGCTCGCCCTGCGGCCCAGCGTCTTACGCGGCACCTGGGGCCACACCTCCGTCTCGAGAAAGTGTACGAAGTCGGCGTGACGGTCACGTGCGCCTCCGCGGACGGCCAGCCGAGCTCTGCGCTCCTGGAGGGCCACCTTGACGGCTCGCGTCTTGCTCTCCCCGGCGAGCACCGCCACTTCCGCGGCCAGCTG
>JBGPXN010000215.1:0-7195 GCA_041492755.1 Methylomirabilia bacterium | reverse complement strand
GTTGGCTAACCGTCCCGGTACCCATTCCGCTTCCGTGCTGCTGGAGGTCGACGGCAAGAGACACCCGCCGATGTCCGAGGCGTATGATTGTTGAGACAGTTGCAGGATGACGGGAGGCGACTGATCATTGCGCTCGAGCATGGGTGAGGTTCGAGTCAAGGCGAGGCTGACGAACGCCGTGGACGAGGAGCTGGTCCGGCGTGGCTTGCTGAAGCCTGAACAGGTCCGGACCTATGACGCGGACGCGCTCGTGGACACCGGTGCCGTCCGTACGGTGCTACCTCCAGACGTCGTGGCCCGCCTTGGGCTTGCCACGCGCGGACAGCAAGTCGCTGAGTACGCCGATGGACGCAAGGAGGCCGTGAACGTGACCGGGCCTGTCATCGTCGAGCTCGAGGGAAGAAACACGCTCGAGGATGCCCTCGTTCTGGGCGATGAGGTCCTGATCGGCCAGACGGTGCTCGAGAAGCTCGATCTGTTCGTGGACTGTCAGCGCCGGCGACTGGTTCCGAATCCTGCTCACCCGGATCAGGCAGTTACCAAGGTCAAACGGGCCTGGTGACGCCGACGACGGCCCATCTCGCGGCTACACTCCCAGCCAGCGGCTTTTGATTCCCTCGTCCCGGCGGAGGTCGTCGGGTGTGCATTCGAGGACGATGCGGCCTTTGCTCATGATGTAGACGTGGTCGGCGGCGCGGAGGGCGAAGGCGAGGTTCTGCTCGACCAGGAGGATCGCGGCGCCACCGCGCTTGAGATCGCCCAGGATCCGGCCGAGCTCGCGGACGAGCAGGGGTGCGAGGCCTTCGGACGGCTCGTCCATCAAGAGGATCCGGGGGTTGCCGACGAGGGCGCGCCCGGCGGCCAGCATCCCCTGCTCGCCGCCGGAGAGCTTGCCCCCGCGGTGGCGCAGCCGCTCGCGCAGGCGCGGGAAGAGATCGAGCACGCGCGCCGACGTCCAGCCGGCCGCGCCGGGGCGGGCGCCGACGACGAGGTGCTCGCGGACGGTGAGCGAGGGAAAGAGCCGGCGGCCCTGCGGCACCAGCGCGACGCCACGGCGCGCGATGGCGTGAGCCGGCGCGCCGGCGATGTCGTCGCCGTCGAGCATGATGCGGCCGGCGCGCGGCGGCGTCAGACCGGCGATGGCGCGAATCAGCGTGGTCTTGCCGACGCCGTTCCGGCCCAGCACCACTGCGACCTGGCCTTCACGCACCGCGAGTGACACCCCCTGCACGACGTGGCTCTCGCCATACGCGACGTGGAGGTCTTCGATGGTCAGCATGTCAGGCGCGGGCCCCCCAGCGCCGTACGTCGCCGTCGCCGTCGCCCGGCTCTCCGAGGTAGATCTCGGCAACCCGCGCATCGTTCTGGATCTCGTCGCGCGTTCCCTGGGCGAGCACGCGGCCTTGATGCAGGACGATGACGCGATCGGCCAGGCCGAGCGCCACGTCCATGTCGTGCTCGATCAACAGCACGGTCAAATCGCGCGGGAAGCGGCGGATCATCGCGGCCACCGAGACGGTCTCCGCTGGTGAAAGGCCCGCCGTGGGCTCGTCGAGCAGCAGCACGCGGGGCGTGCCGGCCAGCGCCAGGATCAGCTCGACCTGGCGCTGCTCGCCGTAGGACAGCCGCTGGGTCGGCGCGTCGCGCCGATCCGCGAGCCCCCATTCGCTCAGGAGCTGCTCGGCGCGCTCGAACATTCGCGGAAACGCCGTCGCCGGCCGGTGGAGCGTGAAGCGCGCGGGATCGGCGCCCTGCACGGCCAGCAGCACGCTTTCCAGCACCGTCAGCCGCGGGAAGAGGGTCGTGATCTGAAACGTCCGCGCCAGTCCCAGCCGCGCCCGCCGGTGCGTCTTGAGCCCGGTGACGTCCCGGTCCAGCAGACGGATGCGCCCGGCCGTCGGCGTCAGGAGTCCTGTGACGAGATTGAACAGCGTGGTCTTGCCCGCGCCGTTTGGCCCAAGAATCACGAGCCGTTCGCCCACGCCGGCGTCGAACGACACGTCGGCCAGGGCGCGGAGCCCGCCGAAGTCGTGGGTCAGGCCCTGCACGCCGAGCGCGCTCACGCCGGACGCTCCTCCACCTGCGATCGCTGCGTCGTCGCGCGCGCGACCAAACGCCGCGCCAGGCCGAGCAGCCCGTCCGGCGCGAACAGCGTCACCGCGACGTAGATCGAGCCCAGCACGAGGAGCCAGCGTTCCGTGTACGCGCTGATGACGTTTTCCAGAAAGATGATCACCGCGCTGCCGAGCGCGGGACCGAGCACCGTCCCCGCGCCGCCGAGGATCACCATGATGAGCGCCGTCGCCGAGAAGACGATGCTGAGGTAGGCCGGGCTCACGAAGCCGTTGAAGTACACAAACAGGTTGCCGGCCACGCCGGCAAGCACGCCCGCGATCACGAACGCCACGTACTTGTAGCGCCAGGTATCGTAACCGAGCACTTCCATGCGGCGCTCGCTCTCGCGGATGCCGACGAGCGCCCGCCCGAACGGCGACTGGACCACCACCCACAGCGCGGCGGTGGCAACCGCCGTCACCACCAGCACGAAGTAATAGAAGCGGACGCCATCGGCAAGGCTCAGCGGCAACCCGGCCGACGGTCGGGGGATACCGGGCAGCCCATCGTCGCCGCCCGTGAACGAGCGCCAGCCGAACGCGATGCCCCACAGCACCTGGGCGAGCGCGAGCGTGATCATCAGCAGATACGAGCCGTGGGTGCGGAGGGCGAGCAGGCCGAAGAGCGCGGCCACCACCGCGGCGGCCACGATGCCAGCGCCGAAATTGGTCCAGAAATTCCCGGTGACGCGCAGGGCGAGCAGCCCGACGGTGTAGGCGCCCATTCCGAAGTACGCCGCGTGCCCCAGCGACGGCAGCCCAGCGTACCCCAGGATCAGGTTCAGGCTCATGGCGAAGAGCGCGAAGATCAGCATCTTGGTCAGCAGACCGAGCTGATAGGACGTGAGGGCGAGCGGGATCAGGACGAGCACGATCGCGGCCAGGGCGAGGGCGACGGCGGCTCTCACCGCGCCCCGAACAGGCCGGTGGGCCGAACGGCGAGGATGAGGGCCATGGGCGCGAAGATCGTGAACAGCGCGAACTCGGGGAACAGGGCCTTGCCGAAGTTGTCGAGGAGCCCGACGAGCAGGCCGCCGAAGAACGCGCCCTTGAGGCTGCCGAGGCCGCCGATGATGACGACCACGAAGGCCAGGAGCAGGATCTCGAAATCGGCGCCCGGATAGACGCCGAGCAGCGGGCCGCCGATGATCCCGCCGAGGGCGGCGAGCCCGGCGCCGAACGCGAACACGCCGGTGGCCAGTCGCGACACGTTGATCCCGGTCGTCCGGGCAATCTCGGGATCGTCGATGGCGGCGCGGAGCATCGCGCCCAGCCGTGTGTGCTCCTGGAGCAGCCAGAGCGCGACGCCGACCACCGCCCCCACCGCGATCACGAACAGGCGGTAGGACGGGAACACCAGCTCGCCGAGCCGCACGGATTTCGAGAACGCCTCCGGCCGCGGCAGCGTCTGCGGGGTGCCGCCCCACACCCACAGCGCGACGTCACCCACGATGAGCAGGAAGCCGAAGGTCAGCAACGCCTGCGGGAGCTCGTCGCGTGGCACGCGGCGCAGGAACACGCGCTCCATGACCACGCCGAGCGCCATGACCGCGGCAATGCCGGCGACCGCGGCGAGGGCCAGGCTGCCCGTCACGCGCACGACGGACAGCGCCACGTAGGCGCCCAGGATGTAGTACGAGCCGTGGGCGAGATTGAGAATGCGCATCAGTCCGTAGATCAGCGAGAGCCCGGCGGCGAGCAGGAAGAGCAGCATCCCGAACGACACGCCGTTCAGGATCTGAAACGTCCAGAACGTCACCGGCGTGGGGGCTCCAGCGCGGACCGCGCGTGTTCGATCATGGGATGACCTCGTCGGCGCGAAGCTGCTCCTCAGCGCGCGGGCGGCGCGCCGCCGGATCCCTTGTCACTCTCGAGCACCTCGCGGAGGGCCGCTTCCGGCACGCGGATCTCCACGCCGGCCCGCTCCTCTTGCAGCAGCATGGCGACGCGCGAGTCACGCTCGGCCCAGCCGCGGTTCATCGCCTCCGTCATCTCCTCGAGCGTGGCGTTGGCCAGCCGCATCGGCACCTTGTGCTCGCGCCCGAGCGCGGTGGCCAGCGAGACGTCCTTGTGCGCGAGTCGCAGCGCGAACGCCGCGGGCTCGAACTTGCCCGGCAGGAACTGATCGGCCAGCCCGTCGAACGTGCGCCGCCGTCCTCCCGCGCCCTGCCGGACGGCCTTCCAGATGGTCAGCGGATCCACGCCCGCCTTGACGCCCATGGTGAAGACCTCGGCCAGCGCCGTCTGCACGACGTAGCCCGCGCAGTTGTGCACGAGCTTGGCGACCGAGCCGGCGCCGATGGGGCCGACGTAATACGGCTGATCGCCGATGGCCTCGAGCACGGACCGATGCTGCTTGAACACCGCTTCGTCCCCGCCCACCCACAGCGCGAGCCGCCGGGTCTCGGCGCCGCGTGGGCCACCGCTGACCGGAGCGTCCAGCATGTGAATCCCCTGCTTCGAGAACACCGCGTGGATCCGCCGCACGAGCGTCGGCGAGTTGGTGCTGAGATCGAAGTACGCCTTGCCCGCGCTGAGCCCGGCGAGCAATCCGTCGGCGCCGAGCGCCACCGCCTCCACCTCGGGCGGGCCGGGCAGCGACGTGAAGACGATCTCGGTCGCCGTGGCCACCGCCCGCGGCGTGTCCGCCCAGGTCGCGCCGGCCTCCAGGTGCGCCTTGGCCGCGTCGCGCCGCATGTCGTTGACGACGAGGGCGTGCCCCGCCTTCATCAGGTTGGACGCCATGTGGCGTCCCATCGTGCCGAGGCCAATGAATCCGATCTTCATGACTTCGCCCCGTCGAAGACCTTCCGCGCGATGCGGCCGGCCGTCATCGCCGTGGGCCAGCCGGCGTAGAACGCGAGGTGCGTGATCAGCTCGCCGATCTCCTCCTTCGTGACGCCGTTGGCGAGCGCGCGCTCGAGATGGCCCGAGAGTTGATCGCTCCGGTACATCGCGACCAGCGCCGCCACCGTGATCAGGCTCCGGTCGCGCTTGGACAGGCCGGGACGCTCCCAGACGTCAGCGTAGAGAACCTTCTCGCTCAGCTCGATCAGCTTGGGCGCGACGCCGCGCACCTCGTTGCGGGCAGCGGAGGTGGCGGGCGTGACGCTCGGGGTCGTGCTCATGGTCGGGCTCCTTTTCCGGCGGGACTGGTCATGGAGTACACTGCGCGGCAACGTGAGGTCGACCGGGTCCGCCCCCGGTGCGGGATCCGGGCGGCCGGGAGCCGGCGCGCTCACCCGGTCGGCGGACGCCGCCACGACCGCAGCAGCAATCCGGCAACGATGAGCGCGACGCCGAGGAGCACCGGCATCCAGTGTCGCGGGACGTGCAACTTGCGGACGACGACGATCAGGAGCCCGACCAGCGTCAGGATCACGCCGGCCGTGATGAGCCCGTGGCCGGAGCGGGCGCCCATCACGGCCGTCCGTGACCGGCGCGCCGCGCGCCGGACATGATCACTTCGCTTCGCCCCGGCCCATGCGCTGGATGACGTCTTCGAGCACGTCCTTGATGGTCTTCCAGCCCCGCTTGGCGGCCGTCTCGACGTTCACCACGATGATCGTCGGATCGGCATTGATGAGCGCCAGCGGCACGAACTGGTCGCGCGTGTAGGTCGATGGCCGGCTGAACAGCTTGTCGACCTCCGGGAGCATGGAGATCGCCGGGACCGTCACGAGGATCGTGTAGCCGTCCGGCTTGGCGACGGCGACCGACTGCATGCCCACCGCGCCGGAGGCGCCGGGCTTGTTGTTCATGACGACGGGCTGCTTGAGGATGCGCTCCATCGAGGAGGCGAGGGGCCGGCCCGTGAGGTCCACCGAGCCGCCCGGCGGGAACGGATTGACGATCGTGATGACACGATTGGGAAACGCGTCGTCGGCACCGGCGGTCCCGGCCACCGTCATGAGCGCCGCCGCGAGAACGGGCACGAGCGATCGGAGCATAGCTTCCTCCTGCCTGCGAGGGGCGTCGTCGTGATCTCCACGAGGGAGCCGCCTGGAGGCCTGGGCCGTAGTATTGCCGAGCCCGGCAATTTGGGCAATCCGACTTGACACGTTGTCGGCGAGCATCGACAGTCGTGTCGATCGGTCGTCTCGACCAGCCATCTCGATCCGGGCGGGGTCCCGAGAGGAGACGTCATGCGACACGGCTTCGCACTGTTCGCCGGAATCAGTGAGGACATCATCCGCGCTTCGGCGCGCGAGGCCGAAAGCCTCGGCTACGCGTCGTTCTGGGTGAATCATCCCGGCTCCACCGACGGCCTCGCTTCGCTCGCGGCGGCGGCCCGCGAAACCCGGCGGCTGGCCCTGGGCGTCGGCGTCATCCCGCTTCACACGCGGAACCCCGAGAGCATCGCGCAGGGCGTGCGCGCCCATGCGCTGCCGGTCGATCGCCTGCTCCTCGGCGTGGGAAGCCCGAATCCCGGCTCGCTCGCCCGGGTGCGGGAGGGCGTGGCGGCGCTGCGGTCGCACCTCGGCGGCGTGCGGGTGATCGTCGCCGCCCTCGGTCCGAAGATGTGCCGCCTGGCCGGCGAGGTCGCCGACGGCGTGCTCTTCAACTGGCTGACCCCGGAGTACGCGCGCGCGTCCGCCGATCTCGTCCGCGCCGGCGCGGCCGCAGCCAAACGCCAGCCGCCGGCGCTCTACGCCTACGTCCGGGTCGCCATCGGGCCCGAAGCCCACGATCGCCTGCTCAGCGAGGCCAACCGCTACGCCGGCGTTCCCGCGTACGCCGCCCACTTCGAGCGCATGGGCATCAAGCCGGTGGAGACGGCCATCGCCGCGCCGAGCGCCGACGCGGTGGCGCCGGCGCTTCGCAAGTGGGATGGCGTGGTCGACGAAGTCGTCATCCGCGCCATCACGGGCAAGGACACGGCCGAAGAGAACCGGGCGCTCGTCCGCGCGGCGAAGCCCGCGTAGCCGGCGGCGCGGCCGACCGCCGAGGACGCCGACGCCTCGCCTGGACTATTCGTGAACGCGCACACCGCGATCGACCGGGGGGCACGGGCGGAGATGGGGGGATGGGGTCCGGGTGACCCATTTCCCGCCACGCGAGACGACGACGTCGCCGGGTGG
>JBGPXN010000326.1:0-2142 GCA_041492755.1 Methylomirabilia bacterium | reverse complement strand
CAGCTGATCGTGCAGCACTTCATGTTCGACCCGAGCTGGGAGGAGGGCTGCAAGAGCTGCTCGTTCTGGGTGGACAACTTCGACGGCATCGTCGTGCACCTGAACAACCGCGACACCAGCCTGGTCCTCGTCTCGCGGGCCCCGCTGGCCACGCTCGAGGCCTACCGCCGCCGCATGGGCTGGCGCGTCAAGTGGGTGTCGTCGTTGCACAACGACTTCAATCGCGACTATCACGTGAGCTTCACGCCCGAGGAGCTCGAGAGCCGTCAGGCGTACTACAACTACGCTCCCGGCGGATTCCCGGTAGCCGAGGCGCCCGGCATCAGCGTGTTCGCGCGGGACGCCGAGGGCACCATCTACCACACCTACTCGTGCTACGCGCGCGGCCTCGACATGCTGAACGGCGCGTACCACCTGATGGACCTGCTGCCCAAG
Source organism: Methylomirabilia bacterium (assembly GCA_041492755.1). Lineage (GTDB taxonomy): Bacteria > Methylomirabilota > Methylomirabilia > Rokubacteriales > CSP1-6 > JBGPXN01. The sequence goes on along the minus strand of JBGPXN010000326.1, from coordinate 1,707 downwards.
GGTCGGGACGAGGCCGAGCGGAGCCCCGCGATGACATGGCTCCGGCACCACGACCGGTACGAGGACGTCCCGCTCATCGCGGCCCGTGGGTTGTCGAGACCGGCTCCGCGCCCCGGATCCTGACCGGCCACCCTCACTTCGCGACGACCTGCATGAAGGACTTCACCGCGACGACGCCGCCGGTGGCGCGGGCGTGAGCCAGCATCTTGGTCACCTTGTCCTCGCGATCGACCACGCCCACCAGCACCACGTTGCCGGCCAGGACCGACGTGGAGACCTGGCTGAGCCGGAGGTCCCAGTCGGCCACCACCCGGGCGTTGATCTTCAGCTTGATGGCATAGTCGCTCATCAGGGAGGGTCGGCTCGGCACGAAGAAGGTCTCGACGCGCTTGACGCCCTCGACGCGGCGAGCGACCGCGAGCGCCTCGCGCTCGGCCGGCGATCCGCGCTCAACGACACCGGTGAGGACGACGACGCCGCGGCGGCAGTAGACCTCGATCCACCCGGTGCCCTTCACGTCCGACTCCAGCAGCCCGGCCTTGATCGTCCCGGCGATGCCCGTGTCCAGGTGCTGGGTCTCGAAGGAGCGCTGGTCGGTGGCCACCTCGTAGGTGAAGTAGAGGGCCGTGGTGCACCCGTTCAGCAGCAGGAGGAACGTGACGACGAGCCAGGCATGTCGCACGAGGAACCCTCCGCGGTCGGCCGGGATCGTGCCGGGATCTCCGGGATCCCGCGCGACGTCTCCTCGACCGTAGCACGCCGCGCGGCTCGCCCGGTAACGCCCCGCCCGGGCTGATCTTGACTCCGCCGCGGAGCCGGCGCACCCTCGCGACCGATGAGAACCGGTGCGGACTATCGAGAGGCCCTGCGCGACGGCCGTCGCGTCTGGGTCATGGGTGAGGGCCTCGTCGAGGACGTCACGCTGCATCCCGCGACCCGGCCGATGGTGGATGAGTACGTCGCCTGGTACGACCGCCATCACGATCCGCGCTGGCAGGACGTCGTCCTCGCGCCGGCCGACGCGCAGGGCGCGCGCGTGCCGTGGGCCTTCGCGACACCGCGGAGCGCCGCCGACCTGCGCGGGATGGGGCGCAGCTACGCCGCCACGATCTTCCTGACGGCCGGGAACATGACGCACACGCCCGGCTACGGCAACCTCATCGCGCTCGGCATCCTGGACGCGGTCCGCCAGCGCAACGTCTCGGCCGAGCAGCTCGCCAGCGCCGCGCGGTATCGCGACGGCGTCGTGCGCTCGGGCCGGTTCCTCACCTTCTGCGCGGGTGCGGCCACCATCGGCGCCCGCCTGCACCCCGACCCGCGCGAGCGCGCCGCGCTGCGGGTCGTGCGGGAGACCGGTGCCGGCCTGGTGCTGCGCGGCAAGGTCGGCATGCACACCAGCCCCGTCTACGCCGAGGAGGTCTACATCGGCAGCCACGCGGGAATCGATCGCGACGGGCACCGCGCGACCTTCGCCGTCCCGGTGAACGCGCCCGGCGTCACCATCGTCTGCCGCAAGATCGCCGCCCGTCATGCGAACGCGTTCCTGGCGCCGCTGAGCAGCCGCTTCGACGAGCTGGACGGCCAGATGTGGCTCGAGGACGTGCTCGTCCCCTGGGAACGCGTCTTCCTGACCGAGGCGACGCCCGAGCCCATCGCCTCGTGGTGCTTCTGGCACCAGCTCTACTGCTGGCTGGCCAAGGCCGAGTT
>JBGPXN010000301.1:0-3081 GCA_041492755.1 Methylomirabilia bacterium | reverse complement strand
TGATCGTCACGACGGTCGGCGAGGAAGGCCAGGTCGATTACGGCACCGGGCCAATGGTGCGGCATCCAGCCACGCGGAAGTACCGCCGCACGCGGCTGTTCGTCTTCACCCTCGGCTACAGTCGCAAGAGCGTCCGCCTGCTGACCTTCGCGTCGAGCACCCGACGCTGGGCCGAGCTGCACGAGGAAACGTTTCGCCGGCTTCAAGGAGCCGTGCGGGTCGTGGTGCTTGACAACTTGCGGGAGGGCGTGCTGAAGCCGGACCTCTACGATCCGACCCTCAATCCGCTCTACCGCGACGTGCTCGCACACTACGGCGCCGTCGCCCTGCCGTGTCGGGTGAACGATCCTGATCGGAAGGGGAAAGTCGAATCGGCCATCGCGCATACGCAGGCCGCGCTCACAGGCCTGCGCTTCGAGATGCTCGAGGAGGCGCAAGCGTATCTCGACCGCTGGGACGCGCGCTGGGCCGACACCCGCATCCACGGCACCACCAAGCGCCAGGTCGCCGCCATGTTCGCCGAGGAGCGGCCCGCGCTCCTGCCGCTGCCGGTCGCGCCGTTTCGCTACTACCAGTTCGGCACGCGGACCGTGCATCTCGACGGCTGCGTCGAGGTCGAGTACGCCTACTACGCCCCGCCGCCCGGCTGGATCGGTCGCGACGTCGCGGTCCAGTGGGACGGCGTCCATGTCCGCCTCCTCCACCCCACGACCGGCGAGCTCCTCCGCGAACATCGCCGCCAGGCGCCGGGGCGTCACACGATCCGTCCCGAGGATCGGCCGACGCGCACCCCGTCCACCACACTGACGCTGCTCGCGCGCGCCGCTCGCGCCGGCGCCCACGTCGGCACGCTGTGCGCGGCGATCCACCGCCACGACGGCGAGCCCGGCGTCCGTCGGATCCTCGGCGTCCTCACCCTCGCGAAGAAGTACGGCGCGGCCGCGGTCGACGACGCCTGCGCCGCGGCGCTCGAGCTCAACGTCGCCACCTACCGCTTCGTCCGGCGCTACCTCGAGCGGCACCCGCCGGCGCCCCTCACGCTGCGCCAGGTCGATCCACTCATCCGCGACCTCACCCAGTACCGCGCCGTCATCGCGCGGAAAACCCAGGAAGAGGAGATCCCCTCATGAACCTCGTCGAACTGCAACGCGCTCTCCGCCAGCTCCGCTGCTCCGGCATGGCCGCCGGCCTCGAAACCCGAGTGCTCCAGGCCCAGACCGAGAAGCAAGTCCCCATCGACTTCCTCTCCACGCTCGTCCAGGACGAGCTCCTGCGCCGCCAGGATCGGCTCCTCGACCGCCGCATCACGCAGGCCGGCTTCCGCGACCGCGGCAAGACCCTCGACACCTTCGACTTCGATTTCAACAAGAAGATGAATCGCCGGCTCGTGTTCGAGCTCGCCACTGGCCGCTTCGTCGCCCAGCACGAGGACGGACTCTTCCTCGGGCCGCCCGGCACCGGGAAGAGTCACCTGGCACAAGCCATCGGCTTCGCCGCAATCCAGCAGGGCCACCGCGTCCTCTACCGCGAGGCCCATGTGCTCCTCGAGGAGCTCGCCGACGCCCAGCTCGCCGGCACGCGCAAGCCGTACCTCGCGCAGGTCACCACCGTCCCGCTCCTGCTCATCGACGATCTCGGGATGAAACGGCTGCCGCACACCGCGGCCGAGGATCTGCTCGAGATCGTCATGCGACGCTACGAATGCGCGTCGACGCTGATCACGTCGAATCGCCCCGTGGACGACTGGGGGAAGCTCCTCAGCGACGCCGCTGCGGTCACCGCGCTGCTGGATCGTCTGCTCCACCACGCGCACGTCCTCGCGTGCGGCCCCCGGAGCTGGCGCACGCGGCTTCAGGGCGAACGAAACGCGTCATGAGCCGCCAGGGCCTGGAAGAATGGGCGCCGCATTTGGCCCAGGAGCCGCGATCTCGGGCCCGGCCACATCGTACGGCCCCCAAAAACGCGGCCGCGACGCCCGGCGCCGTGCGCGCCGTCAGCGTCATGCGCCCCCACACGCGGGCCTTGCTCTCTCACGAGGGAACGGAGTAGAACACTCGTGCTTGGGGCGCTCGCCCACTGGCCGGTTTTGACCCGTCCACGACTGGCCGGTTTTCAGGTGTCGACCGAGGCAGTTCCCGAGCCACGGAGACGACCATACGGGCTGCGAGTGGATCGAGGTCATCGCCCAGGGCGTTCCCGCACATATCGGCACCCCGACCCCGGGCGTCGGAAACGAGGGAGACGACCCGTACGCTAGCTTCCTTCCACCGGCTATCGCTATCCCTACGGATGACAATGGCCAAACGATGCGTGCGGTGGTGTTCGTGAGTCCGGCAACGCGCAAAGGAACGGATCGCTCGGCCCAAGAGTACGTCAGCCCTCTGCTTGTCCTGTCTGGGCTGGAGTATGCCACCATCCCGTTCGGTGACTTGCACGACAGGATCTGCAATGCCTTGCGTGGAGATCGGCCTCGGCTCGTGGCCGAGTCGTGGGGGCCGGATGCGCGACTCCGGCTCCTGTTCGAGGACGGCAGCGTGCAGGATATCGAGGCTAACCCACGTAGAGCGCTGGGGGTCAGTCTCACCTCGTGGAAGTCATACTGTCTAGACGCGCGTTAGACGCGCACTGAGCCTCGGCGCGAAGTGGCGAGCGCCAGGCCGGCATCCGCCAGCAGCGCCGCGCACAACCCGATCGCGACACACGCGGGCGATCCCCGTCGACTGGCGTGCCCGTGTCACATGTACCTCAGGCACCATGGGCCGCCGAGTCTCCGTGCGCGGGCGTCCCGAGGATCCGGCGGCTCTCAGGGGGGCGGCAGGAGGAACCGCTCGCCCTGGTAGCTCAGGATGGCGCCATCGGTGGTGATCGCCTCCAGCCTGAGCGTGCCCTCCACCGTCTGGCCTTCGGTGTACTTGCGGGTATTGATGAAGACCAGGCGATCCTCCGCGACGTCGGAGTAGACGAGCACGTCGAGCCTGAGCCGGGGGAGCGCGCCGCGGAAGGCCGGGGGCATGCGGTTGAGCGGGAGCACCGACGGCCCGGCCGGCCGGGGCGGACGTGCGGCGCCGGGAATCAGGGCGA
>JBGPXN010000031.1:0-36539 GCA_041492755.1 Methylomirabilia bacterium | reverse complement strand
TTCCTCGGCGCGTACTGGCGCCGTCCCGAGGCCTACCTCGACCCCGAGGTGCGGGGCGCGATCTCCGGCCTCGCGCTGGTCGACGACGCGGCGCTCCGGCCCGGCCTCGAGCGCCTCGCCGCCGATCTCCGCTCCGGCGCCGATCACGGTACTCGACACGATCGTGCCGATCCCACTGGCGCCAACCGTCGGCGTGCTGAGGGTGACGGTGCCCGTCCCGACGTCGAGCAGCGTGCCCGTGCTTTGCGTGATCGACCCGCCCGTCGTGTTGCCACCCGTCGCCGTGCTGATCGTGAGCGTCCCACCCGAGCCGGTCGTGACGTTGCCGAGAACGGCACCACCGCTGCCCCCCCCGGCCGTGTTCACCGCCACCGTCACCGCGCTGCCGGAAGCGTTCGTCGTCGCGATCGATCCCGTCTGCGTGTACCCCTGGCCGCCCGCGCCATCGGTGTTGGCAGTGATGGCGACCGTCCCGCTGCCCGCGTTCACGGCTGCGTTCACCGCGACGCCATCCGCGCTCGACAGCGTGATCGTCCCGCTGCCCGTCGACGTCGTCCCGCCGACCGTCAACGTGCCCGTCGTCGTCCGCAGCGCGACGTTTCCGCTGCCGCCGGCGATCGCGACGAAGGCGGCGCCGTCACTCTCCGTGATGAAGACACCGCCGGAGCCGGTGCTGGCGTTCGCCGTGCCCGCGGTGGTCGCGATGTTCGTGCCCGCGGTGCCGATCCCGCTGGTTCCCGTGGTCGGCGTGCTGAGGCTCACGGCCCCCGATCCGACGTTGAGGCTCGTCCCCGCGGCGCGCGTGATCGATCCGCCGGTGGTGTTGCCGCCCGTCGCCGTGCTGACCGTCACCGTCCCGCCCGAGCCGGTGGTCACATTGCCGAGCGCCACGCCGCCCGTGCCACCGGCGGCGGCGTTGACGTTGATCGCGACGGCGGCGCCCGACGTGTTCGTCGTGGCGATCGCGGCCGACTGGGTGACCCCCTGGCTCCCGGCGCCGTCGGTGTTCGCGTTGACCGCGACGGTCCCGCTGCCCGCGTTGACCGTTCCGTTGATGGCCACCGCGTCGCCGCTCGACAGCGTGACGGCGCCGCTGCCGGTAGATACGCCGCCGGTCGCCACCGTGAGCGTTCCGGTCGTCGTCGTGAGGCTCACGTTGCCGGCGCCGGCCGCCGACGCCGTGAAGCTCGCGCCGTTGCTCTCGGTCACGAAGACACCGCCCGAGCCGGCAGTCGCCGTGATCGCGCCCGCGGTAGTCGCCATCGGCGTCGCCGACGTCCCGATCCCGCTCGTCCCGCCCGTCGATGTCGTCAGGCTCACGGTGCCGCTGCCGACGTTCACGCTGCTGCCGGCCGCGCGGGTGATGGACCCGCCGGTCGTGTTCCCGCCCGTCGCCGTCGTCACCGTCAGCGTCCCGCCCGAGCCGGTGGTGACGTCGCCGAGCTGGGCGCCGCCGCTACCGCCCGCCCCCGTATTGACGCTGATCGTCACCGGCGGCACGCCCGCGTTGGTCGTGGTGATGGAACCCAGCTGGCTGTAGCCCTGGCTGCCCGCGCCGTCGGTGTTGGCGGTGACCGCGACCGTTCCGCTCCCCGCGTCGACGGCCGCGTCGACGGCCACGCCATCGCCACTGGTGAGCGCGATCGTCCCGCTCCCGGTCGACGTCGCGCCGCCGATGCGCAGCGTGCCGGTCGTACTCGCGAGGCTCACGTTGCCCGCGCCGGTCGTCGTCGCGCTGATGCTGGCGCCATCCGCTTCGGTGATGAAGACACCGCCGGAGCCGGCGGCGGCCGTGATCGTTCCGGCCGTGGTCGCGATCGGCGTCGCCGACGTCCCGATCCCGCTCGTCCCGCCCGTCGGCGTCGTGAGGCTCACCGCCCCGCTCCCGACGTTGACGCTGGTGCCCGCGGCGCCCGTGATGGAGCCGCCGGTCGTGTTGCCGCCGGTCGCCGTGCTGACCGTCACCGCGCCACCCGAGCCGGTCGTGACGTCACCGAGCACGACGCCGCCCGTGCCGCCGGCAGTCGCATTGACGTCGATCGACACGGCGGACGCCCCCGTGTTGGTCGTCGTGATCGCGGCGGATTGCGTGACGCCCTGGGCGCCGGCGCCGTCCGTGTTCGCCGTGATCGCGACGGTGCCGCTGCCGGCATTGACCGTTGCGCTCACGGCCACCGCGTCGCCACTCGACAGCGTGATCGCGCCCGACCCGGTCGACGTCGTGCCCGCGATCGTCAGCGGGCCGGTCGTCGTGGTGAGCGCCACGTTCCCCGCGCCGCCGGCCGTCGCCGTGAAGCTGGCGCCGTCGGACTCGGTGATGAAGACGCCGCCCGACCCGGCGACCGCCGTGACCGCTCCCGCCGTCATGGCGAGCGGAGTCCCGGACGCGCCGATCCCGCTCCCGCCACCGCCCGGCGTGCTCAGCGCCACGGTGCCGCTGCCGACGTCGATCGCGGTGCCGGCCGCCCGCGTGATCGAGCCGCCGGTCGCGTTGCCGCCGGTGGCCGTGCCGACCGTCACCGTCCCGCCGGTGCCGGTGGTGATGGTGCCGAGGACGGCGCCGCCGGTTCCCCCGCCCGCCGCGTTGACCGCGATGCTGATGGCCGAGGCGCCAGCGTTGGTCGTGCTGATCGCGGCCGTCTGCGAGAAGCCCTGGGACCCGACGCCGTCGGTGTTCGCCGCGATCGACACGGTCCCGCTGCCGGCGTTCACGGTCGCGTTCACCGCCACCGCGTCCCCGCTCGACAGCGTGATGGCACCGCTGCCGGTCGACGTCGCGCCGCCGATCGTCAGCGTCCCCGTCGTGCTCGCGAGGCTCACGTTGCCGGCGCCACTCGCGGCGGCCGTGAAGCTCGCCCCGTCGGACTCGGTGATGAAGACTCCGCCCGAGCCGGCCGTGGCCGTCATGGTATCGGCCGTCGTCGCCATCGGCGTGCCGGCCGTGCCGATGCCGCTCGCGCCGCCCGTGGGCGTCGTCAGACTTACCGTGCCGCTGCCGACGTTCACGCTCGTCCCGCCCGCCCCCGTGATCGAGCCGCCGGTGGTGTTGCCGCCCGTCGCGGTCGACACGGTGACCGTTCCACCCGAGCCGGTCGTGATGGTGCCGAGCTGGGCACCGCCGGTGCCGCCCCCGGCCGCGTTCACGTCGATGGCGACGGCCGAGGCGCCCGTGCTCGTCGTGCTGATCGTGCCCGACTGGCCGTACCCCTGGGCGCCCGCACCGTCGGTGTTGGCCGTGATCGCCACGGTGCCGCTCCCCGCATTCACGACCGCGTTGACGGCCACGGCATCGCCGCTGGAGAGCGTGATCGCCCCGCTCCCGGTGGACGACGCGCCGCCGATCGTCAGCGTGCCCGTCGTCGTGGTGAGCGAGACGCTGCCGGCGCCGCCCGCGTTCGCGGTGAAGCTGGCGCCGTCGCTCTCCGTGGCGAAGATGCCGCCGGAGCCCGCGTTCGCGGTGACCGTACCGGCGGTGAGCGCCATGTTCGTGCCGGCAGTGCCGACACTGCTCGAGCCGGCGGTCGGCGCGGTGAGCGTCACCGTCCCGGTCCCGACGTCGATGCTGGTTCCGGAGGCCCGCGTGATCGACCCGCCCGTCGTGTTGCCACCGGTGGCCGTGCTGACGGAGACGGTGCCGCCGGACCCGGTGCTGATGGTGCCGAGCTGGGCGCCACCGCTGCCGCCCCCCGCGGCGTTCACGCTGATGCTCACGCCGGACCCGCCGGTGTTCGTCGTCGTGATGGCCGCCGACTGCGAGAAGCCCTGGGCGCCGGTGCCGTCGGTGTTGGCACTGACCGCCACCGTCCCGCTGCCCGCGTCGACCGTCGCGTTCACCGCCACCGCGTCGCCGCTCGCGAGCGTGATGACGCCGCTACCGGTGGACGTCGTCCCGGCAATCGTCAGCGTCCCGGTGGTGCTCGTGAGGTTGACGCTGCCGGCGCCCGTCGCGGTCGCCGTGAAGCTCGCCCCGTCGGACTCGGTGATGAACAGACCGCCCGAACCGGCGCTCGCCGTCACGGTGCCGGCCGTGGTCGCGATCGGCGCCGCCGCGGTGCCGATGGCGCTCGCGCCACCGGTCGGTGTGGCGAGGCTCACGCTACCGCCGCCGACGTTGACCGTCGTGCCGAACGTCTGCGTGATCGATCCCCCGGTCGTGTTGCCGCCCGTCGCCGTCGTCACCGTCACGGTGGCGCCGGAGCCGGTCGTGATGTTGCCGAGCTGGGCGCCGCCCACGCCGCCGCTGGCCGAGTTGACGCTGATGCTCACGGCGGAGGCGCCGGTATTCGTGGTGGTGAGCGCGCCGGATTGACCGTAGCCCTGGGTGCCCGAACCGTCCGTGTTGGCGGTGATCGCGATCGTCCCGCTCCCGGCATCCACGGTGGCGTTCACCGCGACCGCGTCACCGCTCGAAAGGGCGATGGCGCCGGCTCCGGTCGAGGTGGTCCCGCCGATCGTCAACGTGCCACTGCTGCTTCGAAGACTCACGTCGCCCGCGCCCGTCGCCGTCGCGGTGATGCTGGCGCCGTCGGACTCGGTGATGAACACACCACCCGAGCCCGCGGTGGCCGTGATCGTCCCCGCCGTCGTCGCCATCGGCGTACCCGAGGTGCCGATCCCGCTCGTGCCGCCCGTCGGCGTGCTGAACGCGACCGCGCCGCTGCCGACGTTGACCGAGGTCCCGCTGGCACGCGTGATCGAGCCGCCGGTCGTGTTGCCGCCCGTCGCCGTGCCGACCATCACCGTCCCACCCGAGCCGGTCGTGATGTCACCGAGCTGCGCGCCGCCGGTCCCGCCGCCGGCCGTGTTCACCGCGATCGACACCGCGGAGGCGCCGGTGTTCGTGGTCGCGATCGCGCCCGCCTGGCTGTAACCCTGCGCGCCCGCCCCATCCGTGTTGGCCGTGATCGCCACCGTGCCGCTGCCGGCGTCCACCGTCGCGTTCACCGCCACCGCGTCGCCGCTCGACAGCGTGATCGCGCCGCTGCCGGTCGACGTCGTCCCGCCGATCGCCAGCGTGCCGGTCGTGGTCGTCAGCGAGACGTTGCCCGCACCGCCCGCGGTCGCGGTGAAGCTCGCGCCGTCACTCTCGGTGACGAAGACGCCGCCCGAGCCGCTGCTCGCCGTCACGATCCCTGCCGTCGTCGCCATCGGCGTGCCCGCCGTGCCGATACCGCTCGATCCGCCCGTCGGCGTGCTGAAGGCGACGGTGCCGCTCCCGACGCTCACCGACGTGCCGCCGGCGCGAGTGATCGACCCGCCGGTGGTGTTGCCACCGGTCGCCGTCGTCACCGTCACCGTGCCGCCGGAGCCGGTGGTGACGTCGCCGAGCTGGGCGGCGCCGGTGCCGCCCCCGGCCGCGTTCACGTTGATCGTGACCGCCGGCGCGCCGGTGTTCGTCGTCGTGATCGCGGCCGACTGACTGAAGCCCTGCGCGCCGACGCCGTCGGTGTTCGCGGTGATCGCCACGGTTCCGCTGCCGGCGTTCACGGCAGCGTTCACCGCCACCGCGTCGCCGCTCGAGAGCGTGAGCGCGCCGCTACCGGTCGACGTCGTCCCGCTGATCGCCAGCGTGCCGGTCGTGCTGGTCAGGCTGACGTTGCCCGCGCCCGTCGCCGTGGCCGTGAAGCTCGCGCCATCCGACTCCGTCAGGAACACCCCGCCGGAGCCTGCGCCGGCGGTGACGGTACCCGCGGTCGTCGCCATGGCCGTGCCGGGCGCGCCGATCCCACTCGACCCACCGGTCGGCGTGCTGAGGCTCACCGTGCCGCTCCCGACGTCGATCGAGGTGCCGCCGGCACGCGAGATGGAGCCACCCGTCGTGTTACCGCCCGCCGCAGTCGTGACCGTCACCGTCCCGCCGGAGCCGGTCGTGACGTTGCCGAGTTGAGCGCCGCCAGTGCCGCCCCCCGCGGCGTTGACGGTGATGCTGACGGCCGAGGCGCCGGCGTTCGTCGTCGTGATCGTCCCCGACTGGCTGTAGCCCTGGACGCCGGTGCCGTCGGTGTTCGCGCCGATGGCAACGGTGCCGCTGCCGGCATCGAGTGTCGCGTTCACCGCGACGGCGTCGCCACTGGACAAGGTGATGGTGCCGCTCCCCGTCGAGGTCGTTCCACCGATCGTGAGCGTGCCGGTCGTGCTGCTCAGCGAGACACTGCCGGTACCGCTCGCCGTCGCGGTGAAGCTGGCGCCATCCGAGTCGGTGATGAACGCGCCGCCCGATCCCGTGCTCGCCGTGACCGTCCCCGCCGTGGTCGCCATCGGCGTGCCGGAGGTGCCCACGCCACTCGATCCGCCCGTCGGCGTGCTGAACGCCACCGTCCCGGTGCCGACGTTCACCGAGGTGCCGCTCGCCCGGGTAATGGACCCGCCGCTCGTGTTCCCGCCGGTGGCCGTCGTTGCGGTGACCGTGCCTCCGCTACCGGTGGCGATGTCGCCGAGCTGCGCCCCGCCGGTGCCGCCACCCGCGGCGTTGACCGCGATGCTGACCGCCGAAGCGCCCGCGTTTGTCGTCGTGATCGCGCCCGCCTGGCTGTAGCCCTGGGCCCCCGCGCCGTCGGTATTCGCCGCGATCGCCACCGTCCCGCTGCCCGCGTCCACCGTGGCGTTCACCGCCACCGCGTCCCCGCTCGACAGCGTGATCGTGCCGCTGCCCGTTGACGTCGTCCCGCCGATCGTCAGCGTGCCGGAGGTGCTGGTGAGACTGACGTTACCGGCGCCGCCCGCCGTGGCCGTGAAGCTCACGCCGTCGGACTCCGTAATGAAGACCCCGCCCGAGCCGGCGCTCGCGGTGATGGTGCCCGCGGTCGTCGCCATCGGCGTCCCCGCCGTGCCGACCCCGCTGGTGCCCCCGGTCGGCGTGCTGAGGCTCACCGTTCCCGTCCCCACGTTCACCGACGTTCCCGACGCCCGTGTGATGGATCCACCCGTCGTGTTGCCACCGGTGGCGGTGCTGACCGTCACCGTGCCCCCCGAGCCGGTGGTGATGTCGCCGAGCTGCGCCCCGCCCGTCCCGCCGGTCGCCGTATTCACGGTGATGCTCACCGCTGACGCGCCGGCGTTGCTGGTCGTGATCGCGCCCGCCTGGCTGTAGCCCTGGGCCCCCGCCCCGTCCGTGTTCGCCGCGATCGCCACCGTCCCGCTGCCCGCGTCCACCGTGGCGTTCGCCGCCACCGCGTCGCCACTCGACAGCGTGATGGCGCCGCTGCCCGTCGACGTCGTGCCGCCAATGGTCAGCGTCCCGGTCGTGCTGGTGAGACTGACGTTACCGGCGCCGCCCGCCGTGGCCGTGAAGCTCGCGCCGTCGGACTCCGTAATGAAGACCCCGCCCGAGCCGGCGCTTGCGGTGACCGTACCCGCGGTCGTCGCCATCGGCGTCCCCGCCGTACCGATCCTGCTCGCGCCACCGGTCGGCGTGGCCAGGCTGACGGTACCGCTTCCGACGCTCACCGATGTTCCGCCGGCCCGCGTGATCGAGCCCCCGGTCGTGTTCCCGCCCGTGGCCGTCGTCACGGTGACCGTCCCGCCCGCGCCCGTCGCGATGTCGCCGAGCTGCGCCCCGCCGGTCCCGCCACCTGCGGCGTTGACCGCGATACTGACCGCGGAAGTGCCGGCGTTCGTCGTCGTGATCGCGCCCGCCTGGCTGTAGCCCTGGGCGCCCGCCCCGTCCGTGTTCGCCGCGATCGCCACCGTCCCGCTGCCCGCGTCCACCGTGGCGTTCACAGCCACCCCGTCGCCACTCGACAGCGTGATCGCGCCGCTGCCCGTCGACGTCGTGCCGCCAATGGTCAGCGTCCCCGTGGTGCTCGTCAGCGACACGTTGCCCGCGCCAGCCGCCGTCGCCGTGAAGCTCGCGCCGTCGCTCTCGGTCACGAACACGCCGCCCGAGCCCGCGCTCGCGGTCACCGTGCCGGCCGTCGTCATGATCGGCGCGCCCGCCGTCCCGATCCCGCTCGTGCCGCCGGTCGGGGTCGTCAGGCTCACCGTTCCGGTGCCCACGTTCAGCGTCGTGCTCGCGGCCTGGGTGATCGAGCCACCGGTGGTGTTCCCACCCGTGGCCGTCGTCACGGTCAGGGTGCCGCCCGAGCCCGTGGTGATGCTGCCAAGCTGCGCATCGCCGGTCCCGCCGCCGGCCGCGTTCACGCTGATGGTGACGGCGGCGCCGCCCGCGTTCGTCGTCGTGATGGCCGCCGCCTGCGAGAAGCCCTGGGCGCCAGCGCCATCCGTGTTCGCCGCGATGGTCACCGTCCCGCTGCCCGCGGCCACTGTCGCGTTGACGGCCACCCCGTCGCCGCTGGCGAGCGTGACGGCGCCACTGCCCGTCGACGTCGCGCCCGCGATCGTGAGCGTGCCGGTCGTGCTCGTGAGACTCACGTCGCCCGCGCCCGTCGCCGTGGCCGTGAAGTTGGCGCCATCGGACTCCGTGATGAACACGCCGCCCGAACCCGCGCTCGCCGTCACCGTGCCCGCCGTCGTCGTGATCGGCGTCCCCGCCGTGCCGATCCCGCTCGCGCCGCCGGTCGGCGTCGTCAGGCTCACCGTCCCGCTGCCGGCGTTCAGCGTCGTGCTCGCCGCCTGCGTGATCGACCCACCCGTGGTATTGCCGCCCGTCGCGGTCGTGACGTTGATCGTCCCGCCCGAGCCCGTCGTGATGTTGCCGAGTTGAGCGCCGCCGGTGCCGCCCCCAGCGGCGTTGACGCTGATGGCGACCGCTGCCGCGCCCGTATTCGTCGTGGTGACCGATCCAGCCTGGCTATAGCCCTGGCCGCCGCTGCCGTCGGTGTTGGCGGCGATCGCGACCGCCCCGGTCCCGGCATCCACCGTCGAATTGACAGCCACCGCGTCGGCGCTCGACAACGTGATCGCGCCACTGCCCGTCGACGTGGTGCCGCCGATCGTCAGCGTTCCCGTGGTGCTCGTGAGCGAGACATTGCCGGCGCCGGTCGCCGTCGCGGTGAAGCTGGCACCGTCGCTCTCGGTGATGAATACGCCGCCCGAGCCCGCGCTCGCGGTCACCGTGCCCGCCGTCGTCGCGATCGGCGTGCCCGCCGTGCCGATCCCGCTCGCGCCCCCCGTCGGCGTCGTCAGGCTCACCGTTCCGGTCCCCACGTTTACCGACGTCCCCGCCGCCCGGGTGATGGATCCACCGGTCGCGTTGCCGCCCGTCGCCGTGCTGACGGTGACGGCGCCACCGGAGCCCGTGGTGATGTCGCCGAGCTGCGCGCCGCCGCTGCCACCGGCGGCGGCGTTGACGGCGATGCCGACGGCGGAACTGCCGGTGTTGGTGGTCGTGATGGCCGCCGCTGTGGCATGGGCGAACCCCTGCGCACCAGTGCCGTCGGTGTTCGCCGCGATCGCCACCGTCCCGCTCCCGGCGTTCACGACGGCGCCCACGGCGACCGCGTCGCCGCTCGAGAGCGTGATGGCGCCGCTGCCCGTCGAGGTGGCGCCGGCGACCGTGAGTGTCCCGGTCGTGCTGGTGAGCGTGATGCTGCCGGCGCCGCCCGCCGTGGCCGTGAAGTTCGCGCCATCGCTCTCGGTCACGAACACGCCGCCCGAGCCCGCGGCGGCGATGACCGTGCCCGCGGTGGTCGCGATCGGCGTGCCCGCCGTCCCGATTCCACTCGAGCCGCCACTCGGCGTGGAGAGACTGACCGTGCCACTGTTGATGCTACTGCCGGCGGTCCGCGTGATCGAGCCGCCGGTCGTGTTCCCGCCGGTGGCCGTCGTGACCGTGACCGTCCCACCAGAGCCGGTCGTGATGTCGTGCAGCGCCGCGCCGCCGGCGCCGCCCGCGGCCGTGTTCACGCTGATGGTCAACGGGGTAGCACCGGTGTCGGTCGTCGTGATGGCGGCGTTCTGGGTGAAGCCCTCGCTGCCGGCGCCGTCCGCGTTGGCGGTGATGGCGACGGTGCCGCTGCCCGCGCTGACGATGCCCTCGAGCGTGACCGCGTTCTGCGAGTTGATCGAGATGACGCCGGCGCTGGTGGTGAGATCCCGTGCGGTGATGCTGCCCGGCGTGCCGCCGGCCAGCGTCCCGATGGTCAGCGAGATGCTCTGGTTGCCGGCGTTGAGGCTGGTCCCGGTCGCCATCGTGACGTTGCCGGCCCCGGCGTCGCGGTTGGCGACGGAGGCCCCGGCGTCGTTGGCGGTGACCGAGATCGCGCCGTTGTTGGTGCTGATGTTGGCGTTGACGTCGACGGACCGCCCGGCCCGCATCGTGAGGCCGGCGCCCGACGTCGTCATGGCGATGGCGTTGTTGACGGTGATGTCGTTGTTGGCCTGGAGCTCGACGGTGGTGGCCGCCGTGTTGATCGTCGACGGCGCGATGGTCACGTCCGCCGCCGGCGTGTCGGCGAACTCGTCGACGTCGGCCAGCGTCGCGGCTCCTCCGTTGGCGACCGTGATGTTGTGCGGATCCAGCAGGAGCGTGCCGAGCTTGCCCTGGGGCGCCCGCGTATCCACGGCGCCGGCGAAATTGAGGTTGTTCCGGGCGGACACCTCGACGAAGCCACCATCTCCGCCCTGGTCGCCGCCGCGCGCGACGATCTGCGATCTCGGAGACACGAAGGTGTCGCGATCCGACCACACCAGCACGCGGCCGGCGTCCCCTGTGGTACCGCCGCTCACGTCGATCCTGCCCGTCGCGCCGAGCACCGTCTTCTCGCTGGACGTGATGAGCACGTCGCCCCCGCGCCCGGCGCCGGCACCGCGGGCCTCGATCTCGCCGCGCTGGCCCACGCGCTGCCCCAGCATCAGCACCTGACCGGCGGCGGCGCCCGCTTCCGCCGCGGACACGTCGATCCAGCCGGTGTTCGTGACCACACCGGTCGCTGCGCCGCCAGGCGCCATCGCGCCGCTCGACGTCGCACGCTTCAGGGCGTCATCGCCGCCGATGAGCCGCACGACGCCGCCCTCGTTGACGAGCGAGCGCGCCTGGATCGTGCCGGTGTTGTTGACGACGCTGCTCAGGACGTCGCCCGCCGTCCGGGCGTTGAGGACGACCCGCCCACCGTCCGCCTGGATGTGGCCCTGGTTGCTCACGCGTGACGAGAGTGGGCGGCCGTCGGGACCCACGGGTTGGCCGGGCAGCGCGCCGTCCACGGCGAAGCGCAGCAATCCGTCGCCGCCGAAGTCAATCGTGAGCTGCTCGCCGGACGACAGATGCACGGTGCCGAGGCGCGCGTTGATCGTCCCCTCGTTCACGACGCCGGGAGCAGACAGGACGACGAAGCCGCGCTCACCCGCGTTGATGGTGCCGCGATTGACGACCGTGGCGGTGATGCTGCCGCCGGCCTGGCGGAAGACGTAGCGGCCGGCCATGAAATCGGCGTCATTGACGTTGAGCGTGGTGGCGACGAGGCCGTTGACGTCGATGCGCGCGCCCTGGCCGATCAGGATGCCGTTGGGGTTGAGGAGGAAGATGCGGCCGGTGGCATCGATCGCGCCGAGGATCACCGACGCCTCGGGCCCGGTCACCCGGTTCACGGTGATCGACTGGCGTCCAGGCTGAAGGAAACGGACGACTTCACCAGCACTGAGCCCGAAGCTCTGCCAGTTGATGATCGCGCGGTCGGTGGATTGGTTGATCATGAGCGTCGAGCCATTGATCTTGTCGATAGCCGCCTGGCCTCCGGTGACGGTTCCGCCACGGGGAAACGCCTCGGCGAAGCCGGCGAACGACAACCCGATCATGGTCGCGCTGAGGGGCCCGGCGAGTATCGAGCGGCGGAGGCGGGAGATCACAGAGCTTCGGCGTCAGGACGGGAATCGCCGAGGCGACCTGTCCCGGAATGGCGGTTCCGGAGAAAGCCGGTCTTCACTGCGAGCTTCACAAAAATGCCTCCCCGAGGCTAAGGGGAGCGTGACTATATAGGAAATCGTCGGGTTTCGGATGTCAGAATTGCAATGTGCCCTGGAAATAAATGACATTCATCTGGCCATCCGAGGGCCTGGGCAAACCGACGGGCCTGGCGTATTCCACCTTGAAATTCAGCACCTCAGGGAACGTGAACCGCAGGCCAGCACCGGCACCGGTGAGGTCCTTCATGCCAAGCTGTCCCTGTGGTGGCTCGATCACAAACGCGGCGCCACGATCGACGAAGACGAAGAACTGAAGGAGGTCGCCCCAGCGTTTGCCGAGGAAGGCGGTCCGGTCGGCAAAGCCCGGGGCGTTCCACCGGAGCTCCGCAGTCAGCGCGTAGCCATGGTCGCCGAGAAACTCGGCGATAGGATAGCCGCGGACGGTGCCCTGTCCACCGACGGCGAACTCTTCGGGGGTCACGAGGCGGTCGTTGGACCACTGGCCCAGCGCCCGAAGGAAGATCGAGGTAGGACCATAAAGCTGCTGCAGCCGCGATACCTCGCCGGTCACCTTGGTGTACGTGCCGCCGGCCCCGGGACGGCTCGCGTCCTTGTCATCGTCCTCTTTGAGGCCGTCGAACAGGCTGCCGATACCCTGGTGGCCGGTCACCCCGAACTGGGAAACGCCGCGCCAATGAGTCGCCTCCAGGCCCGCCCCGAGCGTGATGACGCGGAGGTTGTCCTCGCTGATCGGCTGCCCCAAAAGCTGCGTCCGGTAGCTCTTCACGTCGAAGCCGAGCTGCGCGAACACGTTCAGCTCCCGACTCCGGATGAACGGGTGGCCGAGAAATGCGCTCACGATGTCACCGGCGGCCCCGATGTTCAGCTCGCGTAGCTGCTGACCCGACTCCGACCGTGCGCGGGTGTAGGAGGCGCCCAGGCGGGTGCCCTCCAAGCCCACGGGTATCGTGTACGCGAACCTCGTCACCAGGACGTCGCCCTTGAGCGACGTGAACGCGCGGAAGGACAGCGCGTCGCCGAGACGCAGCGGGCCGGTGAAGGTCACGAGCAGGCCGAAGCGTTCGGCGCCGTTCACGGTGGAGCCATAGTTGTTGGCTTCGATGAGACCCGTGATCTGCCGATCGGCGACCTCGACCACGACGTCGGCCTCGCCGGTGGCCGCGCCCGGCTGCAGCGTGCTGGTGGCCTTGATCCCGGGAAGGTCGTTGAGGATCAGCAGTCTGCGCTCGTACCGATCGGCGTGAAAGACCTCGCCGGGCCGGACCAGGAACGGACGCAGATCGGCGGGCGCGTAGTGGGTCGGGCCGCGGATGTCGATCGTGCCGATCTTGCCCTCGACCACCGTGATCTCGACGATGCCGCCGTGGATGTCCTGCGCCGGAACGAGCGCGCGCGCCAGGATGTAGCCATGGATCCGGTAGTACGTCGTGATCCGTTCCGCCAGCCCCTCGAGCTCCTGAAGCGTGACGTCGCGTCCGACGGCGTCTTGAAGGAGCGCCTCGAGCACGTTCGCCCGAAAGACCGTGCTGCCGCTGACACGGAAGCCCGCGACGCGCAGTCGCGCCTGCGTCACCACGCGCGGACCGGCTGTCGGGGGGGCTTGAGCAGCGGCGAGAGGGATCAAGACGGTGAGGAGGGGAAAAAGGAGGAGGAGGGCGAGCAGCCCGCCGAGGGGGGCCGTGTGCGTCAAAGCGGTCCCACGATAGCCAACAACATGGCAGAGGATCAAGGAAACGCGCCTCCGAGGGCCCGCAAGTATGGCACACCCTTGCCCGCGGGCGGGTCGCGAAGCCGCATAGACGCGGTGTGCGCGCGGGGGAGGCTCGTCCGTCGAGCGCGGCCGCGACGACGACGACCATGGACGCGGTGACGCTGGAAATCTGCTGGAACCGGCTCATCGGCGTCGTCAACGAGCAGACGACGGCGCTGCAGCGAACGTCGTTCACGTCGATCGTGCGCGAGGCGGGTGATCTCTCGGCCGGCGTCTTCGATCGCCGCGGCTTCATGGTCGCCCAGGCCGTCACCGGCACGCCCGGACACATCAACTCCATGGCGCTCGCCATGAAGCACATCCTGGCCGAGTACCCGCTCGAACGCCTCCACCCGGGCGACGTGCTGATCACCAACGATCCCTGGAAGACCTCCGGCCACCTCAACGACGTCACGATCTGCTCGCCGGTGTTCCGGGGGGACGACTGCGTGGCCTTCTTCGCGTCCACCTGCCACACCGCGGACATCGGCGGCCACGTCCTGTCCGCCGAGGCGCGCGAGGTGTACGAGGAAGGGCTGTTCATCCCGATCATGAAGCTCTACGAGGCCGGCCGGCCCAACGCGACCCTCGTCAGCTTCATCCGGGCCAATACCCGGCTCCCGGAGATGGTGCTCGGCGACTTTCACGCCCAGATCGCGGGCGGCGCCGTGGGCGGCGAACGCCTGCTGGAGTTCATGGCCGAGTTCGGCCTGCCGCGGCTGGAGCCGCTGGCCGACGAGATCATCACGCGCACGGAGCGCGCGATGCGCGAGGCGATCCGCGCGCTGCGCCCCCGCGCCTACGAGTACGCGATCACCTCGGACGGCTTCGACGAGCCGATCACCATCAAGGTCCGCTGCGAGGTGCGCGGCGACGAGCTGCACGTCGACTACGCGGGCTCGATCCTCAACGTGCGGCATCCGGCGCCGGTGGCCGCCCGTCACGTCATCGGCCACTTCCTGCCGCACGTCATCGCGGGCGCACTGGGGCAGGCCGTGCCGGACCGCGTGATGGCCGAGGGCGCCGCCAACATCTGGGGCATCCAGGTGTCCGGCACCGACATGGACAACCACCACCTCGTCGACCGCGACCTCCGCGAAGGCTACATCACCCACCGCTAACCGCGGTTGTCCGGGTGGGACTTGGGCAGGTCGAAGAGCGGGCCGTCAGGCCCGCTCACGACCGTCGGAAGGGGGGCGAAGCCCCCCGCCGAGTTACAACCGGCCGTACTCCTTCAGCCGCCGGTAAATCGTCCGACGGGAGATCCCGAGCACGCGCGCCGCTTCTTCCTTGTCGTTGTGGTTCAGCTCGAGCGCGCGCAGGATCAGCTCTTTCTCGACTTCGGCGAGCGTGGTGATCGGACGAGGCGCCGAAGGCGCCGCCGTCACCGGGCGGGCGTTGAGGGTCGGCAGGTCGGCGACGGTGATCTGCTCGCGCGCGCCCATGGCGAACGCGCGCTCCAGCAGATTCTCGAGCTCGCGCACGTTTCCGGGGAAGTCGTAGGCGGCGAGCGCAGCCAGCGCGTCCGGGGCCACGCTGCGAATGTCCCGGCGGAAGCGGCGGTTGAAGCGGCGCAGGAAGTGATTGACCAGCGCCGGGATGTCGTCGCGCCGGTCGCGCAGCGGCGGCAGATGGATGCGGATCACGTTGAGCCGGTAGAAGAGGTCCTGGCGGAAGCTGCCCGTCGTCATCGCCTCTTCGAGATTGCGGTTGGTGGCGGCGATGACGCGCACGTCGACCGGGAAGGCCTTGGTCGATCCGACGGGGCGCACCTGCATCTCCTGGAGCACGCGAAGCAGCTTGACTTGCAGGCCGGGCGGAAGCTCGGCGATCTCGTCCAGGAAGATCGTGCCCTGGTGGGCGCCGCGGAACAGGCCGAGCGAATCGGCGATGGCGCCGGAGAACGCGCCGCGCACGTGACCGAAGAACTCCGACTCCAGCAGGTCGTCGGGAATCGCGCTGCAGTTCACCGGGATGAACGGGCCCTTGGCGCGCGAGGACAGCCGGTGAATGGCCGCCGCCACCAGCTCCTTGCCGGTGCCGCTCGCGCCTTCGACGAGCACCGGCGAGTCGGCCACCGCGACCTTGCCGATGACGTCCTTCACCTTCTGCATGGGGGCGGACGTCCCGATCAGCTCGTTGACGGTGAGCTCTTCGCCGAGCCGCGCGCGCAACGCGTGCACTTCGCCGCGCAAGAACCGGCGCTCCATCAAGCGCTGCATCAGGTGCCGCAGCTCGGCGAGGATCAACGGCTTCGAGAGATAGTCGTACGCGCCTTCCTTCAACGCTTCGACCGCGGACGCGATGGTCGGATAGCCGGTCATGATGACGACTTCGATCGACTCGTCGCGCTTCTTGATCTCTCGCAACAGATCGAGGCCGCTCATGTCGGGCATGCGGATGTCGGTGATCGCTGCGTCGTAGAGTCCGGTTCGTAACGCCTCGAGTCCTTCGGCGACCGTGCCCGCACAGGTCACCTGATAACCCCATTGCGTGAGGGCTTCCTCGAGGAGAAGCAGGATTGATTTTTCGTCGTCGACGACCAGGACGCGTGCCACTTCCATGGACGGCAATGTAGCACGCGGTGGTGTCAAAGTGACAAGCTATTCGGTGGGTCCCTGGCCGCCGTTCCTTGCGCCGCCGGGAGGGGGGTGGTAGCGTAGCCATTGAATTTTATTGAGGAGAGACCCGCCCCATGGCCGACGCGACGACCCTTCATCTCACCGAGCAGAACTTCGATGCCGCGCTCACCGAGCACGCGGGAGTCATGATGGTCGACTTCTGGGCCGAGTGGTGTGGCCCGTGCCGCGCGATTGCACCGGTCCTCGCAGAGATCGCCGGCACCTCCGAGGGAAAGGTCACTCTGGCCAAGGTCAACGTCGACGAGAATCCTGGGCTGGCCGCGCGCTACGGCATCCGTTCCATTCCGACGATCCTCCTCGTCAAAGGTGGAAAGGTCGCCGATCAGGTCGTCGGCGCGGTGCCCAAGGCCCAGCTGCAGAAGAAGCTGGACGCCCTCGCCTGACGTAGGCGCGCATTAGTACCGCCGTCCCGTCGCTGTCGTCGATCCGCGACGAGTTTCGCGTGCTCCCCGTCCTCACCGCGGAGGGCACCGCCTTCATCGCGAACGTCCCGCGACTCGTCCGGGCGCGATGAGCAGCGGTCCCCGTCTCACCGAGACGGAGGTGATCAAGATGATCCGGGCGCGCGCCGGCGGCGGCACCGGCGTCCGCGTCGGCATCGGCGACGACTGCGCAGTGCTCGAGCCCGGCCGCGGCTTGCTCGTGGTCACCACGGATCTTCTCCTCGAGGACATTCACTTTCGCCGCGCGTACGCGGAGCCGGCCGACATCGGCTGGAAAGCCATGGCCGTGAATCTGTCCGACATCGCGGCCACGGGCGGGCGCCCACGCTGGGCCCTCGTTGCCCTCGCGTGCCCGCCCGGGACCGCCGTTGCCGACGTGGAGGCTTTCTACACGGGCGCGCTGAAGCTCGGCGACGAGCACGGCGTGGCCATCGTGGGCGGGGACACGTCGGTGTCGCCCGCCGGCTGGCTCGTGAACGTCACCCTGATGGGCGAAGCGGCGCGGCCCGTGCTGCGATCCGGCGCGCACCCGGGTGACGTGGTCGCCGTGACGGGAACCCTCGGGGCGTCCGGCGCCGGTCTGGCGTTGTTGCAGGACGGCCGTGAGCTCCCGGGCCTGCCCGCTTCGGCCCGCGCGCGGGTCATCGCGGCGCATCTGCGGCCCCAGCCGCGGGTGGTGGAGGGTCGGTGGATGGCCGATACCGGCGCGCTCACGGCGATGGTGGATCTCTCCGATGGACTTGCCACCGACCTGGGCCACATCACGGTGGAGAGTACCGTGGGCGCGCGGATCCACCTCGACCGGTTGCCGGTGGACGAGAGCGCGCGCGCCGTGGGCGCCGCGCTCGGCCAGGATCCGCTCGACTGGGCGACCGGCGGCGGCGAGGACTACGAGCTGCTATTGACGTGCGCGCCGGCCGCGTTCCACGGCCTCGCCGCCGAGCTGCGCGAGGCCACCGGCGTGTCGTTGACCGCCATTGGCGAGATCACGGCCGGCCCGCCGCGCGTCCGGTGGCTCGACGCCGACGGCCGCGAGCGGCCGGTCACGCCAGGCTTCGAGCACTTCGCTGGGGAAAGGCGCCGTGGGTGACGCGCTGACCCTCAAGCTGCTCGCGCTGCTGATCCTCATCGCCTGCTCGGCGCTGCTGACCGGCGCCGAGGCCGCGTACTTCTCGCTGGGTCGCGCGCGCCTGCGGCGGCTCGCGGAGAATCGCGGGACGGTCGGCCACACCCCGCTCATCGAGCGCCCGCACGAGCTGCTCGTCACGCTGCTGGTCGGCATCACGCTGATCAACATCGGCGCCGCCGCCATCGCCGCCACCATCGCCGAGGACCTCTTCGGTCATCGCTACGGCGTGTTGGTGGAGATCGTCGGCATGGTCGTGCTCCTCACCACGTTCGGCGAGGTTCTGCCCATGACGGTCGCCGTCAAGAAGCCCGATGCCTTCTTGAAGGTCGCCGAACGTCCGGTCGCCTGGCTGGGGGCCGTGCTCAGCCCCGTGCGCGCGGTCCTCGGGAGCCTGACCATGCTGATCGTGCGCCTGCTCGGTCGCAATCGCCGAACGGAGCCGGAGCTGAGCGAAGACGAGCTGCGGACGCTGGTGGACGTCGGGGCGAGCGAAGGTATCGTCGAGACGGACGAGCGCGAGATGATCCACAAAGTGTTCGAGCTCGAAGACACGCTGGTGCGCGAGATCATGGTGCCGCGGCCCGACACGTTCTGCCTGGACGTCGACATGCCGCGCGAGAAGATCCTCCCCGCCCTCCGCGAGAACCTCCACTCGCGCGTCCCCGTCTACGACGGATCGGTCGACGTCATCGTCGGGATCCTGTACACCAAGGACCTGCTGCCGTACCTGGACGGGCTGCCGAGCGACTTTCAGCTCCGCAACCGCCTCCACCCGCCGTACTTCGTGCCGGAGTCCAAACGGGCCGACGTCCTCCTCCAGGAATTCCAGGCGAAGAAGCTGCACATGGCGATCGTGGTGGACGAGTACGGCGGCACCGCCGGGCTGGTGTCGCTGGAAGACCTGCTGGAAGAGCTGGTGGGCGAGATCGCCGACGAGTACGACGAGCCGGAGCGCCTCATCCAGCGCGTGGATGCCCAGACCTACCGCGTGTCCGGCAAGCTGCCGATCGAGGAGCTGAACGCGATCACCGGCCTGTCGATCTCCGACGAGGAATTCGACACCGTCGGCGGCTGGGTCCTCGACCTCTTCGGCCGCATTCCCCGCGCGGCGGAGCGCGCCACCACGCCGGAGTTGACGGTGACCGTGGAGAAAGTGCAGCGGACGCGCGTCCTCGAAGTCCTGGTCACGCTCCACCGGCCGGCCGCGCGGGAGGAAGCCGCGGCGTGACCATCCTGATCGGCGTGGCCGCGCTCTGCCTGCTCTCCACCATGTTCTTCTCGGCGGTAGAGATGGCGTTCATCGCCGCCAATCGGCTGAAGATCCGCCACCTCGCCGAGGAAGGTCACCGTAACGCCGCGCGATACCTGGAAGCGTTCCGCCATCCCGAGCACGTGCTGTCGACGGCGATGATGGGCGTGACGATCGCGCACATCGTGGCGTCGTCCGTGATGACGTGGGGGTTGCTCCCGACCCTCGGCACCCCGGCGCCGCTGGTGGTGACCCTGATCCTCACGCCGATCATGGTGGTCTTCGGCGAGATCATGCCGAAGGTGATCGCCCGCGAATGGGCGACCGAGCTCATCCTCAAGCTCTACCGGCCACTGCGGTTGACGTCCATGCTGCTGGCGCCGTTCGTCGCCGTCTCCAACCGGATCGTGACCGCCGTGCTCCGCGTCTTCGGGGGCGGGCCGACCGACACGCGACAGTTCGTTTCCCGGGAGGAGCTGAAAGCGCTGCTTCAGGTGACGCCGGGCGAGGCCGACGTGACCACCCAGGAAGCGGAGATGATCGACAAGATCTTCGACCTGGGCGACACGGGCGTGCGCGCGGTCATGGTGCCGCTGGTGGACGTCGGCATGCTGCCCGCGACCGCGTCGCCGCGCGATGCCATCGCGCTCATCCAGCAGCGCGGCTACTCGCGCATTCCGATCTACCGGGAGCGGGAGACGAACGTGATCGGCGTGGTGACCGCCATGGACCTGTTGAGCCACGGCGCGACCGCGGGCATCCTCGACGAGCTGATGCGCCCGCCGTACTATGTGCCGGGCACCAAGCGCATCGACGACCTGCTCGGTGAGATGAAGCGCACGCGCACCCACTTGGCCATCGTGGTCGACGAATACGGCAGCAGCATCGGCATCATCACGCTCGAGGACATCCTCGAGCAGATCGTCGGCGAGATTCACGACGAGCACGACCGGCCTCCGGCCGTGTTCGATCGGCTGCCGGACGGCAGCTACTGGGTGTCGGCGCGCGCCAACATCGACGAGGTGAACGAGGCGTTGAACTGGACGTTGCCGAAGCAGGACTACGACACGGTCGCCGGCCTCGTCCTCAGCACGCTCGGTCGCATCCCGCGCACGGGTGAGGAATTCACCATTGCCGGGTATACCATCACGGTGCTCGAGGCCGATCCCAGGCGCGTCACGTCCGTGAAGATCGCACCCCGGCCGGCCGGGACCGACCTCCCGGCCTAATCCCCAGCGGCCCGGGCTTGCGCCCGGCGCCCGGAAGGAGACATCGACGATGGCGGGCAAGATGGTGGAATTTTCGGCGAACGGGACGAAGACGGAGGGATACCTCGCGACACCGGCATCCGGCAAGGGCCCGGGCGTGATCGTGATCCAGGAGTGGTGGGGCCTCGTCCAGCACATCAAGAACGTCGCCGACCGCTTTGCCGCGGAAGGCTTCACCGCCCTGGCCCCGGACTTCTATCACGGCCAGACGGCGAGTGAGCCCGACACCGCGGGCAAGCTGTTCATGGCGCTGAACATCGGGCAGGCCGAGAAGGACCTCCGCGGCGCCGCCACCTACCTGGCCGGTCACTCGTCGACCTCCAGGCTCGGCGTGGTCGGCTTCTGCATGGGCGGCCAGCTCGCGCTCTTCGCGGCCACGCTCAACCCCAACATCGCCGCCTGCGTGAACTTCTACGGCATCCACCCGAACGTGAAGCCCGACTACAGCAAGCTCTCGGGTCCCGTGCTCGGCCTCTACGCCGAGAAGGACGGCTTCGTCACCCCGCAGGTCGCCAAGGACGTCGACGCCGCCATCAAGAAGGCGGGCAAGACGTCCGAGATCAACGTCTACCCAGGCGTGGACCACGGCTTCTTCAACGACGACCGCCCCGACGTCTACAACAAGGACGCCGCGGGCGACGCCTGGCGCCGGACGCTGTCGCTGTTTCGCCAGCAACTGAAGTAGCCGCCCATCAGCGCGGGCTACGCCGACGCGGCGGCGGCCTTCTCTTTCCTCTTCCGTCTCCCGGTGGCGCCGGCCTCGCCCCGGTCGGCCTTCTTCTTGTCCTGCTTGTCACCCTTCTTGCCGTCGGCCGGCGCTTCCACGCGATCGACCAGCTCGAGGAGGACCACGGGGGCAGCGTCGCCGCGGCGGAAGCCGGTCTTGATGATGCGGGTGTAGCCGCCGTTGCGGTCGGCGTACCGTGCGGCCACGGTGTCGAACAGCCGCCTCACCACGGCATCGTCCGGCACCATGGACAGCACCTGGCGGCGGGCGTGGAGATTCTCACGCTTGGCCAGCGTGATCATGTGCTCGGCCAGGCCGCGCACCGCTTTGGCCTTGGCCTCGGTGGTGGTGATGCGCTCGTGGCGGAAGAGCGCGACGAGCAGGTTGCGGAACAGCGCCCACCGGTGGGCCGTCGTCCGGCCGAGCTTGAAGCCGGCCTTGCCGTGCCTCATCGCGGCGTGCCTCCCCGGGCGAGCGCGCCCAGCACAGCGGGGTCGATGCGCATGCCGAGGGACAGCCCGAGCCCCGACAGCGCGACCTTGATCTCGTCGATCGACTTCTCGCCGAGGTTCTTGACCTGCTCGAGGTCGGCGTCGGTCTTCTGGGCGAGGTCAACGACGAGGTGGATGTCGGCGTTCTTCAGCGCGTTGATCGCGCGGGCGGGCAGCGCGAGCTCCTCCAGGGTCTTGGCGAGCGCGTCGCGCAGGAACTCTTCGCCCGACGGGCCTTCGGCGTCCGGCTCTTCCTCCCTGGCCCCGGAGGTGAGCGGCGTGAAGTGGCCGCGCAGGAACGTGGCGGCCCGCGTCAGCGCCTCGTCGGGCGACACCGAGCCGTTCGTCCACACCTCGACCAGGAGCTTCTCGTAGTCGATGATCTTGCCGAGCCGCGACGTCTCCACGTTGTAGGACACGCGCGTGATCGGCGAATAGGCGGCGTCGAGCGAGATCGCGTCCGGCGGCACCGGCTGGCTCTTGCGGTTGGACGCCTCGTAGCCGCGGCCGATCTCGATGCCCAACTCCATGCGCAGCCGCGCCCCCGCTTCCAGCGTCATGAGATGCAGCTCGGGATTGATGATCTCCACGTCCGTCTCGGGGACGTCAGCGCCCGTCACGGTGCGCGGCCCCTCGACCTCGACCCGAAGGGTCTTCGGCTCGCCGGACGGGACCTGGATCGCGAGCTTCTTGATGTTCAGGAGCACGTCGGTGGTGCTCTCGGTCACGCCGGGGATCTTGCCGTCGGCGCTCTTCAACCCGTCGATCCGCACCCAGGACACGGCGGCACCCGGCACGATCGAGAGCAGGGTCCGGCGCAACGAGTTGCCGACCGTCAGCGCGTAGCCCCTCTCGAAGGGCTCGGCCACCAGCCGACCGTAGCGCTCGCTCAGGATCTCCCACTCGACCTTGCGCAGCTTCTGAAAGGGAATACGTGGCATGGTGCCCCTCGGTCCCCGCTACTTGCGGTACAGCTCGACGATGAGCTGTTCGCTGACGGGGATCTGGATGTCCTCGCGCAGGGGCAGGCTTCGCACCGTCCCGCGCTTTTCGTTGACGTCGAGATCGAGCCAGGGCGGCACCTGGCCGCGCCCGGCGTTGACGTTGTCGTCCACGCGGACCTGGTGCTTGGAGTTGGCGCGGAGCTGGACGACGTCACTCACCTTGACCAGGAACGACGGCACCGATACCTTGCGACCGTTGACCGCGAAGTGCCCATGCGCCACCATCTGCCGGCTCTCGCGCCGGGAGGCGGCGAAGCCGAGCCGGTGCACGACGTTGTCGAGCCGCAGCTCGAGCAGGCGCAATAAGTTCTCGCCGGTCACGCCCTTCTCGGCTTCCGCCCACTGGAAGTACTTGCGGAACTGGCTCTCCAGCACGCCGTAGATCCGCTTGGCCTTCTGCTTCTCGCGCAGCTGCACGCCGTACGGCGTGAGCTTGGTCCGGTTGAGCCCGTGCTGCCCGGGTGGATAGTTGCGGCGCTCGATCGCGCACTTGTCGGTGAAGCAGCGGGCGCCCTTGAGGAAAAGCTTCTGGCCTTCCCGACGGCAGAGGCGGCACTTCGCATCGCGGTAGCGTGCCATACCCGCCTCCTACACCCGCCGCCGCTTCGGCGGCCGGCAGCCGTCGTGCGGGATGGGGGTGACGTCACGGATGGAGGTGATCTCCAGACCGACGGCCTGCAGGGATCGGATCGCCGCCTCGCGGCCGGCGCCGGGGCCCTTCACGAACACGTCGACCTGCTTGAGACCGTACTCCATCGCCTTGCGGGCCGCCTGCTCCGCCGCCGTCTGGGCCGCGAACGGCGTGCTCTTGCGCGACCCTTTGAAGCCGGCGCTGCCGGCGCTGGACCAGGACACGACATTGCCCATCTTGTCGGTCAGCGTCACGATGGTGTTGTTGAACGTCGCCTGCACGTGGGCGATGCCCGTCCGGACTTCGCGCCGCTCGCGCTTCTTGCCGCCCTTCTTGGGCGCCGGCTTCGCTGGTTCTTGATCGGCCATCGGCTATGCTCCTGCCTTCCTGGGCGGCGGCGCGCCGGCCGCGGGCTTCTTCTTGACCATGACCCCGCGCCGCGGCCCCTTCCGCGTGCGCGCATTGGTGTGGGTGCGCTGGCCCCGCACGGGCAGCCCCCGGCGGTGACGGATGCCCCGATAGGCGCCGATGTCCATCAGCCGCTTCACGTTCATGGACACGTCGCGGCGCAGGTCGCCCTCGACCTTGACCTCGCGTTCAATGATGTCGCGGATGCGGGCGACTTCCTCGTCGCTCCATGCCTTGACGGGCTTGCTGAGGTCGATCCGCGACTGCGTCAGCACGCGACGCGCGGTCGAGCGCCCCATGCCATAGATGTAGGTCAGGGCGACTTCACCGCGCTTTTCTCGAGGGAGGTCCACGCCCGCTACTCGCGCCATGTCGAGTCTCCTATCCCTGTCGCTGCTTGTGCCGCGGGTTCTTGCAGATGATCCGCACCACCCCGCTCCTGCGCACGATCTTGCAATGCTCGCAACGCGCCTTGACCGACGGTCTCACTTTCATTTGCTCGTCCTCGTCCTCGAACGCCCGACTCGAGCGCTACTTGAACCGATACGTGATGCGGCCGCGGGTGAGGTCGTAGGGGGACAGCTCCATTTTCACCCGGTCCCCGGGCAGGATCCGGATGAAGTTCATCCGCATCTTGCCGCTCACGTGGGCGAGCACCCGGTGACCGTTCTCCAGCTCCACCCGGAACATCGCGTTCGGCAGCGGCTCCACCACGGTGCCCTCGACCTCGATCGCGTCTTCCTTGGCCATGCCCTGGTCTATGCCTTCATGGGCACCGCGCGGTTACGCGTGAGGACCTCGGGGCCATCGTCGGTCACGGCGATCGTGTGCTCGAAGTGCGCGGCCAGGCTTCCGTCCGCGGTCACCGCCGTCCAGCCGTCCTCGAGGATGCGCACCTCCCACGAGCCCATGGTGACCATGGGCTCGATGGCCAGCACCATCCCCGGGCGGAGCTGCGGACCGCGGCCGGGATCGCCGAAGTTCGGAATCTGGGGCTCCTCGTGGAGCGCGCGGCCGATGCCGTGTCCCACGAAGGCCCGCACGACGCCGAAGCCATGACGCTCCACGTGGGTCTGCACGGCGTGCGAGGCGTCCGAGAGACGACGACCGGGATGGCACTCGGCGATGGCCCGTTCCAGGCTGTCCCGCGTGACGTCGAGCAGCTCCTGCACCCGGAGAGGCACGTCACCGAGGGCCAGCGTGAAGGCGCAATCGGCGTAGTACCCTTCCACGATACACCCCAGGTCGAGCCCCACGATGTCGCCTTCCTTGAGCCGGCGATGGGCCGAAGGGATGCCGTGGACCACTTCGTCGTTGATGGAGATGCAGACCGTCGCGGGAAACCCGCGATAGCCCTTGAAGGCCGGCTTGGCGTGGCGGCTCCGGATGAACGCCTCCACGTCGTCGTCGATCTCGAGCGTCGACATTCCCGGCTTCACCGTGGCCCGCAGGTGGTCCATGACGTCAGCCAGGATGTGGCCGCCCTGCCGCATCAGCTCGATCTCGCGGGCCGACTTCAGCACGATCACCGCGCCGTCTCCGCCGCTCGGCGTACGGCGCCGCGGATGACGTCGACGTCGCCCTCGCCGTGCACCGACGACAGCAGATTGCGGGTCCGGTAGTAGTCGAGGAGCGGCTCGGTCTGGCGCGCGTACACCTCGAGGCGCCGGCGCACGGTGGCCTCGCTGTCGTCGTCGCGCTGGTAGAGCTGACCGGCGCACTTGTCGCAGACGCCCGCCCGCTGCGGCGGCGCCGACGTGAGATGGAACGTCGAGCCGCACTCCCGGCACACGCGCCGCCCGGTGAGCCGGCGCAGCAGCTCCGCTTCGGCGACGTCGAAGAAGATCACGCGGCTCAGCGGCTGGCCGAGATCGCCGAGCAGCCGCTCCAGGGCTTCGGCCTGGGGCAGCGTGCGCGGAAAGCCGTCGAGGATGAAGCCGCCCGCCGCGTCCGGCTCGCGCAGCCGTTCCTTGATGAGCCCGACGATCACGTCGTCGGGGACGAGCCCGCCCTGATCCATGTACGACTTGGCCTGCTTCCCCAGCGGCGTCTGCTTGGCCACCGCCTCGCGCAGCATGTCGCCTGTCGACACCTGGGGGACCTTCCACTCCAGGGCGAGGTCGCGGGCCTGGGTGCCCTTGCCGGCGCCGGGAGCACCGAGGAAGACGAGACGATGGCCAGCCGACGTCGCGCCCGCGAGCATGCTCAACCCCGGCGCGCGAAGCTGCCGGGCCGGCTGCGCGACTTCTTGAGGAATCCCTCGTAGTTCCGCATGAGCAGGTGGGATTCCATCTGGCGCACCGTGTCCAGCGCCACCCCGACCACGATGAGCAGGCTGGTCCCGCCGAAGTAGAACGGCACGTTGAACCAGCGGATCAGGAAGTCGGGCAGCACCGAGATCAGCGCCAGGAACAGTGCCCCCGGCAACGTGATCCGGGTCAGCGTCCGATCGATGTACTCGGCCGTCTTCTTGCCGGGCCGGACGCCGGGGATGAAGCCGCCGTACTTCTTCATGTTGTCGGCGAGATCCACCGGGTTGAAGACGATGGCCGTGTAGAAGTAGGCGAAGAAGACGATGAGGCCCATGTAGAGGACCGTGTAGCTGAAGCGCCCGGGGGACAGCGCATCGGCGATGGCCTGCATCCACGGGTGGGGTACGAAGCGGGTCAGCGTGGCCGGGAACAGGATGAGGGACGACGCGAAGATCACGGGGATCACGCCCGCGGTATTGATGCGGAGCGGGATGTGCGTGGACTGCCCGCCGTACACGCGCCGGCCGACGACCCGCCGCGCGTACTGCACGGGGATCTTGCGTTGCCCCTCCTGCATGAGCACGACCGCGGCCGTCACCGCCAGCATGAGCGCCACGATGGCGAGGAACACGAACAGCTTCAGCTCGCCGGTGGTCATCAGCGTATAGGACGCGCTCACGGCCGAGGGCAAGCGGACGACGATGCCCGCCATGATGATCAGCGAGATCCCGTTGCCGATCCCCTTCTCCGAGATCTGCTCGCCCATCCACATGATCAGCGCGGTGCCCGCGGTGAGCGTGAGCATGACGAGGAGCCGGAAGCCCCACCCGGGGTTGGGGACGATGGAGACGCCGGTCGGGCTCCGCATCCCCTCGAGACCGATCGCGATACCGAGAGACTGCACCACCGACAGGACCATGGTCCCGTAGCGGGTGTACTGCGTGATCTTCTTGCGCCCGGCCTCGCCTTCCTTGGCCAGCCGCTCCAGCGTGGGAATAACGACGGTGAGCAATTGCAAGATGATCGATGCCGAGATGTACGGCATGATGCCGAGCGCGAAGATCGACAGCCGGCGGAGGTTGCCCCCCGAGAACAAGTCGACCATCCCGAGGAGGGTCCCCTGCACCTGGTCGAAGAACTGGGAGAGGGCGTGCCCGTCGATACCCGGGGTAGGGACGTGGGCGCCGACCCGGTACGCGATGAGCAGTCCGGCCGTGATCAGAACACGGCGCTTCAGCTCCGGCACCCGGAAGATGTTCTGGAAGCTCTGCAGACTCTCGATCACGCGGTGGGCGCCTGGCCGCCGAGGAGCTCGACGCGGCCGCCTTTGGCCTCGATCTTGGCCCGGGCCGATTCGCTGATGGCGTGGACCTTCACGGTGAGCGCGTGCGGGACCTCGCCCGTGCCGAGAATCTTCACCCGATCACGGCCGGACCGCTTGATGAGCCGGCGCTCGGTAAGCGCGTCGGGATCGACCACGCTCTGGGCCGCGAAGGCGCCCAGCGACTTCAGATTCACGATCGCGTACTCCGTCTTCCCGCCGTGGGGCGTGAACCCGCGTTTGGGCAGCCGCCGGTAGAGCGGCATCTGCCCACCCTCGAAGCCGCCGGCCTTACGGGTGCCGGAACGCGCGCCGGCGCCCTTGTTCCCCCGGGTGGCAGTCTTGCCGTGACCTGAGCCGGGCCCGCGGCCGATCCGCTTGCGCTTCTTCTTGGCGCCCGGCGCCGGGCGCAGATCCTCAAGCCGCATGGCTCACTCGCAGCACGTGCGTCACCTTGAATATCATGCCTCGAATGGTCTCGGTGTCGTCGTGCTCGACGGTCTGGTGCATGCGCCGCAGTCCGAGCGCCTTGACGGTGGCTTCCTGCCTCGGGCTCAAGCCGATGATGCTCTTGGTCAGCGTGATCCTAAGCCTCTGGCCGGGCACCCGCCGCCTCCTCCTGCTGCCCATTGGGGCTCTCAACGCCCCGCTTGCGCACGGCGTACAAATCTTGGAGTCGCTTGATCCGGCGCAGAGCGTCCATGGTCGCCTTGAGCACGTTGTGCGGATTGTTGGAGCCCAGCGTCTTGGTGAGGATGTCCTGCACGCCCACCGCCTCGAGGATGGGACGGACGGCGCCGCCCGCGATGACACCCGTACCGGGAACCGCCGGCTTGAGGAACACCCGGCCCGCACCGAAGTGCCCGGTGATCTCGCAGGGAATCGTCGTATCCCGGAGCGGCACGAAGATCAGGTCCTTCTTCGCGTGCTCGACGGCCTTGCGGATGGCCTCCGGCACCTCGTGCGCCTTGCCGAGCCCCACGCCGACGTGACCTCGCCCGTCGCCGACCACGACCAGAGCGGTGAAGGAGAAGCGCCGGCCGCCCTTGACGACCTTCGCCACCCGGTTGATGGACACCACCCGGTCGTTCAGCTCGAGCACGCTGTGATCGATCTTCGTGTCCGCCACTCAGTGTCTCCTAGAAGACGAGGCCGCCGGCGCGCGCCGCTTCTGCCAATGCTTTGACCCGGCCGTGATACTTGTAGCCGCCACGATCGAAGACGATGCTCTGCACGCCGCGCTCCTTCGCGCGCTGGGCCAGCAGCTCGCCCACCGCCTTCGCCGCCGCCACGTTGCCACCACTCCGATGCTGCGAGCGGAACTCCGCGCTGCGGCTGTCGGCGGCGGCCACGGTTTGGCCGGCATCGTCGTCCAGGAGCTGGGCGTAGATGTGGTTGAGGCTCCGGAACACGGCCAGCCGTGGGCGCTCCGCCGAGCCCCGGAGGCGCCGGCGGAGCCGCTGATGCCGGACGTCGCGCGGGCCGCGCCGGTCCTTGATGATCATTTCGCGCCCGCCTTCTTGCCGACCTTCTTGCGGACGTACTCGCCGGCGTAGCGGATACCTTTGCCCTTGTACGGGTCGGGCTTGCGGAGCGCGCGCAGCTTGGCCGCCGTCTCCCCGAGCAAGCCCTTGTCGGCCCCGCGCAGGGTGATCGCCACCTGCCGGTCGACCTCCGCGGTGATGCCTTCCGGAAGCGGGAAGATGATCGGGTGTGAATACCCGAGCGCGAGCTGGATGTTCTTGCCCGTCATTTGCGCCCGATAGCCGATACCGACGATCTCGAGCTTCCGCTCGAAGCCGTCCTTGACCCCGGTGACCATGTTGGCGACCAGCGCGCGCGTGAGGCCATGCAGGGCGCGCGCGGTACGATCATCGCCCTCGCGGGTGATGACGAGGTGGCCGTCGGCCATCACGGCGGCGAGACGGGACGGGACGGTTTGCGCGAGCTTGCCCTTGGGCCCTTCCGCGCGCACCAGCTGCCCGTCGACGTAGATCTTGACGCCGGGTGGGATGGCGATGGGTTTCCTGCCGATTCGTGACATCGTCGTCGTCCTCTACCACACGTAGGCCATGACTTCGCCACCGATCTTCTGCTTCCGCGCATCGCGATCGCTCAGCACGCCCCGCGAGGTGGAGACGATGGCCACGCCCATCCCGCCCAGGATGCTGGGGACCTTGTCGTGGGCGACGTAGATCCGGCGGCCCGGCGTGGACACGCGGACGAGCCCGGAGATCATCTTTTCGTTTCCGGCACCGTATTTCAGATACACGCGCAACGTGCCCTGCTTGGTGTCCTCGAGCACGCGGTAGTTCTTGATGAAGCCCTCGTCCTTCAGCAGCTCCGCTACTCGGATCTTGAGCTTCGACGACGGGATGTCCACCTTCTCGTGCTCGGCGCGGCTGGCGTTGCGGATGCGGGTCAGGAGGTCGGCGATCGGGTCGCTTCGCATCAGCGGCTCACCAGCTCGCCTTGACCACGCCCGGGACCTCGCCCCTGAGGGCGAGCTCACGGAAGCAGAGCCGGCACAACCCGAACTTGCGCAGGTATCCCCGCGGCCGGCCGCACAGCTTGCAGCGGGTGTAGGTCCGCGTGCTGAACTTCGCGGGCCGCTGGGACTTCATGATGAGGGCAGTCTTGGCCATACGCGGCTACTCCCTGAAGGGCATGCCCAGCTGCGCGAGAAGAGCGCGGGCCTCTTCGTCCGTGCGCGCCGTGGTCACGATGATGACGTCCATGCCCCGCACCTTGTCGACCTTGTCGTAGACGATCTCCGGGAAGATCAGTTGCTCGCGGAGCCCGAGCGCGTAGTTGCCGCGCCCGTCGAAGCCCTTGGGCGGCACGCCCTTGAAGTCGCGCACGCGGGGCAGGGCGATGTTGACGAGACGGTCCAGGAACTCGTACATGCGGGCGCCGCGGAGGGTGACCTTGGCCCCGATGGGCACGCCCTCGCGGAGCTTGAAGTTCGCGATGGACTTCTTGGCCCGGGTCACCACGGGCTTCTGGCCGGCGATGGCCCCGAGATCGGCGGTGGCGAAGTCCATGATCTTCGCGTTCTCGCGTCCCTCGCCCACGCCCATGTTGATGACGATCTTCTCCAGCCGCGGGACCTGGAAGGGGTTCGTGTAGCCGCGGTCCTTCATCAACCCCGGGATGACGGTGGAGCGGAAAACGTCCCGGAGCCGCGGCTTGACGTCGCCGGTGCCCTTCGGCCGCGTCTTGGCGACGGGCGCGGCGACGGCGCCGTCGCCCTTCTTCGGCTTCGCCTTGGCGGCGGCCGGCCTGGGCGCCGGGTTCTTGGTCGGAGCGGGAGTGCCTGCCTTGGCCATACGCTAGCCCTTCTCGATCGACTCGCCGCAGCGGCGACAGACGCGGGTCTTGCGGCCGTCGGCGAGGATGCGCGTCCCCGTGCGCACGGGACGGTCGCAGCGGCCGCACACCACGAGCACGTTGGACAGCGCGAGCGCGCCCTCGCGCTCGATGATCCCGCCCTGCCGCAGCTTCTGGGTCGGACGCTGGTGCTTCTTCATGAGATTGATCTTTTCGACCACCACCCGTCCCCGGTCGGGAAGGACGCGGAGGACCTTGCCACGCTTGCCCCGGTCCCGGCCCGCGATGACGGCGACGGTGTCGCCCCGACGGACGTGTACGGCCTGCATCAGATCACCTCGGGCGCGAGCGAAATGATCTTCGTGAACTGGCGCTCGCGTAGCTCTCGGGCCACTGGCCCGAAGATGCGGGTTCCCACCGGGTTCTCGTCGGGCTTGATCAGCACCACCGCGTTGCGGTCGAACCGGATGTAGGAGCCGTCCTTGCGGCGGACCTCCTTGACGGTCCGGACCACCACCGCGCGGGCCACCTCGCCCTTCTTGACGGTACCGTCGGGCGCCGCTTCCTTCACGGCGACGATCACGGTGTCACCGAGAGAGGCGTAGCGCTTGTTGGCGCCGCCCATCACGCGGATGCACTGCACCCGCTTGGCTCCGGAGTTGTCGGCGACTTCGAGCATCGAGCGCGGCTGGATCATGACGTCAGCGCGGCGCGGCTCATGATCTGGCGGATGCGCCAGCGCTTGTCCCTGGACAGCGGCCGGGTTTCCTCGATCAGCACGCGATCGCCCACGCGGCTCTCGTTGGCCTCGTCGTGCGCCTTGAGCGTCTTCGCGGATCGCACCACGCGCTGGTAGCGCGGGTGGCGATACACCCGCTCGATTCGCACCACTCGCGTCTTCTGCATCTTGTCGCTCACCACGACCGCCTCGCGCGTCCTCCGATCACCGATCGGCATCGCCTATCTCCTTCCGCGCGGGGCCGGCGCCGTCGCCGCCGTGGCCGGCGACGCGCCCGTTCCCTCACGGAGCACGGTCTGGGCGCGCGCGAGGTCGCGCCGGGCCTGGCGGATGCGCGAGGGGTTCTTCGCCACCCCCATGGAGAGCTGAAAGCGAAGGTTGAAGACCTCCTCGGTCAGCTCCCGCATCTTCTGTTTGATTTCGTCCTCGGACAGGTCCCGCCACTTCGCCGCTTTCATCGTCCCGTCATCCTCAGAGCGCCCGTTCCCGCGTCACGAACTTGGTGGTGAGGCCGATCTTCTGCGCGGCGGTGCGGAAAGCCTCGCGGGCGTCTTCCACCGGCACGCCCTCCATTTCGTAGAGGATCCGGCCCGGCTTCACGACCGCCACCCACTCCTCCGGATTGCCCTTGCCCTTGCCCATCCGCGTCTCCGCGGGCTTCTTGGTCACCGGCTTGTCCGGAAAGATGCGAATCCAGACCTTGCCGCCACGCTTGAGGCTCCGGGTGAGTGCCACCCGCGCCGCCTCGATCTGGCGGTTGGTGATCCAGCCCGGCTCGAGCACCTTCAGCCCGTAGTCCCCGAAGGCGAGCGAGGATCCGCGCTGGGCCTTGCCCTTCATCCGGCCGCGCTGGGCCTTCCGGTACTTCACGCGCTTGGGCATCAGCATGGGTCAGTGATCCTCAGGCTTCCCCGGGCGCCTTCGCGAGCACTTCGCCCTTGAAGACCCACACCTTCACGCCGATCGTCCCGTACGTCGTGTGGGCGGTGGCCTGACCGAAGTCGATGTCGGCGCGGATCGTGTGCAGCGGAACCCGGCCGTCGCGATACCACTCCCGCCGCGCGATCTCACCGCCGCCGAGCCGGCCCGAGCAGGCGATGCGGATGCCGTCGGCGCCGAGCCGCAGCGCGGAGGTGACCGCCTTCTTCATGGCGCGCCGGAAGGCCACGCGCTTCTGGAGCTGCAGGGCAACATTCTCGGCCACCAGCTGCGCGTCCAGCTCGGGGTGGATGACCTCCTCGATGTTGAGGTAGATCTCCTTGGCCGTGCGCTGCTGCAGCTCGTTCTTGAGCCGCTCCACTTCGGCACCCTTGCGGCCGATGATGATGCCCGGCCGGGCCGTGGCGACCGTGATGCGGGCGCGGTTCGCCGAGCGCTCGATGTCGATGCGCGAGATGCCGGCGTGGTAGAGCTGGTCCTTGATGTAGCGCCGGATCTTCACGTCCTCGAGGAGCAGGCTCGCGTAGCTCTTGGTGGCGAACCACCGCGAGCTCCACGTACGCGTGGAGCCGAGGCGGAAGCCGATCGGATGCGTCTTCTGGCCCATCTAGCCGTTCCCCTTCTTTCCCTGGGGGTTGTCGCCGCCGCGGGTGCGCCGGGCCGGCGGCGCCGACGCGCCCAGGCGGGCGGAGCCGTTGACTTCGTCGCTGACGCCGATGATCAGGTGGCTCGTGCGGTGCTTGATGAAGAATGCCCGCCCCATCGCGCGCGGCTGCACGCGCTTGAGCGAGGGCCCACCGTCGGCGAACGCCGTCACCACCCGGAGCGTATCGAGGTTGCGAACTTGATGGTTGTGCTCGGCGTTGGCCACGGCCGAGCGCAGCACCTTTTCGATGAGCCGGGCGGCCGCGCGGGGCGTGTACTGCAGGGTGGCCAGCGCGTCACCCACCGGCTTGCCGCGGAT
This sequence comes from Methylomirabilia bacterium, assembly GCA_041492755.1. Taxonomy (GTDB): domain Bacteria; phylum Methylomirabilota; class Methylomirabilia; order Rokubacteriales; family CSP1-6; genus JBGPXN01. The sequence goes on along the minus strand of JBGPXN010000031.1, from coordinate 3,432 downwards.
CTGGTCGAGGACCAGCCGCGCCTTGCGGGCGGACACGCGGATGAACCGGGCCTTGGCCGTCGTACGCATGACGCTACGACTTCCCCGTGGGCGAGGCGGAGGCCTTCTCGGAGGTGCCGTGCGCCCTGAACTGCCGGGTGAGGGCGAATTCGCCGAGCCGGTGTCCCACCATGTTCTCGGTGACGTACACCGGGATGAACTTCTTCCCGTTGTGCACGGCGAACGTGTGGCCGACGAACTCGGGCGCGATGATGCTGCGGCGCGACCACGTCTTGAGCACCTTCTTCTGCCGGGTGCGGTTCAACTCGTCGACGCGCTCGAGGAGCTTCTCGTCGATGAACGGACCTTTCTTCAGCGAGCGTCCCATGTCCGTCCTACCTCTTCTTGCGGCGGGTCACGATGTTGCGATCGGAGGGCCGCGCGCCGCGCCGGGTCTTGTAGCCCTTGGTCGGCTTGCCCCACGGCGTCATCGGGTGGTTGCCCTTGCCCTTGCCCTCGCCGCCCCCCATCGGATGGTCCACCGGGTTCATGACGGTGCCGCGGACGGTCGGGCGGAACCCGCGCCAGCGCACCCGTCCGGCCTTGCCGAGCGAGACGTTCTCGTGATCGAGGTTGCCGACTTGGCCCACCGTGGCCATGCACTCGATCGGGATCATGCGAACCTCGCCGGACGGCATCTTGAGCGTGGCCCGCTCGCCTTCCTTGGCGAGAAGCTGCGCCTGCGCTCCCGCGCTCCGGCAGAGCTGCGCACCGCGGCCGGGCTGGAGCTCGAGGTTGTGGACGAGCGTGCCCGTCGGGATGTTGCGCAGCGGCAGGGCGTTGCCGGGCAGGATGTCGGCCTGCGGTCCGGACATCACGGTGTCGTTCACCTTCAACCCGACCGGCGCGATGATGTACCGCTTCTCACCGTCGCGGTAGAACAGCAGCGCCAGCCGGGCCGAGCGGTTGGGATCGTACTCGATGGCGGCCACCCGGGCCGGGATGCCGTACTTCTCGCGGCGGAAATCGACCTGCCGCAGCATCCGCTTGGCTCCGCCCCCGCGGTGCCGCACGGTGATGCGGCCGCCGGAGTTCCGGCCGCTCATGCGCGTCTTCGGCAGGAGCAGCCGCTTCTCTGGCTCCGTCTTCGTGATCTCGTCGTAGGTGACGTAGGTCAGATAGCGGCGCGCCGGTGACGTCGGTTTGACGGTTCGGATCGGCATGGCCTAGGCGCCCTCCACGAGATCGATCTTGTGTCCGGGCGCGAGGGTCACCATGGCCTTCTTCCAGTCCGCCCGCCGGCCCTGGTGCCGTCCCATGCGTTTGAGCTTCCCTTCGAAGGACGCCGTCCGCACCGCCGAGACCTTGACGTTGAACACGCTCTCCACCGCCGAGCGGATCTCGACCTTGTTGGCGTCGGGGCGGACGCGGAAGGTGACGGTGTTCAGCTCTTCCTTCTGCCGCATGCTCTTCTCGGTCATGATCGGCTTCAGCAGAATCTCGCGCGGATCGCTCATGGCGCCAGCGCCTCCTCCAGCGCCTGCAGCCCCGCGCGCTCCACGACGACCTGGCTGGCGCGCATCAACTGGTACACGGAGACGTGCGACGGCGTCTCCACCGTGAGCCACGGCACGTTACGCGCGGCGCGGAGCAGCACCGGTGAGCCTTGGGCGACCACGAGCAGCGTCGGCGCCGGCTTGACGCCAAGGCCACCGAGCGCGGTGACGAGCGTCTTGGTCTTGCCGTCGGCGGGTGCCGCCAGCGTTTCCACCACGCTCAGCTCGTTGGCGCCCACCTTTGCCGCGAGTGCCGCCCGGAGCGCTTCCCGCCGCATCGCGCGCGGCATGTCCTTGTCGTAGCTGCGCGGCGTCGGACCGAACGGTTTGCCGCCACCCTTCCACTGGGTCGCCCGGATGGAACCCTGGCGCGCGCGTCCGGTACCCTTCTGCTTCCACGGCTTCCTGCCGCCACCGGAGACCTCGCTGCGCCCGCGGGTATCATGGGTGCCGACGCGACGATCCGCCAGCTCTCGCTCCACCGCCTGGTGAAGCAGTGGCGTCCGGACCTCGACGCCGAAGACGTCCGGCCTGAGCTCAACCGTCCCGCTGCCGCCGCGAACCTGGAGGACCGTCGGCATCACTTCTTGTCCGCGGCCGTCTGCTGGGCCTTGGTCGTCTTGACGCTCTTGCGCAGCATGACGAGGCTCCCGGTGGCACCGGGCACCGCGCCGCGGAGGAGCACGAGGTTTTGCTCGGGTAGCACGCGGGCGACGCTCACGTTGAGCACGGTCCGCTGGTCATTGCCCATCCGCCCGGGCAGGTGGTGACCCGGCCACACTCGCGAGGGATCCGACGAGGCGCCGATCGAGCCGGGCGCGCGGTGGAACATCGAGCCGTGGGTCTCGTCCCCGCCGGACCAGCCGTGCCGCTTCACCCCGCCCTGGAAACCCTTGCCCTTGGTCGTGCCGACCACATCGACGATCTCGCCGGCCGCGAACATCTCGACGGTCAGCGTCTGCCCGACCTGGTAGCCTTCGAGCTTCTCCGTCTTCTCCAGGCGGATCTCGCGGAGCACGCGCTGCGGCGCGACGCCGATTTTTTTGAAGTAGCCGGCCCGGGGCTTGTTGACGTTGCGCTTCTGCGGGTCGAACCCGATCTGCAGCGCGTCGTACCCGTGACTCGCCTTGGACCGCACCGCCGTGATCGTGCACGGCCCCGCCTGAATCACAGTCACCGGCACATGACTGCCATCATCCGCAAAGATCTGCGTCATCCCCATCTTCCGCCCGATCAACCCTTCTTTACGCGCCATGGGACGTCCTCGTCCTCAGCCTGCCAAGTCCATCAGCACAGTCCAGATGCGAGGCGGCGAGCCGGCTCTGTTCGAGCGCGGGCTTTGCCCGCGCCACTCCTGGGGGAGGACTCGGAGGGGGCCGCCGAGGTCCCCTCCGACGAAACGACGCAGATGGGCCGTTTTCATGGGCTCGCCTCAGAGCTTGATCTCGACGTCCACACCGGCGGGGAGATCGAGCTTCATCAACGAGTCCACCGTAGCTGGCGTCGGGTCGACGATGTCGAGCAGGCGCTTGTGCGTGCGCATCTCGAACTGTTCCCGTGACGTTTTGTCGACGTGGGGTGAGCGCAACACCGTCCAGCGGTTGATGATGGTCGGCAGCAGCACGGGGCCCGCGACGCGCGCACCCGTCCGGCGTACCGTCTCCACGATCTCCTTGACCGATCGATCGAGAAGGCGGTGATCGTAGGCCTTGAGGCGAATCCGGATCTTCTGATCGGCGGCCAGGGTCACCATGCTCTTACTCCGTGATCTCCGTCACCACGCCCGCGCCCACCGTCCGCCCACCCTCCCGAATCGCGAATCGCAGCTCCTTCTCCATCGCGATCGGCTGGATCAGCTCGATCGCCATCGTCACGTTGTCCCCCGGCATCACCATCT
>JBGPXN010000189.1:0-8865 GCA_041492755.1 Methylomirabilia bacterium | reverse complement strand
CGCTCGAGGACGCGCGAGCGCGCAAAGTAGAGGTCGATCTGATCCTCGAAGATCACGTTGATCATGGAGAAGCCGAAGGCCGAGGACGACCGGACTACCCGCACGCCGGGGAGCCCCTGCAGGCTGACCGTCAGCGGGTAGGTCACCTGGTCCTCGACTTCTTGCGGCGAACGTCCGGACCAGTCGGTGAACACGATGACCTGGTTGTCGGAGAGGTCGGGGATGGCGTCGATCGGCGTGGTGAGCAGCGCCCAGTAGCCCCAGCCGCCAAGCAACAGGAAGGCCGCGACGACCAGGAACCGGTTCCGCAGCGACAGCTCGATGAGCCGGTCGATCATGCGGTACCGGTACTCCGCGGAGCCGCGCCGTCGCGACGCAGAAGGGCGATCCACACCCACGTCAGGACGATCAGACTCGCCAGATGGCCGAGGCTGAGAATCGCCGCGATCCCGCCGGCGATCATCATCAAGACGCCACACGGCCCCATCATCATCATGTCCGTCTCCATCGACACGTCGGCCGGCGCGACGGCCGGATACACACCAGCCGCCGCGGACACAGACGAGTGCCCGCAGAACGAGCGCCTTTAGCGTGAAACGCTAGAAGCTAGGCGGAGAGACGGAGGGACTTCGGAGGAGGCTCGATCGTGTAGAGCTGGACGGACGGGAGAACAGGCCGAATCGCGGGCAGTATCGCCGCAACGGTTTCGGGCGCGGCAAGCGCTGGCGTCACCATGGTGACCGCGGCGACGACGCCGCAGGGACCGCCGTCGCAGAGCGCCATCATTGCGGCACAGGCGTCGAACGCCATGCCGATGGGCCCCAGAAGGACCCAGCCGGCGAGGACAACCAGTATCAAAAGGCGCCGTCTATTCAAGGCCATTTCATCGTAACACGCCACTCAGTGGTCGCTGCACGTCTCACCACGCACCGCCTCCCAGCCCTCCCGCGCGATGATCGGCGTCATCACCAGGCCGGCCACGGGATCGGCCCACCACCAGCCGAGCCAGGCGTTGAGGCCGAGTCCGGCGATCAGGACCGCGGAGAGATAGGCACACAGCTCCGTCTGCCGGCTCTCCGCCTGGAGCGCGCCACTGGCAAGCTCGCGCGCAACCCGGCGCTTGGCGCGGACGAGCAACGGCATGACGATCAGCGAGGCGCCGGCAAGGACGATGCCGGTCGGGCTTTCGGCGGGCGCCGTGCGCGTCACAAGAGAGTGGACCGCGTCCCCGGCGACCCAAACGGAAAGGACCAAGAAGCAGACGCCGATGACCCTCAGGCTCCGGCGCTCGGCCACCTCGCGACGCTCGGGGTCCGCGTCGCGCGACAGGCGCCAGAGGGCGGCCAGGCTGCTCGCGACTTCGATCGCCGAGTCGAATCCGAATCCGACGAGCGCGACACTGCCGGCCAGGACACCGGCGCCGACGGCGATCACCGCTTCGAGCGAGTTCCAGCCGATCGTCAGGTGCTGCAGGCGACGGCCGCGCCGGGCGAGGCCCGCCCGGGCGGGGACGATTTCCGACTGACCAGGAGCTTCAGACGTCGTCATTGCGCTCTCCTAACCTACCCCGTCCCTGCACGCGAACCAACAGCTGGACGGGGGTCATAAGCGCGGCCGTCACGACGACGCGGCTCGTGAGATGCGGAACGCCGGCCGGGCGCGCGCCCTCCGGCGGACCGCGCCGAGGCGTCGTCGCGCGAGATACCGAGACGGCGTCGACACCGCGGAGCGAAGTTGGTAGCGGACGCGTCAGCCGCGCTTGGTGCCCACCGCCGCCTGCGCCGCCGACCGCCCCGCGATGCGCCCGAACACCGAGCCGGCCATGAGGCCCGCGCCGCCGGGATAGTTGTTGTAGAACAGCCCGCCCACCAGCTCGCCGGCGGCGTAGAGGCCGGGCATCTGACGGCCTTCGGCGTCCAGCACCTCGCCGGCCGTGGTGATGTGCAGTCCGCCGAAGGTGAACGTGATCCCCGTGGTCACGGCGAAGCCGACGTACGGCGGCTTGTCGAGCGGCAGCGCCCAGTTCGACTTGGGCGGCGTGATGCCGCGCGTGCCCTTGCCGTCCTTGATGGCGGGATTGTAGGGGCCGGCCTGCACGGCGGCGTTGAACTCGCGCACCGTACGCACGAGGCCGTCGACGTCGATCTCCAGCTTGCGCGCCAGCTCCTCGATGGTGTTCGCCTCCGCCTTGGTGACCTCGCGGATGCGGTACTCCTCGCGCGTCATCTCGATCGTCTGCTGGTCGAAGATCTGGAAGGCGGCGCGGCGCGGCTGCTTGATGACCTCGCGGCCGTACTTCACGTAGGTGTAGTTGCGCATGTCGGCGCCTTCGTCGACGAACCGCTCGCCGTTGACGTTGACGATGATGCCGATGGGATACGAGTGCTTCTGGAAGTTGTCGCCGACCTTGCGGTCGCCGTGCCAGGGTGCGTTGTAATCCCACTGCACGGCGTGGCAGCCGCTCCAGTTGCCCCAGGACTGCGCGCCGACGTCGAGCGCCATGCGGATGCCGTCGCCGGTGTTGTACGGCGTGCCACGGACACGGGCCAGATCCCAGTTGGGACCGAGGTAGCGCGTGCGCATTTCGATGTTCGCCTCGAAGCCGCCGCTCGCGAGCACGACGGCCTTGGCCTGGGCGCTTTCCGTCGTGCCGTCGGGGCGCTTGATCTCCACGCCGGTGACGCCGCCGCGCGCGTCGGTGAGCAGTCGATTGGCCTTGGCTTCGAAGCGCACGTCGATCCCGGCCTTCTGCGCCGACTCGTACTCCATGTCGATGAGGCCGGCGCCGCCGCCCACCGCCTCGAGGATCAGGTTGCCGAAGAAGGTGAAGCGCCCGTTCACCTTGTAGGCCTGGCGGCCGAACATCGGAATCCAGCGGATGCCCTGCCCCTTCATCCAGCGCATCGTCGGCTGGGACTCGCGCACGAGCGTGAGGGCCATGTCCGCGTCGGCCAGGTCCTCGGTCACGCGCATGAGGTCGTCGTAGTAGTTGTCCTGCGTGTAGAGCGGGACGTCCATCGACGCCTTCTCCTCGTCGGAGAGGTCGCCGACCAGCTCGCACAGGTCCTCGAACGTGTTGAAGGCGAAGCGGAAGCCGCCCGCCGTGAAAAAGCCGTTGCCGCCGCGCCACGCCTCCGGCGCTTTCTCGACGACGAGCACGCGCGCTCCGGCCTCGCGGGCCGAGAGTGCCGCGCACATGGCGGCATTGCCGCCGCCGACCACGATCACGTCGTAACCCGGTGTGCTCATGCCATGATCTCGCTGATCTGCCCTTGCGGCTGGATGTTGGTGACGTTCGGCACGTCGGCCATCAGCTCCCGGCCGTGCGCCTTCATGGCCCCCGGCGCACCGCCGGCCAGGCCCTTGTCGACCTCGCAGCGCACGAGGCCGAGCTGGCCCAGCCGCTCTTTGACGAGGACCATGGGCTTGTTCGCGTAGTACGCGTGGTCGAACGTCTTGCCTTCGCCGGCCGGATACGTCACCGATGCGCGGATCATGACACCCTCCATCGCCGTCACCGCTGACGGCCCCCGCATCCTAGAACCAGAGGACCTGTCGTCTCAAGTCGAAGTCGGCGAGCCGGGCCCGCGCCGTTCACTCGATGACCCTGTCGGCCCGAAGCAGCAGCCCGGACGGGACCGTCACGCCGAGCGCCTTGGCCGTCCTGACGTTCACGACCAGCTCGAACTTACTGGGTCGCTCGATCGGCAGGTCGCTCGCCTTGGCCCCCTTGAGGATCCGAGCCAGAGGATACTCGATTCGCTCAGATCGGGTGGGCGTCGAATCCGGCGGCGCGCGCGCGATTGCCCCTGTGCTTGCGGCCGAAGGCGGTGAGCGCGATGACTTGGGTCCGTTCCCGACGCCGGATCGCCTCCGCGGCTTCTCCGGGTCGACGGTTCCGGGGACGGATCAGGCGGCGCCGGTGGCGTGCGCCTGGCGAAGCATCTCGATCAGCACGGTGCGGCTGTCGGCGGCGGTGCGGACTTCGCGGGGAAAGGCGATCCGGACGCTGTGCATGCGATCGCCGCCGCGCACTCGCAGCTTGAAGCCCAGCCGGTCCACGCCCACCATGCGTGCTTCGTCGGCCGGCTCGTCCGCCCGCACTCGCGCGTAGGCGAGGAGAGCATCCGCGTGGTCGCGGTTCATGTGCTCCATGATCCCGTCCGCGACGTCGGCAAGCGGATCGGGCTCCGCGGCGAGGTACTCCGCCGCCGGCACCCAGTCCATGGCCGCGAAGCCGCCGACGAAGTAGACATCGAGCAGGTCGAGCCGCCAGAAGCCGAAGTCGCCGAAGTCGACCCAGTACCGCGCGTTGGCATGGCGGGCGAGATACGCTTCGCGCGCACGGTCCCGGTCGGCCGCGGGGACCGGCGTGGCGCGGCCCATCAGCGTGAGGCGGCCGGCCGCCAACGGCTCGCCGCTGGCGTCGGGCTGGGTCACGAGCAGGCTCGCGCGCGGATCGGCCGCGAGATTCTGCGTGTGCATGGCCATCGTGCTGATCAGCAGCAGCGGCCGCCCCCGGTCGTCGAGCGCGTAGGGCATGAGCGACGCGAACGGATGCCCCGGATGCCGCGCCGAGAGCGTCGCGAGCGTGCCGGTGCGTCCGAGAAAGGCCAGCGTGCGCGCGCGCTCGGCGTAGCTCGGCTCGGGCACGGGCGGACGTTCGGGTTGCGGCGGACCGGCGTGGGTGGCCATGCGCTCAGCTTACGCCATGTCTGCGCGGTACAATCGCGCTCTCGTGACCCCGCCTCCGGTCGACGTCGTCCGCATCGGTTCCCGCGAGATCTACTACGGCTGGATCGTCGTCGCCGCGTTGTCCGTCACCGAGACGATCACGTGGGGCATCGTCTACTACGGCTTCCCGGTGTTCCTCCGCCCGATGGAGCGCGACCTCGGCGCCTCGCGGGTGGCGGTCACGGCGGCCTTCTCCATCGGCCTCGGCGTCTCCGCGCTCGCGGCCCTGCCCGTGGGCCGCTGGCTCGACCGTCACGGGCCGCGCGCGCTCATGACGGCGGGCTCGATCCTCGCCACCGCGCTCACGTTCGCCTGGGCCCGCGTGGAAAGCCTGCCGGCTCTCTACGCGGTGTGGTTCCTCATGGGGCTCGCCCTGGCCGCGACGCTCTACGAGCCGGCCTTCGCCGTCATCGTCTCCTGGTTCCGCGAGCGACGCGACCGCGCGCTGCTCACCGTCACGCTCGTGGCGGGTCTCGCCAGCACGATCTTCATGCCCATCGAGGCGTGGCTCCTGGAGCGAATCGGCTGGCGCGCATCGCTCACGACGCTCGCGGTGCTGCTGTCGGTCACGATTCCGATCCACTTCCTCCTGCTGCGGCGCGGCACCGCAGGCGCGACGGTTCAGCGCGGAGGCACGACGACGCCCCCACCCGACATGACGCTCCGCGAGGCCGCCAACACGCTCGTATTCTGGGCGCTCGCGGGCGCGTTCTTCGCGAGCAACTTCGCGACCGCGGCGGTCACGACCCATCTGATTCCGTACCTGGTGGGGCGAGGCTACTCGGCCGCCGTGGCCGCGGCGGTCATCGGCTGGATGGGCGCCATGCAGCTTGCCGGGCGCATCGTCTTCGTTCCGATCTCGGCGCGCCTGGGCGCACAGTGGATGGTGGCCGCCGTCTTCTTCGCCCAGGCGGCGGGCATCGGCCAGCTCCCGCTTCTCGCACGGATCGGAACCCTGATCCCGTTCGTCGTCATGCAGGGCGCCGCCAACGGCATGGCGACGCTGGCCCGTGCCACGGCGCTGGCGGAGATCTTCGGCTCGCGGAACTACGGCGCAATCGCGGGCGCCGTCGCCCTTGGCGCCAACGGCGCGCGCGCGGTCGGGCCGGTCGGCGCGTCCCTGCTATGGGTAGCGCTGGGGTCGTATTCGTCGGTATTCTGGACGCTGTCGGCGATGCTCGTGGGGGCGAGCGTCGCCACTCTCATCGCCGGCCGCAGCACGCATACGGCGAAGTAGACTCACCGGAAGCGCGCGTGAATCGGCCCCACCATCGTGTCCAGAGTCCCGTCGGAGAGGACTATGACGATGCGACCCGAGTCGCGGCCCGGCCGTGATCGGCCCGCGGCGGCTCAGTATCTTCCGCGGAGCTTGGTGTGATCCCAACTCGCGATCTTCTCCGGGACTATCTTGAGTACGACCCGCTTCGGCGCGCTCGTGATCGCTCCGCTCGGGCGTCGCGATGCGCTGCCCTGTTTGGCCGCGATCTCTCGCAACGTGGCCTCGACGAGTTCCCGATCCTCTATGATCTCGCAGTGCCCGCGGATCATCACGCCCCGGAAGGCGGCATACTCGTCCCCGGTCTCGATCATCACGCCAACCTTCGGGTTCCGTCGGACGTTGAGCACCTTCTGCGCCTTGGCGTACGAGGTCAGGTAGATCGCCCCGTCCTTGGCGAGAAAGCCCATGGCGACGACGTGGGGAAAGCCGTCCTTGTCGAGAGTAGCAAACGCCGCTTTGTGGGGTTCTCGCAGCAACGCCGCCTGTTCGTGGGTCGTCAGCTGAATATCGGCGCGTGGGCTCATCGTCGTCCTCGACTCAGAGAGTGTGAGGCAGCTACTCGATCAATCGATCGGCGCGAAGCCGCAGCGCCGGCGGTACGCTCAGTCCGAGCGCCTTCGCGGTCTTGAGATTGACGACGAGCTCGAACTTCGTCGGCTGCTCGACGGGCAGGTCCGCCGGCTTCGCCCCTTTGATGATCTTGCCGACCAGCCGCGCGGCCTGTCGACCGAGCTGGTAATTGTCCGCCGCGTAGCTCGCCAGTCCACCGCGCTCCACGAAGAATGATATGCGGGGCCTTCTGAACGAGGGCGCGGGCGGCCGCCGGAAGCTCGGCCGGATTGCCCTCCGTGAAACGCACCCCGATCACGAAGTCCGCGTCTTCTCGATATCCGAGGGCCTGGAGACCGTCGCGCAAACCGACGATGCCAGAGGTCGGTCCCCAGGATTCCGTCAGCGCCCCGATCTTCACCATACGGCCTGGCTGCGCGGCGCCGCCGCCGCCGAGGAGCCCGGTGACGGCGAGGCCGACCGCGAGCACGAGGAGACGTAGCCGGCGTCCCATCATTCCGCGCGCCGGCGCGTGGCCCCTTCGGCCAGCAGTGATTCGATGAGCGCACGCGCCGCCGTGCCTCCCCACTCGCGGGGTCCGACGGCGAAGGCGACAGCGCGCCCGTCCCGGCCGATGATGAAGGTCGTGGGAAGCCCGACGACGCCGTACGCTGCGTTCATCTTGCCGGCCGAATCGAGAATCAGCGGAAAGCTCAGACCCAACTCTCTCGCGTATCGCCGCACCGGCGCCGTTTCCTCGCGGGCGTTGATGCCGATGACGGCGAGCCCCCGCGGTGCGAATTCGCGATGCAGCCGCTCCAGCACCGGCATCTCAGGACGGCACTCCAGGCACCAGCTTGCCCAGAAGTTGACGAGGACGACCTTGCCCCGGAGATCCGTCATGGAAATCGGAGCGTCGAGGGTACGGCCAGTGAAGGGAGGAGGGGTCGTGCCCGCCGCGTATCGGACGAGGTCGAGCGATTTGAGCAACGGCGCCACCGCGGCCTCATCGGCGTGCGCCGGGCTACCGGCACCACACAAGGTGAGCAGCGCACCGGCCAGCACCCCTCGGCGGCCGGTGAGCCATGCCATCACTTGCCGAGGACTTCCTGGATATCCCGGAGGAGGGTGTCGCTGTCGACGACCGTCGTCGCCGGGTTGTCGATGATCCACTTCCGGCGGATCACTCCCTGCGGATCGATGAGGAAGAATGACCTGAGCGCGATCATGGTTTTCTCGTTGAGGACGCCGTAGCTGCGGATGATCTTCCGGTCGGGAAGTCGCTGAGCAGCGGGTACGGCAGCCTCGTCCTCCTCGTACGGCCCGGCCATAGCCGGCGTACAGCTAGTCCTAGCGGCCGCACGCGGGCGGAGACCTCCCGCCCTGGAAGCCGACGAAGGTCGGCCGGAATCCGGCCGGACCGACGCGCGTAGCGCGGATGCTTTTACTCTACTCCCGCGTCGCGGTGTCCGGGCAGATCTGGTTGTACGCACAGTACCGACACGCCTGCGCGGACGGCGTCGCGTCGAACGCGCGCGCCCGGATGCCGCGCGCGGCGGTCTTCACGGACTCCACCGCTTCCTCCGCATCGGCAGTGGTCGGCGTGTGTCGGCCCACGAGGTTGGATTCGATGAAGCGCAGCTCCACGCGCTGCGGCAGGTGCCCGGTCATGGCGCGCCAGGCCAGCGAGTAGATCTTGAGCTGCAGGGTCGTGGACGCGCGGCGATCCGCGTCCTTCTGGCGGGAGACGTCGCCCGTCTTGTAGTCGATGATCGTCGCGCCCAGCAGGTCCTCGTCGACGCGGTCGTAGCGGCCGCGCACGCGGTCGGGGCCGAGGGTGAAGCCGAACTCCTTCTCGATGTGACCGGGCCGCACGCCCTCCGCCTCTTCCTGATTCCAGAAGCGCGTGAGCGCTTGCCGGCCGGCGAGCTTCCGCGCCTCCTCGTGCTCGCGGGTGAGGAAGCCCTCGGCCGGCTCCTTGGGACGGCGTGCCTCCCGGCCCCCCTCGCGCCCGGCGTCGTGCAGGATCTCCTCCCCCGCCCACGTGCGCTCGTACGCGGCGAGCAGATCCTCCAGCGGCGTGTAGTTGCCCACCGCGCGCCGGCGCAGGTAGAACTCCACGACCTTGTGCACGATGGCGCCGAAGGCGACGGCGTGGTGGCGGCGGATGGGCACGCGCAGGACGTGCACGTAACGGTACTTGAGCGGGCACGTCTGGTAGTCGTCGATCTGCTTGTGGCTGATCACCAGCTCGGCGTCCGGGCTCATCGGGGGCAGCGGGCCGGCGCCGCGCGCGGCCGGCG
>JBGPXN010000137.1:0-12274 GCA_041492755.1 Methylomirabilia bacterium | reverse complement strand
TCCACTCGAGATTGGGGAGCGAGCGGTAGCGGCGGGCAAGGGCCAGGACGCCCTCGCGTGAGCTGGCCGCCAGGACCACGTAGCCGAGCGTCGTGGTGCGATGCCCGGCTAGCTCGATCTCTGCCGACAGCGCCATGACCGGATCGAGCGTCGCGCCCGTCATGCCCGCGCCGAGGCGTCCGTCCCGCTCGATCGCCGCGGGCGCTCGCTCCGTCCGTCCGCGTCCGATGAAGCGTTCCCGCGCGCTTTCGTACCCGGCAGGGCGCGCCCGGCCGGGCGGCAGGACCAGCATGTGCACGAGCCAGGCGCCGGCCTCCTGACCGGAGCGCGGGCGACGGTGGAACACGAGGGCGTGCAGATCCTCGAGGTACTCGCTCTCCACGAAGAGCTTGCTGAACGCCGGGTGCCGCCGATCCTCGGCGGCGTCGCCGACGACGACCTCGGCGTAGCTCGTGATCTCGAGCCGCCGCCGAGCCGCCGCCTCGTTCCGCACCGTCACCAGCCGCACCTCGACGTCGTCGATCGGCGCCACGCAGACCTGCTCGCGAAGTGAGACGTCACGCACGTGCTGAGTCCGCTCGACCATGTGGGCGTAGAAGGTCAGCTCGCCATCGCCGGGGGCCAGGGACCACGAAAGCCGGCGCTCGGCGTCGCGGACGTACAGCCGGAACCCGGGCGCGTCGAGGGTGCTGTCCGCGTGCCCGCGCGTGAGGGCGACGTCGCCCCAGTGGCTGCCCCCGCCGCCATCCGAGACGAGCGCGCGGTAACGGCCGTTCGATAGCACATGAGCCTGGGGGAAACCCGCGTCGGGACGAGCCCGCCACGGCTCGAGCGGCGGCTGCCGGGCCACGGCGGGGCGCCGGGGTTCGGGCACGAGCCGGGTCCGCTTCACGGGCGCCGCGGTGGCCGGGCGCTCGAACAGCAGGGCTTCCGTCGTCTGGACGATGGGGTCGGCGTGGAAGCGGCGGACCATCGGCGCATCGTGCAGCAGATTGTTCACCGCGATCAGGACCATTCCCTGATGGTGCGCCATGAACGAGCGGACGATGGCGTGCGGCGTCCCCGCCGCGAGACGCGCGCCCGTGAAGTCCACCGCCTCGTACAGACCGTAGCGGCCCATGAGGCCGAGGCGCTCCAGCCGATCGAGGTTCGCCAGCACCGCCGCCGGCGCGAACGGAAGGGCGAGCACGCAGGCATACGGCGCGACGACCACGTCCTCCTCCAGTCCTCGCTTGAAGCCGAGATCGGGGACGCCGAACGCGCGGTACTGGTAGTTGCGCTGGGCATCGAACCGGTAGTACGCCGACTCCGACATCCCCCATGGAACTCTCCGCCGGCCGGCGTACGCGATCTGCGTGCGGACGGCCGCCGCGCACGCCCGGCCGATGAGACTGTCCGGCGCCTCGCGCAGCAGCAGCGTCGGCATCAGGTACTCGAACATCGTGCCGCCCCACGAGAGGAGCACGGTGACGCCGTCGACGCGGCAGAAGGGGCGGCCGAGATGGAGCCAGTGCTCCTCCGGAACGTCGCCCTTCGCGATGGCGATGAAGCTGGCGATCCGGGCCTCGGAGGCGAGCAGGTCGTAATGGTGCGCATCCGGACGGTCCGCGGTGACGTCGTGGCCGATGTAGAACAGGTGCCGGCCCTCGTCGTAGAGGAAGGCGAAGTCCATCGCCTCGCCGAGCGCCTCCGCGCGGCCGGCGAGCCCGGCCAGCGTGGTGAGCAGGCTCCGCGCGGTGTCCGCCGCGCGTGCGATCGCCTCGTGGAGCCGCGCGGCGTGGGCCCGCGCCTCGGTCACGCCGGCCGCGTCAGCAGGCAAGGCCTCGAGTTGCTTCTGCACGGACGACAGCGCGGCGCTCGCCGTGTCGCACGCCGCGGGCAGCTCGCCCAGCGTGGGGTCGACGGGCAGCGATCGGTCGAAGGCCGCCCACGCCTCCGCCAGCTCCGCGCAGCCGTCTCCGCGCGCGGAAGCGGGCGCGCCCGATGTCTCCCACGGAAGGCAGAGCTCGAGATCGCGCCGCATGGCCTCGAGGTGCTGGCGCGCCTCGGTGGACCAGACCCGGAGCTCGGCAAGCAACTCCGGGTCGAGTTCCTCGTGGCCTGGTGCGATCGCCGACAGCAGCGTCGCCTCGAACCTGGCGCAGCTCTGCTCGAGGAGTCGCGCGATGCCGGCTCCCCACGCCCGCCGCTGCCCTTTCAGGGCCGCCGCTTCCTCGCACGCTCCGGCCACGCACGCGCGCAGCGCGGCGAAGCGCGCGACGTCCTGCCGCCGAACGCGGCGGTCGATGACCTGGAGCAGGACACCGAGCGCGTCGACCAGTCCGTCCCAGCGGGACGGGTCGACGATGGGTGCATGGACGAGCTCTCGGCAGCCTTGCTTCACGGCCAGCAGCGAGGCCGCGAGGTTCCCGCTATCCACCGTGGAGACGTAGCGGGGCGACAGGGGCGCAAGATCGCGGGTGTCGTACCAGTTGTAGAAGTGGCCGCGATGGCGCTCCATCCGCTCCAGCGTGTCGAACGTGTTCTGCAGGCGCCGGACGATCGAGAGCAACCCGGCCTGGCCGAGGTCGTGAGCGGACAGCGTGGCGAGCTGCAGGAGCCCGATGTTGGTCGGCGAGGTTCGCCGCGCGACCTCGCCACGCGGCTCCTCCTGGAAGTGATCCGGCGGGAGCCACTGGTCCTCCGGTCCCACGAACGTGTCGAAGAAGAGCCACGTACGCCGCGCCAGGAGACGGAGGCGGCGGACCTCGGCCTCTGCCAGCGCCGGCGCTCGCTCGGGCCACGTCCGGCCCACGACGGCGGCGACCTCGGGCGCGAGGAGCCAGAGGACCACCAGGG
This sequence comes from Methylomirabilia bacterium, assembly GCA_041492755.1. Lineage (GTDB taxonomy): Bacteria > Methylomirabilota > Methylomirabilia > Rokubacteriales > CSP1-6 > JBGPXN01. Next base: position 9,436 of record JBGPXN010000137.1, on the reverse strand, counting down.
GCAGTGCGGCCGGCAGCGCCGCCGGCCGGTCGATGGCGAGCAGCATGACCGTGGCAAGCGCCACCAGCGGAGCCGCGGCCATGTCTCGCCAGAGCGACCGGCGGTCGCGGCCCGCCAGGCCTGACGCCGTCCGTGCCGCCGGCGTCCACTCGAGGAGGCGGCGGCCCGCGCGCAGGCGGACGAGCGTCCTCAATATCGCGTCGGCGAGCACGACCGCGCGGTGCGGCAGGAACACGACGTGCAAGAGCCAGAGTGCCGACGCGGGTCGGAGACGGAGCGTGACGCCGCGAATGGCCGGCGGCAGCGCCGCCACGCGATGGGCCGACAGCAGGCCGCCCATCGCCTCGCTGAGCAGCGGCGTCGCCAGCACGAGGACGCCGATGCCTGTCCAGAGGGCCGGCGCGCGCGGGAACAGGACCCACCCGACGAGCAGAAAGCCGAGCAGCGTCGGAGGAAGCAGGGTGCGCCGCAGATTGTCGACGATCTTCCAGCGCGAGATCAGCGATAGCCGGTTGGGCGCTCGTCCGCCGCTCGCGACCGGCACGCGGCGGCCGAGCCACGGCAACAGCTGCCAGTCCCCGCGGGCCCAGCGATGCAGGCGCCGCCAGTACCGGCGGTAGTCGGCCGGATAGTCCTCGAAGAGGACGACGTCCGTCACCGATCCCGTCCTGCCGTGGAGCCCCTCGAAGAGATCGTGGCTGAGCAGTGCATTTTCGGGGACGCGGCCGCGGAGGCTGCGCTCGAAGGCGACCGGATCGTAGATCCCCTTGCCGGCGTAGATGCCCTCACCGAAAAGGTCGTGGTACACGTCCGCGGCCGCGCGAGTGTAGAGGTCCAGCCCCGGGTCTCCCGCGAAGAGACGGGAGAACCAGGACGCGGCAGCTCCGAACGGCGTGACCTCGAGCCGGGGCTGGAGAACCGTGTAACCGGCGGTCACGCGCTCCGTCGCGGGATCGAACTCGGCCCGGTTCAGCGGATGCGCGAGGGTCGCGACGAGGCGGCGGGCGGCACTGCGGGGAAGTTCCGTGTCGGCGTCCAGCGCGATCACGAAGGGGATCGTGGGCAGGACGCTGCCATCGCCCAGGTGCCCCGCGAAGGTGGTCTGCTGGTCTCCGGCAAGCAGGCGGTTGAGCTCGGTCAGTTGCCCGCGCTTACGCTCCCAGCCCATCCAGCAGCCCTCACCGGCGTTCCACAGTCGCCGGCGGTGCAGCAGGTGAAACGGGCCGGTGTCGCCGTGGCCATACCGCGCGTTGAGCGCCCGAACGCCCGCCTCGGCCTGCCGGAGCAGGGCGTCGTCACCCGGGACCGTCTCGGTGGGTGCGTCGGACAAGGTCAGCACCAGGGCCAGATGCAGGTTCGGGTCGGCATTGGCGAGCCAGTGGATCTCCAGCCGCGACAGGAGCGGCGAGAGGTCATCGCCCGGCGCGACGAGGACCGAGACCGCCACCATGGTTCGGGCATCGACGGGAATCCCCTTGCGGAAGTCCATCTTCGGCAGGATCCGCAGGGGAATCAGTTGAGTGATGAGGAGGTTGACCACGCTCACCGCCACCGTCGCGGCCGGGACGACGGCCAGCGCCGCCGCTGCGGCCACGAGAAGCACTCCGCTTCCGGCAAGGAGCAGCGCGGTGACCAGTACGGCGACATGGAGCACGGCGACGGCGGCGACGGCGCCGAGATAGCAGGGCGTCGGATGACGCAAGAGCGCTCGTCGCCCTCGCGTCCGCCAGCGGGGACGATAACCGACGATCCGCGCGAGCGTCGCGAAGCCATCGTCGACGAGGTGGTAGCCGACATGGCCACGCCGACCTGGAGCGGCCGTGCGCGCGAGTCGGATCGCCTCGCGCGCCACGGCTTCCTCCGGCCAGTCGCTGCGCTCGGCCAGATCCTCCACGACCTTGCGGTACCGGTCGCGCGTTTCGAAGTCCATGCGGGCGTAGATGCCCCCCGGATCCTCGCGCAGGATGCGATCGCTCTCGCTGACCTGTTCGAAGCATGTCTTCCAGTCCGTGATTTCCAGGGTTCGCAGGCTCCGGATGCAGCTCGCCACGATCTGGTCGGCCGGCCCCTCGCCCACCATCCCCTCCCCGGCGAGCGCCCGGGCAGCGGCGCTCGCCAGAGACTCGAGCAGGACGACACGGAGCAGTATCGGCAGCGCCCAGACCTCCGCCATCGACAGCGGGCGGACTGTCTGGAACTCGGCGGCGAGGCCCGCGAGCGCGTCCACGTCGACGTGATGCGCGCCGGCCGTCACGATCTCACAAGCCAGCGCGTACGCGACGGGGTACCCGCGGAGATCACCGGTGGCGCGGCGCGGCAGCCGGCGCTCGAACGCAGGCGGGAATTCTTCGCGAACCAGCCGGAAGGCGCGCTCGACGATGTAGTCGTTGTCGAGCAGCCACTCCGCGGCCGGCCGATCCGTTCCGGGGCCGCCCGCGGCGAACCATCGAGACGCAGCGTCGAGGGTGTGCTGCGGGCCGCGCAGGCGCTCCACGAGGCGAGGATCTCCCCGGCGCGCGCGCGCCGTCGCCGCCGCCGCCAGGCGCCGGACCCGCGCGCGCGTCTCGTCGCCGCTCGCCACGACGGTCAGTCGCGACCGGGCGCCCGGCTCAGTGGCCCGGACGGCTCTGCGCCGCCTCTTCGGCGGGCGTCGGCTCCCGAGCGGCCTCGCCCAGGTCCTGCAGCACGATGATCGGCCGCCTGCTTTCCGCGAGAAGCCCGGCGACGGTGCTGCCGTAGCGTTCGCCGGGATCGCCGGTCCTGCCGTGGGCGCAAGCCACGATCAGATCGGCGTCGACCTCGTCGGCGAGCCCCCGGATGGCTGACACCCTCCGGGACGACACCACGATGCGCGCGCTGACTCGCAGCGTCGGCCCGGTCAGGCGGCTGCGCACTTCACCGAGGTACCGTTCACCTTCCAGACGGTTGCGCTCGGTGAGCTGCGCGGCGATCGCGAGGTCCTCTGCGGACGGCGGCATGCGTCGGGGCATCTCGGGCTCGGGCGCGACGTGCGCGACGATCAACTCGGCGTCGTGCGCGCGGGCGAGCGCGGTGGCCAGCGGCAGGACGCACTCCGCGCGGGGCGAGCAGTCGAGGGGCACGAAGATCCGGTGGAAGCGGAGATCGCCGACCGCGCGCGCTCCGGCGGTGTGCGCAGGAACGACGAGCACCGAGCTGTGCGCGCGTGCGACAACCTTCTGCGCCGTGCTGCTCAGGATCCAGCCACTGAGACCACCTGCGCCGTGGCTCGACAGGACCACGAGATCCGCGGCGTGATCCCTGGTGAAGTTGATGATCTGCTCGGCGGGCCGACCTTCCAGCAGTTCCACCGTGGATGCCAGCCCGCACGCCTTGAGCTCACGGTCGAGCTTCGCGAGGCGGCTGTGGGCCTCCGCCCGCCGGATCTGCCACTCCACCGCGTCGCGATCGTGGCTCGTTGCGGCGCGGGCGGCGGGCGTCTCGAGGACGCCCAGGAGCGTGACGTGCGCCCCAAACACGTGCGCCACGGCAACGGCCCACGGCAGGACGCATTCAGCGAGTGCTGACCCGTCCAGCGGCACGAGCACGTGCCGGATGGTGAGCCCAGGGCGTTGAGCTTCACGCTCGCCGCTCAACGGCATCATCAATCCTCCATCCGATAATCCGTCGAGCTAGAGTCCACTCACGTGGGGAGCACCAGCTCGAAGCGCGACCAGGGGATACCGGTCCACGTTTCGGTCTGAGCATGGCCGTAGGACCGGATGATCGTCAGGACCTTCGCCGCCGTCGTCTCGTCCGGCGCCTCGAAGATGTCGAGATAGTCGCAGGGACCCAGGATCGCGTAGTTGGCCACCCATTTCACCTCGGGACAATCCGTGCGGACATGCTCCGACACTGCCCGCTCCAAGCGCTTCAGCTCGCCGGGGGTCTTCACGGCGTCGGGCGTCAACCGCGTGAGTACGATGTAAGTCGGCATGTTGAGCTCCTCTCCTGTTGCGGACTGACATTCCCGGGCGAATTCACGGTCCTTGTTCTCGCAGCATGAATTGCTTCATGGCTGCGGCAACGCCTTCTGGATCTCGCGGCCCTGAATGCCGCTTCTCACGCTCTCGTCAAGGTCCGGACGAGATGGCGGGTGCGGTTGCGCCTCCCGCAAGCGCTGCTCGTCGCGTTGCTGCCGTTGCAGTTCTTCGACCGACTTCCCGGCCTCGCCGATCGCCTCCTTGGACTGGGGCTCAGGCCTGATGACCGGGACGCGCGGCGGAACCGGCGCGGTCTGCTTCAGCTCCAGTGACTCTTCGCTGCCGGTCTTGCCCGGCGGCGACGCTGGCTGCTGCGCAAGTCCCGGCGCCGCGAACAGCGGGATCGACACCAGCACCGCGGCCACGCCAGATCGTCTGATCATGAATATCCCCTTTAGGCGGCGCTGAGGTGCACCGGCTGTGCCAGGCTGCCGATTCATCATTTCTACGGCCTTACGGCCCGTGCCCTGTTCCCGCGATGCGGCGAGGACGCCTCAGGCGCGACAGGGACGCCCCAACCACATTCGCCGCGACGCGTCCTGTCGTGCCGGCCACCCATTTGACCTCCGGACAATCCTTGCGCACATGTTCCGACACAGGAGATCGGCCAGCACTTCGCCCTCACCCGCGAGCGCATCCGCCAGGTCGAGGCGCGCGCGCGCGCGAAGCTGCGACGGCTCCCCCTCGGGCTCGAGATCTTCACGCAGAACTGACGAGGTGACAGATCGCGGAGAGCGGGCGCCGCCATGTCGGCGACGCCCCAGGATCTCCGAGCTCTCCGAAATCGCCTCCGGACCGCCTACAGCAGATAGTTCAGCAGCTCGATGGCGGCCTTGGCATTGGCCGCTGCGCTCGCGTTGTCCTTCCCGCGGCACGCCGCCTCCGCCTCCTTCACGAGTCGCCCGGCGTTCGAGAACGCCGTGGACCGGAGCTGCGCCGCCCGCGGGGCCTGTACATCCTGACCACGCGGCGCTTGCACGTCCTGGCCGCGCGGCGCTTGCACATCCTGGCCGCGCGGAGCCTGTACGTCCTGACCACGCGGCGCTTGCACGTCCTGACCGCGCGGGGCCTGTACATCCTGACCACGCGGCGCTTGCACGTCCTGGCCGCGGGAGCCGGCCAGCGCCTTGGCCGGTCGCGACGCCTTCATCTTGGTCGAGACGCTTTTCAGCATCTCCTGCGCCTTCACGACTTCCGGCGGGCAATCCTGCGCCACCACTGGCGCAGACATCAGCCCCAGCACCATCAGCACCGTCATCACAACGAACAGACGAGTCTTCATGTCCCCTCCATGCGTAGAGCCGACGCGGTTACTCGGCCTTCACTTCGATCTTCTTGCCCTTCGCCTCTTTGGCCCTGGGCAGATGAACCTCCAGCACGCCCTTCTTGAAGGTCGCCTTGACCTTGTCGGCCTCCACGCCGGCCGGAAGGGTCAGACTGCGCGCGAAGGCGCCGTAGCGGCGCTCGGCGTAGTAGTAATCCTCCTTCTTCTCCTCCTTTTCTTCCTTCCGCTCGCCGCGGATGGTGAGCACGCCGTCCTGGACGTTCACATCGATGTCCTTCTCATCGAGGCCCGGCAGATCGGCCCGGAGGACGATCTCCTCCTTCCGGTCGATCATGTCGACCGCGGGGGCCCAGATCTGCTCCCGCTCGCCCCACGGCCAGCCCGGCAATCGCGTGAGCATCTCCTGCATCTCACGCTCCAGTTCGCGAAGCGGACCTCGCATCAGTCGCGGTCGCCACAGCTCCAGTGCCATGATTCGTTCCTCCTTGTCGATCGATCGATGCCGTCAACGGATGGAGCAACCGCGATGCCACGGCTATCGCGAGCAAACGTCCTGATTTCCCAGAAGCCTTGTCGAGGACCGCGACTTGGCTGCGAAGCCTGAGGCGGCAGTGCCTACCCAGGTGGGTGCGGCATCCCACTCGCCGACGTGCCGTTCATCACGCCAGCTGGGCCTCGATCTCGGCCCTCAGCCGATCGAGGCCCGTCTTCACGATGCCCACCGCAACCCAGCCGAGTCCCTTCGCTTCGCCGACTTCGATCTCGACGACGCGTCCCCTGATGCGTTCCACCGTCGTCTTCATCGCGTCCTCCTGGGCGCTCCTATTGCTCGCTGTCACCCGGCTGGCGATCGGTGGCGCTCAGCCCGCGATCTCGGACTCGAGCCTGATCGGCGTGTCGAGCGAGGCCGAGATGAGGCAGGTCTGCTCCGCCTTCTGGAGCGCGTTCTTGACGCGGACCCAGTCGGCGCCCGCCGGCAGCGTCACCCGCGGCCGCAGCACGATCTCCGTGAATCTCGTCACGCCCTCCCGCCGGTCCACGATGCCCTCGCCCTCCACCACCATCGACGCGAACTCGATCCTCGACGCCGCCGCGACGGCCCTGAACGTCAGCAGGAAGCAAGCCTCGACCGCGGCGAGCAGGAGATGCTCGGGGCTCCACGCATCGCCGGGGCCGTCGAAGTCGATCGGCGGCGCCGTGCGGAGGTCGGGCACGCCGGCGCTCTTGAGCGTCGCATGGCCTTCCGGTCCGCCGGCGATTCGCACCTCGTAGCGATGGGGTAACGGCTTCATGACGGCCTCCTGGCGAAGTCGTGAGTGGCGCTCAGAGAATGTGAGGGAATTTCTTACTCACGGTGGACCGCCGGCATCACGCCGCCTCGCCCCTGGGCTCGCGGTCACCTTCGTCGCGGTCGGCGACGTTCAGTCGTGGGGGGTCGATCCCGCGGTGGAACAAGTCGCACATCACCCGGTTGACCGCCGCCCAGCCGCGCTCGACCAGTTGCTCGTGGTGGTGACAGAAGCTCTCGCGCCCGGACAGTTGCACACCGCAGAACGCGCACAGGCTCATGACTCGGCCGTCGGGTGCTCGGCGATCAGCTTTGCGAGCGCCTCCCGATCGACGACCTCCTTCTCGATGAGGCACTTCGCCAGCGCCTCGAGCGTCGCGCGCTTCGCGGTCAGGGTCTCGCGGACGCGGCCATGGGCCGCCTCGAGCAGCTTCTGGATCTCGGCGTCGATCGCCTCGGCGGTGCGCTCGCTGTACTCCCTGGGCCCACGCTCGGCGACCGGAAGGAACAACGCCTGCCGGGGCGGCTCGAACGCCGCCAGCCCGAGCGCCTCGCTCATCCCGTAGCGGGTGATCATGTGGCGCGCGATGTCTGTGGCCCGCTGGAGGTCGTCCTGCGCGCCGGTGGAGACGTCGCCGAAGATCAGCTCTTCCGCCACCCGGCCACCGAGCAGGACGTCAAGCCGATCGAGCAGCTCCGCGCGCGTCATGAGATAGCGGTCCTCGGTCGGCCGCTGCTGCGTGTAGCCGAGCGCGGCCACGCCGCGGGGAATAATCGAGACCTTCGCGACCCGATCCGCGTGGGGACGCGACTCGGCGACGAGCGCGTGCCCCGCCTCGTGGTAGGCGATGATCTCCTTCTCCTTGGGATTGATGACGCGGGATTTGCGCTCCAGCCCGGCGACCTGGCGATCGATCGCCTCGTCGAAGTCGGTCATGTCGACCGCGGCCTTGTCCTGCCGGGCGGCGCGGAGGGCCGCTTCGTTCACCGCGTTTGCGAGGTCGGCGCCGACGAACCCGGGCGTGCGCGCGGCGATCACGGACAGGTCGAGACCGGGCGACAGCTTCACCTTGCGGGTGTGGACCTGCAGGATCTTCTCGCGGCCCTTCACGTCGGGCCGGTCGATCACGACCTGGCGGTCGAAGCGTCCGGGCCGCAGGAGCGCAGGATCGAGGATCTCGGGCCGGTTGGTGGCAGCCAGCAGGATGACGCCCTTCTGGGTATCGAAGCCGTCCATCTCGGCGAGGAGCTGGTTCAACGTCTGCTCCCGCTCGTCGTGGCCGCCGACCACCGGACTCACGCCGCGCGCCTTGCCGAGCGCATCCAGCTCGTCGATGAAGATGATGCTGGGCGCCTTCTCCTGGGCCTGGGCGAAGAGATCCCGGACCCGCGCGGCGCCGACCCCGACGAACATCTCCACGAACTCCGAGCCGGTGAGGCTCAGGAAGGGCACGCCGGCTTCCCCGGCGACCGCCTTCGCGAGCAGTGTCTTGCCCGTGCCGGGCGCGCCCACGATGAGGACGCCCTTGGGAATCTTGCCGCCCAGCCGCTGGTAGCGCTCGGGCGCCTTGAGGAAGTCCACGATCTCCATCAGCTCGCTCCGGGCCTCGTCGATGCCCGCCACGTCGTCGAACGTCACCCCCGTGCTGTGCGCCACGTAGACCTTGGCCTTGCTCTTCCCGACCGCGAGGAGATCACCCCGGGCGCCCGTCATCCGGCGCATCACGAAGACCCACACGCCCATGAACACGACGGCGGGCAGGACCCAGGAGAGCAGTGCGGAGAGCCAGGTGTTCTCCACGCGCCCGGTGAACTTCACGTTCGCCGCCTCGAGCTCGGCGACGAGCCCCGGGTCGTCGACGCGCCCCGTGGTGAAACGATGAGTGCCCCCGCCGTGGCGCTTCAGCTCGTCGATCTTCTCCTTGGGGAGCAATCCCTCCAGCCCTTCCGCGGCGAGCGTGCCGGTGATGACCTGCTTGTCGAGGACGAGGTCGCCAACCTTGCCTTTCTTCACGAGTGTCTTGAACTCGCTGTAGCTCAGGTTCTCGGCGTGCGGCGCGAAGACGAGCCACTGGAGCAGCAGGATCGCGATGAGGGTCGCGATCAAGTAGCCGATGGAGAACTTCGTTTGCTTGGCCTCCACCGGCTCAGCCTCGCCCTCGATTCCTGGAAGCTCTCACGAGCGGGGATACAGCAACTCACGTGCCGCGCCAGGCATGCGAGAATCCGCGCACATAGTCGGCGGCGTCACGATCGGGGTGCTGCACGGCCGCCCCAGCGCGTGGCGCTCGTGACCAGCGGCCCGACACCCCTCGGAACGGTCACGGGCCGGCGACCGATGGCGAGGCGCCGGCGCTCAAGGTCACGAACGATCCCGCGCCAGCGTTCCCACCGCGTCGCTCTGCGTGAGAATGCCGACGACGCGATCGTCGTCGACGACCGGCAGCGCGCCGACTCCGGAGCTGGCCATCAGACGAACCGCATCACCGATGGTCGTGTCCATCGCGACGAACACGACCGGGCGGCACATGATGGACTCGATCGTCTGCTCGGCCGGCGCGCCGGCTTGCCCGTGGGGGCGCAGATCGTCGGCGTTCACGATGCCGACGAGACGAGCCTCGTCCCCGACCACGGGCAGATAGTGGATCCGGCACCGCGCCATGAGGCGCAGGCCGTCATCGACCAATGCCTGCGCCGTGATCGTGATCGCCGGCCGCGACATGCGGTCGCGGACGTAGAGGGGCGCCGCGGTCTCGTGTACCGGATATTGTCCAGGATCGCCCGGCGTGTGCCGCATCCCTGACTCCTTCCACCGATTGCTCTCGGTGATCAGCAACGACCGGACCACCGGGCCGCACGCGC
>JBGPXN010000188.1:0-8931 GCA_041492755.1 Methylomirabilia bacterium | reverse complement strand
TTACGCCCTGGATCTGCGAGGTCTGCCAGGGCTTCACGGCCTCGAGCGGCCCCATGAACATCTCGTAGAGCCGGAGCGCGTCGGCGCCGTACTCCCGCCCGATGTCGTCGGGATTCACGACGTTGCCCCGCGACTTCGACATCCGCTCGTTGTCCTCGCCCAGGATTGTCCCCCAGCGCGCCTCGATCTCGAGATGGTCGTAGGCCATGTCTTGTTGTACCTCGTTGCGGCGGGGCCGCCTAGTTCAGTGCGCCTTCCAATTCTTGACTTCGGCCTCTACACTCTTGCAAACCCGTGGAAGGGAGGGTCCGACGATGGAAGAGGCGAAGAAGGGGAGGTTCAGCGCCGGTCCGTTGACCTTCGCCGTCCGCCACGAATTGTGGGACGGCAACATCCAGGATCATCCGGATCAGGGCGTCGCCATCCTGGTGATGGCGGACGTCGCCGGCAAGGAGACAGCGCTGCTGCGGTTCAACTGCTTCGACTTCGAGAGAAGTTACGTCTACGGCCCGGAAAATGCGGACTTGCATGCTGAAGGGCCAGCGATGCTCGGGGGCGCGGCCACGACGAATCTCTACCGGATGGACTCGACCGTCGACGGCAACCCGATCGGCTGGACGATCCGCACCTTGGGGACGAAGCTGCCGAGAATGCTGGGGCGCGCGGGCTATTCGCAGATTGCCGAGCTCGTCGACATGGCGGCGGTGACAGCGGTCCTCCCGGATGTCGAAGCCTGTGCCCGCGAACTACGTGCGACGAAGCGCAACACCGTCAAGCACAACCGCGGCACCCATATCTTCGAGGCTGGCAACATCCGATTTGGGCTCGAAATGAGGCGGCTGGCGATGGGCGATGGCGGTCTCGCGATCCATGTCCTGGCCGATATCGGCGGGACGCCGGGCAAGAAGTACACGGAGGAAACCGAGCTCCTGGCTTTTGATCACTTCTGGAACGGTGCGCACTACCACTACGGCCCGCGCAACAAGAACCATCGCATCTACTGGGATCGCACCCTGGTCGAGGATCCGCTCGCCTGGACGCTGGAGCAGTTCGAGAAGGGCAAGCTGCCGGCGATGATCGAGCGCGCCGGCTATCCAGGCGTGGCGGCGGATCTCGACGTCGAGAAGATCGCCTCGGTGCTGCCGGCGATGAAGAAGCAGGCGCTCGATATGTGGGAGCAGGGGCGGCGGCTGACCGGTCATCCCGGGCTGCCGCTGGAGCCGACTCCGAACCTCGGGGCCGCTGATTGACACTGTCAGTTCTCGATCTCGCTCCCATCCTTCAGGGCGGCACGCCGGCGGAGGCCTTCCGGCACTCGCTGCAGCTGGCGCAGCACGCGGAGCAGCTGGGCTACCGGCGGTTCTGGCTGGCCGAGCATCACAACATGCCCGGGATCGGCAGCGCGGCCACCTCCGTGCTCATCGGCCACGTGGGGGCGGGCACCTCGCGCATCCGGATCGGCGCCGGGGGCATCATGCTGCCGAACCACGCGCCGCTGCAGGTGGCCGAGCAGTTTGGCACGCTGGAGGCGCTGTTCCCCGGGCGCATCGATCTCGGCCTGGGGCGCGCCCCGGGCACGGACCAGGCCGCTGCGTTCGCCCTGCGGCGCACACTGCACGCCGATCCCAACAACTTCCCCAACGACGTGCTCGAGGTGATGGAGTTCCTGGCCGACCCGCGACCGGGGCAGGCCGTGCACGCGGTGCCCGGCGCCGGCCTGCGGGTGCCCATTTGGATTCTCGGGTCCAGCACGTTCGGCGCCGAGGTGGCCGCGGCGCTGGGCCTGCCGTTCGCGTTCGCCTCACACTTCGCGCCCGCGATGCTCTTCGACGCGATCGGCATCTATCGGGAGCGCTTCCGGCCATCGGCCCAGCTGGCCGCTCCGTACGTGATGCTGGGGGTGAACGTGGTGGCGGCGGACACCGACGACGAGGCGCGATTCCTGGCCTCGTCGGGGCGCCAGTCGTTCGCCAGCCTGCGCTCCGGTCGGCCGATCCAGCTGCCGCCGCCGTCGAAGGAGTGGGAGCGCGACCTGCGCGATGCCGGCGATCCGCTTCGGCGGTCGCGCGTCTCGTTCGTCGGCGCGCCGGGCACCGTGGCCGCGGAGATGCGCGAGTTCGTGGAGCGCACGCAGGCCGACGAGCTGATGGTCGTGTCGCACATCTACGATCAGTCGGCCCGCCTGCGGTCCTACGAGATCGCCGCGGCCACGATGACCGAGTCGCTCACCCGCAGTGGCCGGCCCTCTTGATCAGCCGTGCTGTCGCGTTTCGAATTCGGCGAACTCGCCCATGAAGGGCGCGGCGATGTCCGCGTTGACCTTGCAGTCCAGAAGGATGGGGCCGTCCGGCTTGCCCAGCACCGGTCCGAGCGCGCGCAGGTCGTCCAGGCTGCGGATCGTGTACGCCTGAAACCCGAACGCCTCCGCCACCGCCGCGAACTCCACGTCCGGAAACACCGACTTGCCGACGGGGAGCTTGCGCAGGGCCAGGAAGTGCAGCTCGGCCCCGTACGCGCAGTCGTTCATCAGCACGATGATCAGCGGGATGTCTTCCCGGCTCACCGTCTCCAGCTCGCTCATCGTCATGAGGAAGCCGCCGTCTCCGATCACCAGCACGGTGGGGACACGCGGGCGCCCCTTCGCCACGCCCAGCGCCGTGCCGAAGCCGAGCCCGATGGACGCGAACTCGCTCGTCATCTTCAGATGGTCGGGCGTGGGCACGGTGAGGTAGGGCAGGATGCCGAGGAAGTTCCCCGCGTCGTAGACGACGTTGCGCTCCCGGGGCAGCAACCGGTCGAGCTCGACCCCTAGCGCCCGGGGATCCACGGTGCGGGGGGTGTGCGCCGCCTCGAAGTCCCGGGCGACGTCGAAGCCGGCGATGGTGGCCAGGCTCTCGGCGGTGTGAAAGGGCTTCTCGGAGCTGCGCCGCCCGGGCAGCGCGGCCAGCAACTGCTCGGCCACCCGCCGGGCGTCGCCCACCACCGCCACGTCCGCCGTGGTCCACCGCCCGATGTGGGCGCGCACGGTGTCGACCTGGATGATGGGGACCGCAGGCACGGAGGCCCCGAAGCTCATGGTGAGGAAGTTGAGCCCGGCGCCGAACACCAGCACGCAATCGGCCTGGTCCATCATGCGCCGCCCCATCGTGTGGGAGAACGACCCCAGAATGCCCAGGTTGTACGGATGGCCGTGGAACATGTCCTTGCCGCGGGCCGAGGTCATCAGCAGGGCGCCGATCTTCTCCGCCAAGGTCTGCAACGCCTCCTTCGCCCCCGCTCGATGAGCGCCGAGGCCAGCCACGATGACGGGACGCCGGCTCTTGCTCAGGAGCGCCGCGGCGGAGTCGATGGACTGCTGGCGCGCGGCCGCCGGCTCGCCGGCCGGGATGAGCCGCGCCGGGGCCGGGCCCCAGACCTCCACGTTCGCCATCTGGACGTTGGTGGGCAGGAGCAGCGCCGCCAGCGCTCCATGACTGGCGGCGGCCACCGCGTCGGCCAGGGTCTGGCGCGCGGTCGCCGCGCTGGCGGCCGTGAAGCAGGTGAGTCCCGCGGCCCCCAGGACGGCCTGCGCGTTGAAGCCCTTGTAGTCGGGGCCGATGCCGTTGACGGCGCCGCCCCCGACGGCGGCGTCGCCGTAGATCACCAGCACGCGCGAGCCCATGCGGCTGGCCGCCACGGCGGCGTGGAGCCCGTTGGCCGTCGCCGGCCCACGACCGATGACGGCCACGCCCAGCTCGCCGGTGGCGTAGGCATAGCCCTCGGCCATGGCGATGGCATTGTTCTCGTGCCGCGCGCCGACGAACTTGACGCCGAGCCCGTCGAGCGTGACCGCGAAGACCGCCGTGTCGTCGCTCATGAGCCCGAACACGGTGCGGACGCCGAGGGCGTGGATGTCCTCGGCCAGGATCTGGAACACCGGCGCGATCCGACTGTCGTTCATCTCGCCCTCCCCGCTACTTCTTCGCCGCGAGCTGGTCCCGGATGCCGCGCAGCGCGAGCGCGTAGCCGGCGATCCCGAAGCCGGCCACGACGCTCTGGCTCATCGCGGCGGTCTGTGAGGCCGGCCCGCGGCGGATCGGGTTCGAGATGTGCACCTCGGTCGTGGGGAACTTGACCTGGGAGAGGGCCGCGACCAGCGCCGGGTAGCCGCTGCCGAACGCCGCCGGGTTGAAGATCGCGGCATCGACGCCCGCGTCGTTCGCGGCGTAGAGCTTGTTGACGATCTCCCCCTCGACGTTCGAGTGGAAGATCTCGACCTCGACGCCGAGCTCCTTCGCGTAGCCCCGGATGCGCTCGTCGTACTCGGGCAGCGTCATGGGGCCGAAGACGTCCAGCTGGACCTTGCCGCGCATGTTCATGCCGGCGCCGTGGATCACCAGAATCTTGGGCATGGTGGGGGCCCTCAGCCGTCGAGCGCCGCGACGGCCTCGATCTCGATGAGCGCGTCGGGGATCGCGAGGTTTCCGATCTGCACCAGCGTGCTGGCGGGCGGATTGGGCCCGAAGAACTCCGAGCGCACCTCACCGTACGGCTCGCGATACCGGACGTCGGTGACGAAGACGGTGACCTTCACCACGTCGTCCATCTTGCCGCCGCCCGCCTCGACGATCATCTTGATCTGCTCGAAGATGCGGCGCGTCTGCGCCTTGATGTCGCCCTTGCCGAGGAGGTTGCCATCCTTGTCGAACGGCAGCTGGCCCGCGACGTAGATGTGGTTGCCCACGCGCCAGCCGAGCGTGTAGCGCGGCCGCTGATCCTTCATGCCGGGCGGAGCGATCGGAATGCGGGCCATGACGAGTCTCCTTTGTCGGGGAAGCCGAGAGTCCCGATCCGCGCCGAGTGTAGCACCGGGTTGGCGCTCGCCTCCACGTGAGGTCTCCGGTAGATTCCGGAGTCCGCGTTCCGGCAAAGCCGGCGCGGCGCTCAGCTGCTCGGCGTCGGTGCGGCCTCGGCGATCAAGCGGCTGCTCTTCAGCTCGGCCCAGAACGCACCGGGAATCCGAAGCTCGACCATGCGCGCGTTGTCCTCGACCTCCTGGATGGACCGCGCTCCCGGGATCACGGAGACGATCGCCGGATGCGCGAGGATGAATTGCAGCGCGGCCGCCTTCAGCGGCACGTCATGGCGCGCGCACACCTCGCCGATCCGTGCGGCCTTCTCCATCATCTCCGGTGAGGCGGCGCGGTAGTTGAACGTGGCGCCGGCCCGGGCGCCCACCGCGAGGATGCCGCTGTTGTACGGACCGCCGGCGACGATCGCGATCCCGCGCTCGACGCAGTAGGGCAGGAACTCGGAGAGGGCCGTCTGGTCCAGGAGCGTGTAGCGTCCGGCGAGCAGGAAGCAATCGCACTGGCCCTCCCGCGCGAACGCCAGCTCCATCTGCCACTGGTTCATCCCGGCGCCAATGGCCCGGACCACGCCGGCGTCGCGGAGCTCGACCAGAACGGGGAAGGCTTCCTTCAGCGCTTGCTCGTAGTGGTCGTCGGGATCGTGGACGAACACGATGTCGACGCGTTCGAGTCCGAGGCGTCCGAGCGAGGCCTTGAATGACTCGCGCACGCCCGACGCACTGAAGTCGAACGCCCAGGTGGCCTTCGCGGCCCCCGGCGCCGGCGGCCGGAGCACACGGCCCACCTTGGTCGACAGCACATAGCGCTCGCGCGGGAGGCCGCGCAGCGCTTCGCCGTAGCGCGCCTCGCTCTCGCCCACGCCGTACATCGGCGCGGTATCGAGGTAGTTGACGCCCAGCGCGAGGCTGCGCTGGATCAGCGCCACGGCCTCCTTCTCGGCAGTGGCCCGCTCAGGGTCCGTGGCGGGGGGCGCGCCTGACAGGGCGACGCCCCCGAGTCCCAGGCGCGTGACTCGGAGCCCGGTCCGGCCGACCTCGACGGTGTCGATGGCGCGCATGTGGTATCCCTCGTGAGGCGGAGAGAAATCTCGGTCGCCCCGGGAGTATAGGAGCCGGCATCAGCGAGGACAAGGCCAACGCCGACCCGAGAATCAGAGCCGCGCGCGCGTGGCCCAGGTCGCAAGCCATCGGCACACCGACACCGCCCGGCGACGCCATTCGGCATGAACCGCATCGAGAGCACGAGGAGCGGCCCGAACACCGGACGGACGAGGTTGCGCGAGACCATGCCGGCGATGTCGGGCCAGAACTGGAAGAACAGTCCCCCGAGCCTGAAAGGCGGCGGCGGACCCGTGAACGACCGGCGGGCAATGCTGAACCGCGCGCATCGGCAGGGCGCCATCCAGTGATCCAGAGCGGCGCACGAGGCGGCAGAAGCCGGAGAGCGCATCCACCGCGTCGAACGCAGGTGCCGACTGCGGTTCGAGGCCTGGGTCGAGATTCAGGTCCGTCACCACACGACGAGGTGCGGGAGTGCTCAGACGGTCGCCGGCTGGAACTCCAGCGTGTTGCCGTCGGGGTCGTTGCATAGCATCTGCGTGCGGCCGCCCGGCTGAACGTTCTCCTGGTACGGAATCCCCGCGCGCTCCAGCGTGGCCTTCATCGCGTCGTAGTCGGCCACCTCGAAGCACGTGTGGCGGGCCCGCGGGCTGATCGGCGCGTCCGGCCCCGGCGGCACGGCGTCGGACTGGATGATGTGGATCTGCGGGAAGATGCCCGGCGTGCCGATCCAGTAGCCGGCCGTGTTGAAGGCCGGACGCGGCAGGACCTGCCAGCCGAAGATCCGGCAGTAGAAATCCTTCGACCGCTCGGCGTCGGCGGTCACGAGACCCTCGTGCTGCACGCGGACCACGTGCGTCCCCGTCGTCGGCCGAACCCGCTCCTGCGTCGCCTGAACCGCCATAGTCAGCCTCCTGCGCGCCACGAGCGCGCGCCGCGATTATACGCGGGGATCGGCCTGCTCAGCGGACGTGCGGAATACGGCCGCTGGCGGCTGGCGTCGAATGACCATTCTCTCGCGGGCGGACTGAAACCCTTGGCTCCGACGCGAGAAATAGCGACGGGGACAAACCTCCACGACGTGATGTATCACTGGACCTGCCTGAAATGCTGAATGGCAGTCCTAAACGGGAGGAGCAAACGATGGGACGCTCACCGGCCGGGCGGGCGCGGCGTTACGTGCCCGCACTTCGCCGCCGCCTCCTCTTCCGCCTCGCCACCAGCGACGCCTACGAGCGCCTGGTCCGCGCCCTGCCTCCGATCGCGACGGCGGCGCGCCGCCGCGCCCTCCGCTACGTGGCGGGCGAGACCCTCGACGATGCCCTCGCGGTCGCGCGGACGCTGCATGCGCGCGGCCTGCGCGCGGCCATCGACTTCTTCGGCGAGCAGGTGCGGGACGCGGCCGAGGCCGAGCGGGCCGTCGACGGGTACCTCGAGCTGGCCCGCCGTCTTTCGGAAGCGCCGCCGACGGCCAGCGTGGCCCTGGACCTCTCGCACGTGGGACAGGACGTCTCGGCCGAGTTCTGCCTGCGCCAGCTCGAGCGCATCGTCGACGCGCTGCCGGCGGGCCGCGGGCTCGACGTGGGCGCCGAGGACAGCGGCCGCATCGACGCCAGCCACCAGATCCTCGTCGCGCTCGCCCGGCGCGGCGTGCCCGTGCAGGCCACGTTGCAGGCGAACCTCCGCCGCAGCGCGGACGACTGGCCGCGCCTGGTGGAGGCGGGGCTCGGTATCCGGCTCGTCAAGGGCGCGTACGTCGAGCCGGAGCGAGTGGCCCATCGCTACGGGCCGGCCACCGACGATGCCTACCGGCGGCTCGCCCGCTCGCTCCGCGCGGCGGGGGCACGCGTGACGCTGGCCACCCACGACGCGGCGCTTCGCGACGGCCTGCTCGCCGAGCTCGGCCCGATGGAGGTGGAGATGCTGCTCGGGGTCCGGCCCGAGGACCACGCGCCGCTGCTCGCGCGTGGCGTGACGCCCCGGCTCTACGTGCCCTACGGACGCGACTGGTTCCGCTACTGGATGCGGCGGGTGGCGGAGTCGCAGGGCGCCGGCTGAGAAGGCCCGAACAAGCCGCCCTCAGCCACGAACCGAACTGGTCTTCCCTCGCACCCAAGTCACGCGATCTCCGTGGCGGGCCGCCATCCGAGTGGCTTCAGCCGACCACGAGATTCACGACCTGCCCCGGCACGTAGACGAACTTCCGCACCGCCTGCCCGGCCAGGCGCGCCGTGATCCCATCCGCGGCCAGCGCCGCCGCGCGCGCGTCCGCCTCGGAGGCGTCGCGGGCGAGCTGGACGCGTCCGCGCACCTTGCCGTTTACCTGGACGGGGAGCTCGATCACGTCGTCGACCGCGAGGGCCTCGTCCCACGCTGGCCAGGGCTCGTACGCGAGCGATGCCGCGTGGCCGAGATGCCGCCACAGCTCCTCGGCGACGTGCGGCGCGAACGGCGAGACGAGCAGGACCAGCGCCCGCACCGCCTCGCGCGGCATCGCGGAGAGGCGGGCGAGGTGGTTCACGAAGACCATGAGGGCTGAGATGGCCGTATTGAAGGCCATCGCGTCGATGTCGGTGCTGACCTTCTTGATGGTCCGGTGGAGCAGCCGGCGCGTGGCGTCGTCCATCGCCTCCACGAGGGGCTGCCGACAGACCGCGTGGAGCCGGTCGCGGAAGCGAACCACGCCCTGGATCTGCGAGGTCTGCCACGGCTTCACGGCCTCGAGCGGCCCCATGAACATCTCGTAGAGCCGGAGCGCGTCGGCGCCGTACTCCCGCACGATGTCGTCGGGATTCACGACGTTGCCCCGCGACTTCGACATCCGCTCGTTGTCCTCGCCCAGGATCGTCCCCTGGTGCACGAGCTTCATGAACGGCTCGGGGTGCCGGACGTGACCGAGATCGAAGAGCACCTTGTGCCAGAAGCGGGCGTAGAGGAGGTGGAGCACCGCGTGCTCGGCGCCGCCGACGTAGAGGTCGACGGGCATCCACGCGTCGTACGCGTCCATCGCCCAGGGCTTGTCG
>JBGPXN010000307.1:0-2795 GCA_041492755.1 Methylomirabilia bacterium | reverse complement strand
GGCGATGATGCTCGCCCAGTCCTGGGCCTGGAGGTCGACCTTCACGCCGATCTGCGACAGCAACTCGCGCGTCACGAGGGCGGAGCCGTGCAGATTCGAATTGTCGACGGCGTCGAGCAGCACGATCGGCTTACCGTCGTAGCCGCTCTCCTTCATGAGCTGCCGGGCGCGCTCGAGGTTGGGCTTGCCCGGCGCGCCGGCCGCGGTCTCCGTGGGCAGGCCGCACATGAAGTAGCTCGGGCAGGTCCGGTAGTACTTCGGGTTGCCGACCACGGCCTGCAGGTACATCTCCTGGTCCACCAGGTGGACGAGGGCCTGGCGCGCCTTCTTGTTGTTGAAGGGCGGGAACAGGTGGTTGGGTCGCACCCAGCCCTGCAGCCCGCCGGGGTTCTTGACGAACACCGTGATGTTCGGGTTCTTTTCCAGGCGAGTGGCGAAATCGACGGGCGGATTGTCCCACCAGTCCACCTCACCCGCTTCCAGCGCGGCCATCGCGGTCGCGACGTCCGGGATGTAGCGCGCGATCACGCGGTCGACGTTCGCGCGCTTGCCGCCGGCGGCGCCGCTCGGCGGCTCGTTGCGTGGAACGTAATCGGCGAAGCGCTCGTACACGACCTGGTTGCCGGGCTGCCATTCGCTTTTCACGAAGCGGTACGGCCCGGAGCCGATGACTTCCTTGATCTGCTCGTTGGCGTCGGTGGCGGCCAGGCGGGCCGGCATGATGAACGGGACGTTGCTCGACGGCTTGCCGAGCGCGTCCAGCACCGGGCCGAACGGCTCCTTCAACTCGAGCGTGATGGTTTTCTTGTCGGCCGCGGCCAGTTTGCCGGTGGCGGCCATCAGCAGCTTGCCGAGCGAGTCCTTCTGGCCCCAGCGCTGCAGCGACGCCACGCAGTCTTCGGCGGTGACGGTCTGGCCGTCGTGGAACTTGAGCCCGTCGCGCAGCGTGAACGACCACTTCATGTGGTCGCGGCTCACCGTGTAGCGCTCGGCCATCTGCGGCTTGATCTGCAGACTCGCGTCGCTGGCGAACAGCGTGTCGTAGACGAGGTACGCGTGGTCGCGGGTGACGTAGGCGGTCGTCCAGATCGGGTCGAGGACTTTCAGGTCCGCGATGGGGACGATGCGGATGGTGCCTCCGCGCTTCTGGGCGTGGGCGAAGGGCGCCGCGCGCAGGGTGGCGGCGACGGCGCCCGCGCCGATCAGGAACTGCCGGCGGCTGATACGTGCCATGACGTCTCCTCTCACTGACGACCCGGCGGAAGATGGCTCTCGGAAGCGCGCGACGGAAGACAGCTCACGGAAGCGCGCGCCCGGCGATCGCTCACCGAAGATCCGCTCGTGAAGCCGTGCTCATTGCAGATCCGTCTCCAGCGCGGGGAACGACGTGGGTGAGAACTGCTCGGTGGTCAGACGTTGCCAGTGCCACTCGGGGACGGTGGCCCAGAGGCGCTCGGCCTCGTGCTGCGCCTCGCGTCGGAGCGCGTCCTCGTCCACCCCGACGACCCGCCCGGATTCGACCACGCTGCGGCCGTCCACGATCACGGTCTCGACGTCGTCACCGGTGCCACAATTGACGAGGGCCTTGATCGGATCGCGGTACGGACCAATGCGCATCTTGCGCATGTCGAGGATGACCACGTCGGCCTTCGCGCCGGGCGCCAGCCGCCCGACGTCGTCCCGGCCCAGCGCGCGCGCCCCGGCCAGCGTGGCGGCGTTGAAGACGTCGGCGGCGGTGGCCACCGTGAAGTCGCGCTCCACGACCTTGCACATCAGCGACGCCCACCGCATCTCGCTGATGAGATCCCGCGGATAGGTGTCGGTGCCGAGGCCCACGTTCACGCCGGCCGCCCGGTAGCGATGAAAGGATTCCAGCGCGTTGCCGCGTCGGGCGAACACCAGTGGGCAGTGGGCGACGGTCGCGCCGCTCTCGGCCAGGATCTCGAGATCGCGGCCGCCCGGCAGGGCAGCGAGCCGGTGGGCGGTCGACATCACGCAGTGGCCGAGGATGGTGTCCGGCCCGAGCAGTCCCGTATCGGCGAGCAGCTCCACCGGTGTCTTGCCGTGGCGGCGGAGCATCTCGTGGAACTCGACCAGGTTCTGCCCGACGTGCGTCTCGATTCCCACGCCCAGCTCGTCGGCGGCCTTGCGCGAAGCGCGGAACAGCTCGGGGCTGCAGGTGTCGACCTGGAGCGGGTACAGCATCCCGAGAATTCGGCCGTCGTGTGAGCCGTGGTGAGCGCGGACGAACGCCTTCGCGCGCTCGAGGCCGCGCCACCCGGCGTCTTCGTCCCACTCGTAGGTGAGCTGGCCCGCGGGCCCGATGCGATACGACGCCGACCGATAGCCCGGCGACAGGTACGCGCGGATGCCGATGCGCCCCGCGAAGGCGACGGTCTGCTCGTCGACGGCGCCGAGCTCGACGATGGTCGTGCAGCCGTTCTTCAGCAGTTCCACGAGCGCGAAGCGGTTGCCGATCTCCAGATTCTCGCGGGCCCCGAGCGGGGCGATGCCCGGCGGCGCGCTCTGGTAGTTCAGGAAGCCGGTGTGGAAGAAGTCGCGGCGGCCGGCGTCGGCGATGAGGCGGCCGCTTGCCTCCGTCGTCGCGTGGCAGTGGAGATTGACCAGGCCGGGGATGACGAGCTTGCCGGCGGCGTCGATCCGCCGGTCCGCGGGCCCGGCGTAAGTGCGGCCGACGAACACCACCCGGTCGTTCTCGTAGACCAGGCTTCCACCGCGCACGAGCCGGTGCCCGCCCGCGTGATAGGCGACCACGTCGCCGCCGTGGATGAGCG
>JBGPXN010000018.1:0-44366 GCA_041492755.1 Methylomirabilia bacterium | reverse complement strand
CTCGACGCGCTCCGCCAGCAGTTCGCCGCGCTCGAAGCCGCGCCCTCGACCCCGCCGATCGTGCATCCCGCGTGGGTCCGGCAGAAGCTCGAGCGGCTGGAGGATCTGCTCCGGCGGGATCCCGTCCGCGCGCGCGCCGAAATCGCCAAGCACCTCGACGGTGAGATGACGCTCACGCCGCGCCCCTCGGACGCGAAGGAATGACGTGCCGTGTTGTCCGGACGGGTAAACGCGAACGGCCTCCTGGCTGCCCAAGAGGCCGTTTGCCTGACGTTGGTTGCGTGGGCTGGATTTGAACCAGCGACCTTTGGGTTATGAGCCCAACGAGCTACCGGGCTGCTCCACCCCGCGGTGACCAAGTAACCGTACAGCGCGTCCTCGACGCTGTCAACCGTCACGTCGCGAAAAATCGAAACCCCGACACGCGCGAGGGGTCGCGGCGTGGACGGCGAGCGTCAGGCGACGCGCCGAATCACCCGAAGCGGACGGAGATTCGCCACGTTCTCGCCGGCCTGGACGTCACGACCTCTCGACTCATCGCGGGCCTCCCAGCACGACCGCATGCGCGTCCGATCGCACGACCCGATCCGTCTTCCCCGCCTCGTAGCGCCCCGTCCGCGCCAGCGACGCGAGCACGCGCCAGGCGCCGCGCGTGGCCAGCAGCCAGTACGTCTGACACCGGAAGATGCCCCAGAACTTCGCGCGCAGGGTGGTGCGCGCGATGCTGACCGGGCGCGGGAAGTACGGGGTCAGGCTTTCGATCAGGTCCTGGGTCACGATGCCACCGACCCAGATCGTCATCGACAGGGACAGCGAGGGGAACGCGATGCCGAGCAGGAACCACACCGGCTGGTCGGAGAAGCGGTACGCGAGGTGCCAGCCGAGAAAGCCGATCACAGGATACACGATCGCCGCGATCGGCCACTCCACCACCTTGTTGCCGGCGTGGCGGACGAGCTGGGCGGCGTTGTAGGCGGTGGGCGCGGCGCGCCAGGTGCGCCAGAGGAAGGCCACGTCGTCGAGCACGCCTTTGTACCAGCGGGCGTTCTGCCGGACCATCTTCTCGGTGCTCTCCGGCAGGTCGTTCAGCTCCAGCATGGGCACCGGGGACATGACCACGCCGGCGGCGCCGAGGGCGTAGCCGAGCGTGGAGTCTTCCGTCGCGCCCGAGGGCGGGAAGCCCCCGAGCGCGCGCAGCGTGTCCATGCGCACGAACTGGTTGTGACCGAGACAGATCTGCGAGCGGCGGAAGCAGAACTCGAACACCGGGCGCACCACGGCGGCCACGCGCGGGTGACGCGCGCGCAACCCCTCGAACCAGCGGAGGCGGCGGGCCTCGTTGATCAGCCGGGCGATCGACACCCGGATGAAGATCGAGGACTGCTGGATGGCGCAGACGCGGCCGCGCTGGTCGAGACGGTCGAAGTTCGCGACGGACAGCGTCACGCCCTGGTAGGCCCGGCTGCCGCCGTCGCGCGCCAGCACGTCGGCCGCGATCCAGCGGTAGACGTTGCGATCCGGGAGCGAGTCGGCGTCGCTCACGCCGACATAGACGCGCGTGGAATCGCAATCGTCGCCGAGCAGAGCGCGCACGGCGTCGTCGCGCAGGGCCCAGTTGAGCTGATGGGCCTTGCGCCCCGGGCCCGGCATCACCAGCTGCGAGAGCATCTTCTGCTGGTACGGGGGCAGCTCCAGCCGGAACCGGCGCACCAGCTCGGCCGTCGTGGCCGCCATCAGCGGATGGGGGTGGTGCTCTTCGTCGTCCTTGGTCACGACCACCACGTGCAGCTTGCCGTGCGGGTAGCGCGAGCCGAGGAGCGCGCGCAGCGTCCCCGCGATCTCCGGCTCCTGGTAGGCGGGCACCAGGTGCAGGAACACGGGCGCGGCGGGCGCGCGCTCGAGCTGGGCCTCGTCGGGAAGCCCGTCGAGCTTGGCGTACGCGTTCTCGACGAAGCGGCAGGTGGTGAGCATGCCTTTCCAGTCCACCAGCAGCTTGAACGCGGCGCGGCCGTTGAAGAACGAGGAAACGACGAAGAGCAGCGCCCAGAACCAGTCCACCGCTGGTCTCTACGCGTTCCGGCGCGCGACGGGCACGGTGATCGGGCGGGAGCTCGCCACCGTCATCGGCTCCGGGACGGGAACTTCCAGATCGTCTCGCCCGGGCGCACCATACCCTGCTCTTCCCGCGCGACCTTCTCGAGGTAATCGGGATCGTTACGCAGGCGGTCGACGATGTGCGCGAGCTGACTCGCCTTGTCGCGCATGGCCGCGACGTCGCGCTCCATGGCGTCGATCTGAAGGCGCATCTGGCGGACGCGCACGTAGCCGTTGGTGGCGTACGTGGCCACACTGATGACGAGGACCAGCCCCCCGAGGGCGCCCAGCACGCGGCGGGTCACCGGCCGACGCGGTTGTAGAGGCTGCGGCCCGGGAACGACGCGGCGTGCCCGAGCTCTTCTTCGATGCGCAGGAGCTGGTTGTACTTGGCGGTCCGCTCGCTCCGGGCCACCGACCCGGTCTTGATCTGGCCGGCGTTGACGGCGACGGCGAGGTCGGCGATGAACGTGTCCTCCGTCTCGCCCGAGCGGTGGGAGATGACCGTGCCGTAGCCGGCGCGCTTGGCCAGCTCGATCGCCTCCATGGTCTCGGTCAGGGTGCCGACCTGGTTCACCTTGACGAGGACGGCGTTGGCGATCCCGTGCTTGATGCCCTGCTGGATGATGGCCGGGTTGGTGACGAAGAGATCGTCGCCCACGAGCTGCACGCGCGAGCCGAGGCGCCGGGTCAACGCGCCCCACCCCGACCAATCGTCCTCGCCGAGACCGTCTTCGATCGACACGATCGGGAAGCGGTCGGCGAGCGTCTCGTAGGTCGCGATCAGCTCGTCGCTGGTCCGCACCGCGCCCTCGCGGGCCAGACGATAGCGGCCGCCCGCCTCGGCGAACTCGCTCGCGGCCACGTCGAGGGCGAGAAACACGTCCTCGCCCGGCCGGTAGCCCGCGCGCTCGATGGCCTGCATGAAGAACTCGAGCGCGGCGGTGTTGGACTTGAGCGCGGGGGCGAAGCCGCCCTCGTCGCCGACGCCGGTGGCCAGGCCCTTTTCCTTCAGGAGATCCTTGAGCGTGTGGAAGATCTCGACGCCCATCCGCAGCGCCGTCGAGAAGCTTTCGGCGCCGGCCGGGACGAGCATGAACTCCTGGAAGTCGATGCCGTTGTCCGCGTGGGCGCCGCCGTTGAGGATGTTCATCAGCGGGACGGGGAGCAAGCGCGCGCCGACTCCGCCCAGGTACGCGTAGAGCGGCAGGCCCACGTCGTCGGCGGCCGCGCGCGCCACCGCGAGCGAGACGCCGAGCACCGCGTTGGCGCCGAGCCCCGACTTGTTCGGCGTGCCGTCGAGCTCCAGCAGCGCGCGGTCGAGCGCGGCCTGCTCGGTCGCTTCCATGCCCTCGATCTCGGGCGCGATCGTTTCCTCGACGTTGCGGACGGCCTGCTGCACGCCCTTGCCGCGGTAGCGCTGGGTATCACCGTCGCGCAGCTCGGTCGCCTCGCGCTTGCCGGTGGAGGCGCCCGACGGCACCGCCGCCCGGCCCCACGCGCCGGACTCGAGCTGGATCTCGACTTCGATCGTGGGGTTGCCGCGGGAGTCGAGGATCTCGCGGGCGAAGACGCCGCTGATGGCAGACACGTCAGGACCTCCGCTCGAGGATGTAGTCGGCGAGGGCCCGGATGGGCGCAGCCGGTGGGCCGAGAGGTGCCAGCAACACTTTCGCCTCTTCGATCAGGGTGCGCGCCTTCTTGCGCGAGGCCTCGATGCCGTGCAGCGCCGGGTACGTCGCCTTCTGCTTTCGCACGTCGCTCCCTGCCGACTTCCCCAGCTCGGCCAGGCTGCCTTCGACGTCGAGGATATCATCCACGATCTGGAACGCGAGCCCGAGCCGGTCGCCCGCCTCGGTGATCGTGGTCAGCGCGTCCGGCCGGGCGCCGGCCAGGATGGCGCCGATCCGCAGCGACGCGCGGATGAGCGCGGCCGTCTTGCACCGGTGGATATAGTCCAGCGTGTCCGCCGAGACCGCCTTGCCCTCGGACTCGATGTCCACCACCTGCCCGCCCACCATCCCGCTGGTGCCGGCGGCCTCGGCCACTTCGACGATCACGTCGCGAATGGCCCGCGGATCCGCCGGGCTCTCGGCGATCAACCTGAACGCGAGGGTCAGGAGCGCGTCGCCCGCGAGAATCGCCATCGCCTCGCCGAAGACCTTGTGGCTGGTGAGCCGCCCCCGGCGATAGTCGTCGTCGTCCATGGCGGGCAGGTCGTCGTGGATGAGCGAGTACGTGTGGATCAGCTCGAGCGCGCACGCCGCCGGCAGCACGACGTCCGTCCGGCCACCAACCGCTTCCGCCCCGGCGATGACGAGGATCGGCCGTAACCGCTTCCCGCCGGCAAGCACGCTGTAGCGCATGGCCTCGTGGATCCGGGGGGGCGGCACGTCTTCCGGAGGCATGAAGCGCTCGAGCGCCTCGTCGACCAGCCGGCGGCGCTCCTCGACATAGGGCTTGAGGTCGAAGCCGCTCATGTCTGTTCTCCGTGACGCCTCACGCTTCTTCCTCGGCTTCCCACGGAAACGGCTTCTGGCTCAGCGCGCCGGCGTCGTCCTTGGCCAGGATCTCGATCCGACGCTCGGCCTCCGCGAGATACTTGGCGCAGTGGCGCGAGAGCGCCACGCCTTCCTCGAAGACTTTCAGCGAGTCTTCCAGCGGCAGGTTCCCGGCCTCGAGCGCGGTCACGATCTGCTCGAGTCGCGTGAGGCAGTCTTCAAAGTTGAGGTCGGTCATCGTGCTCCCTGGTGCGCTCCACCCGACAGTCGAGCGCGCCTTCGTCCAGTAACACCCGCACCTCGTCCCCCGGCCGAACGTCGGCCGCGCTGCGGACGACGGTCCCCGACGGCGTCAGCGCGAGGCTATAGCCCCGCCCCAGAACACCCAGCGGCGACAGCGACTGCAAGCGTCCGGCGGTCGAGCCGAACCGGTGTTCCGCCCCGGTCAACCGGCGGGCGATCCCGGCGTGGAGTCTGCCGTGCAAGCCGGACAGCCGGTGACGGTCCGCGGCCAGCCGCGTGAAGGGGCTGGCCGCGCGCAGGCCACGCGTCGCCAGCTCCACGCGGTGCTGGGCCCGGCGCAGCACGAGCGCGGCGGCGCGCTCGAGCCGACGGCGCGCATCATCGAGCCGCCGCTCCCGATCGCGGAGCGGGCGCGACGGATCGGTGAGCACGCGCCGGCTGGCCAGGGCCTGGTGGCGGCGCCGCTCGCGCTCCACCCGGCCCGTCATGGCGCGCTCCAGGCGCCCGCGCAGGTCGCTGACGGCGTCGGCCACCGCCTGCTTCTCGCGCACCACCAGCTCCGCCGCGGCCGACGGCGTCGGCGCCCGCAGGTCGGCCACGAAGTCGGCGATCGTGAAGTCGACCTCGTGGCCCACCGCCGAGATCACCGGGATCTTCGAGCCGGCGATGGCGCGGGCGACGACTTCCTCGTTGAAGGCCCAGAGGTCTTCCAGCGAGCCGCCGCCGCGTCCGACGATGACGACGTCGACGCCACCGAGCGCGTTGAGATCCTGAATGCCGTGCGCGATCTCCGTCCCCGCCCCGTCGCCCTGTACGCGCGCGGGCGCGATGACGATGTGCAGGCCGGCGAAGCGCCGGCCGATGATCCGCAGCATGTCGCGGATGGCCGCGCCCGACGGCGACGTCACGATGCCGATCGTCTTCGGGAAGCGGGGCAACGGCCGCTTGCGCGCGGCCTCGAAGAGGCCTTCCTGGCCGAGACGCTCCTTGAGCTGCTCGAAGGCGAGCTGCAGCGCGCCGAGGCCGCGCGGCTCGAGCAGCTCGACGACGAGCTGGTATTCACCCCGCTGGGCGTAGACCTCGAGGCTGCCGAAGGCGAGCACGTATTGGCCGTCGCCGGGCTCGAAGCGCAGGCGCCGGCCGCGGTTGCGGAAGAGCACGGCGCGCACCTGCGCGCTCTCGTCCTTGAGCGTGAAGTAGGCGTGGCCCGAGCCGTAGAGCCGGAAGTTGCTGATCTCGCCTTCCACCCAGACGGCCGGGAACCGCTCTTCGAGCGCCGCGCGCACGCGCTCGGTCAGCTCGGACACGGTCCAGACGGTGCGCTCGGCGCTCATGGCCGGCGTGGGAGTCCGGGGCTCCTCACGCGCCCGAGCCCGACGGGTCACCCACGTCGCGGACGTGGCCGTCGAAGTAGCCGCCCTTCGTGATCATGACCGACGGCGATTCCACGTCGCCGATGAGACACCCGCGCGCGCCGATCTCGACCTCCTGCGTGGCCACGACGTGGCCGGTCACCCGGCCATGGATGACGACGGTCGACGCCTGAAGGGTGGCGTTCACGACCGCGCGCTCGCCCACCACGATCGTCTCGGTGGCCGCGAGCTCGCCCAGGTAGCGGCCGTGCACCACCACCGAGCCGGGGAACTCGTGCTTGCCGGTGACCTCGATGGACTCGTCCACGTACGTGGTGCCGTTCTCGCGCCGGAAGACGGGCGGCCCGGCCGGCGCCGTGCGCTCCGCCGCCCGCAGCGTGTTGCCCAGGAGCATGGCGACCGTCATCGGCCCCACGCCGCCCGGCACCGGCGTGATCGCGTGCGCGACCAGGCTCACCGAGGCGAAGTCGACGTCGCCCACGAGCTTGCCCGTCGGCAGGCGGTTGGTCCCGACGTCGATGACCCACGCACCCGGCTTCACCATGTCGCCGGTGATCACGCCGGCGCGCCCGGCCGCCACGCAGAGGACGTCGGCGCGCCGCGTGTGCGCAGCGAGATCGCGCGTTCGCGTGTGGCACATGGTGACGGTGGCGTGACGCGCGAGCAGGAGCTGGGCCAGCGGCTTGCCCACGATTCGCGAGCGTCCCACCACGACGGCTTCCGCGCCCTGCAGGTCGGCGCCGTAGTGGTCGAGGATCGCCATGCAGCCGGCGGGCGTCGCCGGCAGCACGCCGGGCTTCCCGGCGAGGAGCCGTCCGAGGTTCTGGGGATGGAAGCCGTCCGCGTCCTTCTCGGGCGCGATGGCCGCGATGGCGGCGTCCTCGTCCAGTCCGTCCGGCAGCGGAAGCTGCAACAGGATGCCGTGGACGGCGGAGTCCTCGTTGAGGAACGCGATGAGCTTCAGCAGCTCGCCCTGCGAGAGTCCCTCCGGGTACAGGTAGTCCCGGGAGGCGATGCCGACGCTGTCGGCCGCCTTCTTCTTGTTGTTGACGTAGATCTTCGACGGCGCGAAGTCGCCGACCAGGATCACGGCCAGGGTGGGCGTCACGCCGCGGGTCTCGCGCAGGCGCGCCACGCGCGCGCGCACGTCGGCGAGGACCTTGGCGGCGACGGCCTTGCCGTCGAGGATCAAGCCCGCGCCTGCCCGCCCCTGCGGGACACCAGAGTCAAGCCGGTACGCGGAGGCGGCGGATGTCCGAGGCGCGGCCCGTGTCGGGATCGACCGTGATGACGACCGCGTGGAGCGCGGCCGGGCCCCGGGCCGGCTCGAAGCGGACGGGCATCTGGGTGAGGAAGCGCCGCAGGATGATCTCGCGGTCCACGCCGATGACGCCCTCGGTGGGCCCGGTCATCCCGAGGTCGGTGATGTAGGCGGTGCCCTTGGGCAGCACGCGCTCGTCAGCCGTCTGCACGTGCCGATGCGTGCCGACCACCGCGCTCACCCGCCCGTCGAGGTACCATCCCATTGCGACCGATTCGGACGTGGCCTCCGCGTGCATGTCCACCACGATGATTCGCGTCTCACGCGCCAGCTCGGGCAGGACCTCGTCCGCTTTGCGGAACGGGCAGTCGATCGGATTCATGAAGACGCGCCCCATCAGATTGAGGACCCCCACCCGATGCGGCCCGGCCTTCACGGTGACGAAGCCGGCCCCGGGCGTCCCCGCCGGGTAGTTGGCCGGCCGCAGCAGGAGGTTCTCCTTGGCGATGAGGGGAATGATTTCCTTCTTGCTGAAGATGTGGTTGCCGGACGTCATCACGTCGGCGCCGGAGTCGAGGAACTCGCGCACCATGCCCGGCAGCACGCCGGAGCCGCCGGCGGCGTTCTCGACGTTCACGACGGCCAGGTCGATCTCGTGCTGGCGACGGAGACCGGGCAGAAGCTTCTTGACGGCCGCGCGACCGGGCTCGCCGAAGACGTCACCGACCATGAGGATGTTCATACCGCCCTATTTCGCGACTTCGACGGCGCGCGTCTCGCGAATGACGACGACCTTGATGTGACCGGGGTACTGCATCTCCGCCTCGATGCGCTTGGTGATGTCCTTGGCCAGCTGATGCGCGTCGAGGTCGGACAGGATGTCCGCCTTGGTGACGACCCGCAGCTCGCGGCCCGCCTGGATGGCGTAGCACATGTCGACGCCCTTGTACGAGAGCGCAATTTCCTCCAGCTTGGCCAGCCGCTTGATGTAGGACTCGAGCACGTCGCGCCGGGCGCCCGGACGCGCGGCCGAGATTCCGTCGGCGGCCTCCACCAGCACGGCCTCGATGGTCTGCGGCTCCACGTTCTCGTGCCCGCACAGCGCCGCGTTGATGACCTCCGCGCTCTCGTTGTACTTGGTCAGGACTTGCAGCGACAGCTCGGGGTGGCTGCCCTCCTGCTCGTGGGTCAGCGCCTTGCCGATGTCGTGCAGCAGTCCCATCCGCTTGGCGAGCTTCACGTCGGCCTTGATCTCGGCCGCCATCATCCCGGCCAGCCAGGAGACTTCCTTGGAGTGCTGCAGGCAGTTCTGACCGTACGACGTCCGGAACTTCAAGCGGCCGACGAGCTTGACGAGCTCGGGGTGCAGGCCGTGGATGCCGAGCTCGAAGCAGCTCTTCTCGCCCTCTTCCTTGAGGTGCTGCTCCATCTCCCTCTTGACCTTCTCCACCACCTCTTCGATACGCGCGGGATGGATGCGGCCGTCGGCGATGAGGATCTGGAGCGCCCGCCGCGCGATCTCGCGCCGGTACGGGTCGTAGGCGGAGATCAGCACGGCCTCGGGGGTGTCGTCCACGATCAGGTCGACGCCCGTGTGCAGCTCGAGGGCCCGGATGTTCCGGCCCTCACGGCCGATGATGCGGCCCTTCATGTCGTCGGACGGCAGGTCGACCACCGACACCGACGTCTCCACCGTGTAGTCCGGGGCCAGGCGCTGGATCGCCGTGGCCAGGACTTCGCGCGCCTTGACCTGGGCGGTCTCGCGCGCTTCCTCCTCGAGCCGCATGCCGATGAGCGCGGCCTCGCGGCGCGCCTCTTCTTCCATCTGGGCCACGAGCTGTCGCTTCGCCTCCTCGGCGGTGAGGCCAGCGATCGTCTCGAGCTTGCGGCGCTGCTCCTCCATCGCCGAAGCGAGCCGCTGCTCGTGCTCGGCCAGCGTCTTCTCGCGCTGGGTGACGGCACGGTCGCGGTTCGCCGACTCCTGAAGCTTGCGCTCGAGGTCCTCGAGCTTGCGGGCGAGCTGGTCTTCCTTGCCGAGGATCCGTTGCTCGATCTTCTCGATGTCGCGCTCGCGCCGGCGGCTCTCGGCGTCGAACTCGGCGCGAGCCTTGAGGATCAGCTCTCTGGCTTCCAGATCGGCGGTGCGTCGACGCGTCTCGGCGTCCCGCTCGGCATCGCCGACGATGCGCTGGGCGCGGACGCCCGCCTCCCCGACCTTCTTGTCCGTGATCCACTTCTGGGCGAGATAACCGACCACGACGGCGACGATGGCAACGACAAAAAGAAGAGCCACCACGACCCAGATGTCCATCGTTATGTCATCCCGAAGGCTGATTGTGAATCGCAAATAGCCGTCAGATTTGACAAGTATAGGGGCGGGGGAATGGGGGAGTCAATCAAGATCCCCACCTCTGCCGTGTGCCGACGGTGTCTCGAACCTGGTATGTACCAGGTGGGCGCGCGACTGGAGGGCTTCAGGCGTCCCCTTCTCGGAGGGGCTTGCACACCACCCTCACTGCGGCTCCCGTTGTATAAACGAGGTTGAAACTTCCCCCCGGCATCACGTACAGCGCAGGGACCATTCCTGTGTACCGGCCGGGGCTGCCGGCGTCAAGCAATTGTTGCGTGCGCGGGGGTCGGCGTTCGAGGAGTGCCCCGGCTTCGCCGGGGCGCGACGAGCGTGGGGTATGGGGGGCCATGTCGGGGCCCCCCATTTCATCATTCACTCCGGGGGCGTCACGCTTTCGAGGATGGCCACCAGCTTGCGCAGGCGCGCCTCCACGTCCTCGGCGTGCCGGTGCTCGTCGCGCGCGCGGAACAGCTCGTCGGTGATGTCGAGGGCGGCCAGGATCAGGGCACGGGTCGGATCGGGCACGCCGGAGCGCCGCAACGTGGCCACGCGCTCCTCGACGTAGGCGGCGAGCTCACGGAGGTGCTCGGGCGACGCGGCGGTACGCAGGGTCAGCGTCTGGCCGAGGATGCTGAGCTCGACCCGCTGCGCTTCGGTCATGCCGGCCCGCGTGTCTCCGTCACAGCTCGAGCTTGGCGATATCCGCGAGCAGCCCGTCGATTTGCGCCACCACCTGTTTGCGCTCCGCGGTGAGCCGGGTGACTTCGCGCCGCAGCCGCTCGTTCTCCTCACGCGCGCGCTCGCTTTCTTCGCGGGCGCGCTCGGTTTCCTCGCGGGCGCGCGCGCTCTCCTCGGAGAGGCGCTCGTTGTCGGCCCGCAAGCGCTGGAGCCCTTCGCTGGCGCGGCGGACCGCCTCCTCGAGCTGGGCGAGCCGCTCGATCACCCCGTCGCTCATCTGATCGAGTGGGGGGCCCCGACATGGCCCCCCACTCCCCCCAACGCTCGGAGCGCCTCGGGGAACCCGTGGCGCGCCTCGATCACCCCGTCACTCATCACACCCCCCGCCACGTCACCCCGAATTGCTGAGCTACTCGGCGGCCCACGCGCTCCTGGATGGCGTTGAGTTCTTCATCGGTGAACGTGCGGTCGTCCGCCTGGAAGGTCAGGCGCCACGCGAGATTCCGCCGTCCGTCCGGGAAGCGGAAGACGTCGAACAGGGTGACGTCTTGCAGCAGCGGGCCGCCCTCGCGATGGATCACGGCCTCGATCGCCGCCGCCGTCAGCTCCTCCTGGCCTTCGACGAGGAACGCGACGTCGCGCTGCACGAACGGGAAGCGCGGCAGCGGGTCGTGCTTGCGCGGCGGCACCGGCACGGTGAGCAGCCAGTCCAGCGGCACCATGGCGGCGAAGACCGACGCCTCCACGTCGAACTGCGCGCGGGCCGCCTGCGCCACCTCGCCGAACATGGCGAGGATGCGGCCGTTCGGGCTCACGAGCGCGCCGAAACAGTCGGGCTCGAAGCCGTCGGGCAGTCCTGGCCCCACCTCCCAGCCGGAGAGACCGAGGGTCGCGAGCACGTGCTCGGCCACACCCTTGGCGTCGTAGACGTCCACGGGCTCCTGACCGCCGTACCAGGCGAGCCCGCCGCGCGTACCGGTCAACGCCAGCCCCGCCCAGCGCGCCTCCGACGGCTCGCCGGCGTCGCGGCCGTAGACCTTGCCGATCTCGAAGATGCGCACGTTCGGCTGCTGCCGTCGCGCGTTGGTGGCGATGACGCCGAGCAGGCCGTCGAGCAGGTGGCGGCGGAGCACGCTCGCGTCGCGGCTGAGCGGATTCAGGAGCGCGAGCGGCGCGTCGCCGACGAGACCGCCCAGCACCGCCTCGTGCGCGGGATCGCCGAAGCTGTAGGTAATGACTTCGGTGAGCCCGGCGCCCACCAGCGCGCGGCGAACCACGTCATCCTGCGCGCGCGTGGGCGGCTGGGACACGAGGCCGGTGGCGCTGCTCGACACGAGCGAGGGGATCCGGTCGTAGCCCCACACCCGGATCACTTCTTCCACCAGATCGTCCTCGATCGCGATGTCACGCCGGAACCCGGGCACCTCGACCTCGAGGTCATCACCCCGATCCGTCACGGGCAGCCCGAGACCGAGGAGGATCCGGCGCGCTTCCGCGCGCTCCGGCGCGACACCGAGCACCCGCTTCACCCGCGCCATCCGCAACCGGACCTGTGGCCGCGGGCGCGGGGCGGGGTAGGCGTCCAGCATCCCGCGGGCAACGGCACCGCCGGCGAGGTCGGCCATCAGCTGGGCGGCACGGTCTTGCGCCTCCACCAGCCCCTCGACGTCCGCGCCGCGCTCGAACCGATAGGCGGCGTCGGTGGCCAGCCCCAGCGCGCGCGACGTGCGACGCGTGGTCGCGGGATCGAACCACGCGCTTTCGAGCAGCACGCGGTCGGTCGCGTCCGTGACCTCGGTGTTGGCGCCGCCCATCACCCCGGCCAGACCGATGGCGCGCCGCGGATCGGCGATCACGAGCATGCGGTCGGTCAGCGTGCGCTCCTGGCCGTCGAGCGTCGTGAAGCGCTCCCCCGTCCGCGCCCGCCGGACGACCACGGTCCGATCGGCCACCTTGGCGTGATCGAACGCGTGCAGCGGATGACCGAGCTCCCACAGCACGTAGTTGGTGACGTCGACGACGTTGCTGATGGGACGCAGGCCCACCGCCCGCAGCCGCGCGGCCATCCACGCCGGCGATGGTCCGACGCGCAGCCCGCTGATGATGCGCACGGTGTACCGGCGGCACAGGTCGGGCGCGTCGAGCTGCAGCCGGGCCAGGCTCTCCGCGCTTTCCCCCGACTCCTTCACCGCCACCGACGGCGGGCGGAACGGCGTGCCGGTCAACGCCGCCAGCTCGCGGGCAACGCCGATGACCGACAAGCAATCGGGCCGATTCGGCGTGACCTCCACCTCGAGCACGTGGTCGTCGAGGCCCAGGAGCGCGATGAGGTCCCGGCCGAGCGGCGCGTCGCTGCCCACGGTCAGGATACCGCGCTCGTGCTCCTCACCGAGCCCGAGCTCGCGCTCGGAGCACAGCGTCCCCTGCGACTCCACGTCGCGAATCTTGACCGCCGCCACCTCGCGTCCGCCCGGCAGCCGGGCGCCCGGCGGCGCGAAGGCCGCGCGAACACCGACCACGGTGTTCGGCGCCCCGCACACGACGCTGAATTTCCCCCGGCCGGTGCTCACGCGGCAGAGGACCAGGCGGTGACCGTGGCTCTCGCCGAGGTCGCGCTCGATCGCCTCGATCTCGCCCACCACGATCCCGGCCAGGCCCGCCGGTGCCAGCGGGGTGACGGCCGCGACCTCGATGCCGGCGTTCATCAGACGATCCCCCGCCTGGGCCGCGGTGAGCGGCAGGTCGACGAACTCGCGAATCCAGTGGTACGGGATCTTCATCGGGGCCACCGCTCAGGCGAACTGGCGCAGGAAGCGGAGGTCATTCTCGAAGAAGAGGCGGATGTCGTCGACCCCGTACTTGAGCATGGCCACACGCTCGACGCCCATGCCGAACGCCCAGCCCGTGAACTGCTCGGGATCGTAGCCGACGTTCTTCAGGACTCGCGGATGCACCATGCCCGAGCCGAGGATCTCCAGCCAGCCGCTCGACTTGCAGACGCGGCAGCCGGCCCCGGCGCACGCGAAGCAGAGCACGTCGACTTCCGCCGACGGCTCCGTGAACGGAAAGAAGGATGGGCGAAAGCGGATGCGTGAGTCGGCGCCGAACATCCGCCGCGCGAACAGCTCCAGGGTGCCCTTGAGATCGGCCATGGAGACGTCGCGGTCGACGGCGAGGCCCTCGACCTGGTGGAACATCGGCGAGTGCGTGATGTCGGCGTCGCGCCGGTAGACCTTCCCGGGCACGATGATCCGGACCGGCGGCGGCTGCGCCTGCATCGTCCGGATCTGCACCGGTGACGTGTGGGTGCGGAGGAGCGTGTCCTCCGAGAGATAGAAGGTGTCCTGCATGTCGCGCGCGGGATGGTCGCGCGGGATGTTCAGCGCCTCGAAGTTGTAGTAGTCGCTTTCGATCTCCGGGCCCTCGGCCACCGAGAAGCCGAGCCCCATGAAGGTCGACACGATCTCGTCCTGCACGCGCGTGAGCGGATGCACGGTCCCGAACGGCGGGCGCCGGCCCGGCAGCGTGAGATCGACGCGCTCGCGCTCGCGCGCCGCGCGGCGCTCCGACCCCCGTGCCGCTTGCAGCTTCTCGTCGAGCAGCGATTCCAGGAGCTGCTTGGCCTGGTTGGCGGCGGC
Source organism: Methylomirabilia bacterium (assembly GCA_041492755.1). Taxonomy (GTDB): domain Bacteria; phylum Methylomirabilota; class Methylomirabilia; order Rokubacteriales; family CSP1-6; genus JBGPXN01. Next base: position 30,228 of record JBGPXN010000018.1, on the reverse strand, counting down.
GCCGACCTGCGGCCGCTCGGAGGCCGGCAGGCTGGCCAGCGAGCGCAGGAGCTGGGTCAGCGCGCCCTGCCGGCCGAGAAAGCGGATGCGGACTTGCTCGAGCTCGGCGGCGGTGCCGGCGGCGCCGACGGCCTCCCGCGCCTCGGCGAGGAGGGCGGCTAATGACGACGTCGGGGGGAGCGAAGCGCCGCTCCCCCCGACACCCCCCTCCGCTTCGGACAAATGGAGATTGCGGCAGCGGAGCCGCCGCTCGAACCGCGTCATGTGGCTCAGCCGACCTGAGCCTTGACGTTGTCGGCGAGCTTGGCGAAGGCGGGCGGATCGCTCACGGCCAGCTCGGCCAGGACCTTGCGATCCAGCAGCACGCCGGCCTTCTTGAGCCCGTTCATGAACGTGGAGTAGGACAGGCCGGTCTGACGGCAGGCCGCGTTGATGCGCACGATCCAGAGCGAACGGGCGCGGCGCTTCTTCTGCCGGCGATCGCGGTAGGCAAAGGCGCCCGCGCGCAGGACCGTCTCGGCGGCTGTCTTGTAGAGCTTGCGGCGTCCGCCGACGTAGCCCTTGGCCTTCTTGAGAATCTTCTTGCGCCGCTGGCGCGTCTTGCTGCCGCCCTTCGCGCGTGGCATTCCGTCAGTCCTCCGTCGGGATCAGAGATAGGGCACGAGAACCTTGAGCCGGCTCTCGTCCGCTTTCGAAATGAGCTTGCCCTTGCGCAGGCGGCGCCGGCGCTTGGGCTCCTTGCCCTCCAGCTTGTGCTGCTTCCAGCCACCCGCCCGCTTGAGCCGGCCGGAGGCCGTCTTCTTCAGGCGCTTGGCCGCGCCGCGCTTGGTCCTCATCTTCGGCATCGTCCACTCCTCAGTGCTGGCTCGCCTTCGGACTCAGGACGACGTGCAGCATACGTCCTTCCATCCGGGCGTTGTTCTCGATGTGCGCGATGTCCTGGACGGCCTCCACCATCTTCTGGAGCATCTTCCACCCCAGCTCGGTGTGGGCCATCTCGCGGCCCTTGAAGCGCACGGTGACCTTGGCCTTGTGCCCCTCCTCCAGGAAGCGTCGCACGTGCTTGAGCTTGAACTCGAAGTCGTGCTTCTCGGTCTTGGGGCCCATCTTTACTTCCTTGACCATGATCGTCGTCTGCTTCTTGCGCGCTTCCTTCAGACGCCGGGCCTGCGTGTACTTGTACTTGCCGAAGTCCATGATGCGACAGACCGGCGGCTGGGCCTCGGGCGCGACCTCGACGAGGTCCAGCTCCTTGGAGCGCGCGGTGTCGAGCGCCTCCTGGATCGGCATGATGCCGAGCTGCTCGCCGTCGGCGCTGACCACGCGGACTTCGCGGACGCGGATGCTTTCGTTGACGCGGATGTCCTTTGATTGACTGATAGACGTTGCTCCTCGCTAAAGCTGGGAAGGAAAGATCACGAACGGCCCACGGTGAGGTTGGCTACGCGCTCGGCGATCTCGCGGGCGAGGCCGGCGACCACGCCGTCCAGGGGAAGACCCTTGATCTCTTCCCCCGTGCGGTGGCGCAGGCTCACGGTCCCGCTCTCGCGCTCCCGCTCACCGACCACCAGCATGTAGGGGACCTTGCGGACCTGGGCGTCGCGGATCCGGTAGCCGAGCTTCTCGTTACGGTCGTCGAGCTCGGCGCGGATGCGGGCGGCGCGCAGGGCCTGAAAGACCGTGCGCCCGTAGTCGAGATGCTTCTCGCTGATCGGGAGCACGCGCGCCTGCACGGGGGCGAGCCAGGTCGGGAACGCGCCCGCGTAGTGCTCGGTCAGGATGCCGATGAAGCGCTCGAAGGAGCCGAAGATGGCGCGGTGGACCATCACCGGCCGGCGGGGCTGCCCGTCGGTATCGATGTATTCGAGCTGGAAGCGGTCGGGCTGCCCGAAGTCGACCTGGACCGTCGCCACCTGCCAGCGCCGGCCGAGCACGTCCTGGATGTCGACGTCGATCTTGGGGCCGTAGAAGGCGCCGTCACCCGGATTCATGTCGTAGCTCAGCCCGCTGGCGTGGAGCGCGTCGGCCAGACCCTGTTCCGCCGTGTGCCACTGCTCCTCGGTACCGATCGACTTCTCGGGACGCGTCGACAGCTTGAAGAACGGATGGAGATCGAACGTCTTGTACCACTCGCGGATCAGCTCGAGGACGCCGGTGATCTCGTCCTGGACCTGGTCGAGGCGGCAGTAGATGTGCGCGTCGTCCTGCGTGAACTGCCGCACCCGGAAGAGCCCGCTGAGGGTGCCGGAACGCTCGTTGCGATGCAGCCGTCCCATGTCGGAGAACCGGAGGGGAAGATCGCGATAGGAACGGAGCGCATGCCGATAGACGAGGGTAGATTCCGGACAATTCATCGGCTTGAGGCCGAAGACTTCCTCCTCGGCCTCCACCAGGAACATGTTCTGGCGGAAGTGCTCCCAGTGGCCGGACTGTTCCCACAGCCGCTTGTTGACCAGGATCGGCGTCGAGATCTCCTGGTAACCGCGCGCGTCCAGCACCTCGCGCACGAACCGCTCGAGCTCCCGCACGATCGTCCAGCCGTGCGGCAGCCACAGCGGCGCACCCGGCGTGACGTCGTGGAAGACGTAGAGATCGAGCTCCCGCCCGAGCTTGCGGTGGTCGCGCTTCTTGGCCTCTTCCAGGCGCCAGAGGTACTGGTCCAGCTCTTCCCGCGTGAGCCACGCCGTCCCGTAGATGCGCTGGAGCATGGCGTTGCGCTCGTCGCCGCGCCAGTACGCGCCGGAGGACGACAGGAGCTTGAACGCCTTGATGGCGCCGGTGGACGCCAGGTGCGGGCCGCGGCAGAGATCGATGAAGTCCCCCTGCCGGTAGAGCGACACGCGCTCGGCGTCGATGCCTTCGAGGATCTCGACCTTGTATGGCTCGCCCCGCTCGCGAAAGAACGCGATCGCCTCCGACCGCGGCATCTCCGACCGCTCGAACGGGACGTTGGCCTTCACGATCTCGCCCATGGTCGCCTCGATGCGCGCGAGATCCTCCGGCGTAAACGGCGCCGCCTTGGCGAAGTCGTAGTAGAAGCCGTCCTCGATGGCGGGGCCGATGGCGACCTTGACGTCGGGGAACAGCCGCTTCACCGCTTGCGCCATGACGTGCGACGTCGAATGCCGCAGCGTGGCCAGCGGCGTGGCGTCGCAGTCGAAGTCGCCGGTCAGCTTGAGGTGACGATCTTCCGGCGCTTCAGACATGCATGACGGCGGGCGGCGAGAAGAATGGTAGGCTCGGGCGGTTTCGAACCGCCGACCTCCTCTGCGTCAGAGAGGCGCTCTCCCACTGAGCTACGAGCCTATCCAAGAGGTCCGATCATCCTATGAGAATTGGTATGAGTCAAGTTAACCGGCCGACTTTGCAGCGCAATCCGCAAGCCGATCCCGACGCAAGCGCATCCATCAGCGCAACAGGTTCGTCAGCCCGCTGTCGACGATGTAGTTGAAGGTCGCGTGGATCGGAAACCCGGTGCGACTGAGCGCGTCGGGTACCGGGGGAAACGGCGAGGCGAACTTCACCGCGTTCACCGCGTACTCGTCGTAGATCGGGTAGCCGGACGATCGTAGCACGTTGACGAACGGGACCCGGCCGTCCTTGGCGACGCCGAACTCGATCACGAGCTGTGCCGTCTTGTACTCGCAGTCCCGGGTGTCCGTGTTCTTGATGCAGGGATAGCCCCACTTCTCCTTGATCATCCGCCGGACGCGATCGAGATAGTCGCTGTACCTCGGATTCGTGCTGTCGAGCGGGATGGGCTCGCCCTCGATCCCGGCGCGGCCGCCGCCCCGCCCGCCGCCTCCGCCCCCACCCGGCCGTAGCGCGGCCCGGATATCGACCGGCGACTGCCCTCGACCGCCCGTGGGCGGGCCCCCCGCCGTGGCTGGCGTCTCACCGGCGCCCGCCTTGGCCTCCAGCGCCGGCGTCGCTGCTTCCGGGCGTGCGGCCGGCGTCTCTGGAGCCTGGGGTTCCGCTGGCGGAGGCGTCGCTTTGGCGGTCGCCGGTGTCGGCTCGCGTGGCGTGGCGTCACGCGGCGCAGGCGGCTCCGGACGCGCCGGGCTCGGCGCCGGCTTGGTCTCGCTCGGGGCCGGGCGCAGCACCGGCTTGGGGTCGCTCGGCGTCGCGCGCGGAGCCGGCTTGACGTCGCTCGGGGCCGGTCGTGGGGCCGGCCGCGGCGCCGCGGGAGCAGGCGGCGGCGACGGCGCCCGGGCGATCGGCGACTCGCCGCGTTCCGGCGGGCCCGGCGTGCGCGCCGACGGGTCGCCCGCGGGCGCTGAGCCCGGCGCTTCCGGGAGCTCCACGAAGAGCGGCTCGCCGCGCTTCACGACGTAGCTCGCGCCCGGCGTGCGCACGAATACCGCCAGCGCGACGACCAGGAGGTGGAGGGCGATCGATAGCGCCAGGCCCGCCGCCCGCCGGTTCCAGAGCCGGCGGACGAGGCTTTCGCGCGTCTCACCGGGGCTTGGCATACCGCCAATGATTATAGAACGAGGGTCCGGTGAGCCGTCGCTCAGAGGGTGTGAGGGAATTCGAGGAGCGCGGGGGGGTATGGGGGGCCATTTCGGGGCCCCCCATGTACTCAGACCTCCCGGTCCAGCGCCTCCGCCACCCGGCGGATGCGCGTCATGAGGCGCGCGAACCGGTCGGGCTTGAGCGACTGGGGGCCGTCGGACAGCGCCTCTTCCGGCTTCGGATGGACCTCGATGATCAGGCCGTCGGCGCCGGCCGCCACGGCGGCCATGGCCATCGACTCCACGTACTCCCAGTGCCCGGTCCCGTGCGAAGGATCGACCACCACCGGCAGGTGGGAGAGCTTCTTGACGACCGGAATGGCGTTCAGGTCGAGCGTGAACCGCGTGGACGTCTCGAAGGTCCGGATCCCGCGCTCGCAGAGGATCACGTGCGGATTGCCGCCGGCCAGCACGTACTCGGCGGAGAGCAGCCACTCCTGGATCGACGTCGACATGCCGCGCTTGAGCAGGACCGGCTTGCGGGTCTCGGCCACCCGCCTCAGCAGCGAAAAGTTCTGGATGTTGCGGGCGCCGATTTGAAGGATGTCGGAGTGCTCGGCGACGACCTCGACCTTGTCCGGCTCCATGACCTCCGTCACGATCGGCAACCCGGTCTCGCGCTTCGCTTCCGCCAGCAGCTTGAGGCCCTCGAGTTCCAGGCCCTGGAACGCGTACGGCGACGTGCGCGGCTTGAACGCGCCCCCGCGCAGCACCGACGCCCCCGCCGCCTTCACCTTGGTCGCGACCTCCAGGATCTGCTCGCGCGACTCGACCGAGCACGGCCCCGCCATCACGGCCAGGCGCTTGCCGCCAATGACGATGCCGTCGACGGGCACCTGCGTGGACGTGGTGCGAACCTCGCGGCTGGCCAGCTTGAATGGTTGGAGAATCGGCTGGACGTGCTCGACGTATTCGAGCGACTCGAGCGACCGCAGGCGCTCCTTGCCGCGGTCGTCGCCGACGGCGCCGATCACGGTGCGCACTTCACCCCGGATGGCGTGGGGCTGGTACCCCATGGACCGGATGCGGCGACAGACGTCCTCGACCTCGGTCTCCGACGCGCCGGCGCGCAACACGATGATCATGTCGACCAACCCCCGCAAGACGAGAGTGCAAAGCAAAAGGCCGCGGACTGCTCACCCGCGGCCTTCGTCGTCTCGCTCTGATCGCCGCGGGTGTTTCGGTCCCCCGCGGCGCGTCCTGGATCAGCTCAGCGCGCCCGGGCAGACCTCTCCGAAGTAGTAGAAGAAGAACCCGAAGCGACGCCAGGTGCGCATAACGTGCAACGTAATCTACCGGCCGCGCGCATCGGCGTCAAGGCTTTTGGCGATGGGGCTTTTTGCGGCTCACGAGACCGATGATGCGATCGCGATAGTAGTAGACCGGCAGGCAGAGGGCGGCGATGACCGCGACGAACGCCACCGCATAGATGTACTGCTGCTCGGCGACGTGGGCGCCGAGGTACGAGGAGATCCACGTGCCCGGCAGCCGGCCGAGCGTCGAGACCACCGCGAACACCCAGAACGGCAGGGGGCTGATCCCGAACAGGTACGAGATGATGTCCTTGGGAAAGCCGGGGATGAGATAGAGGAGGAAGCAGAGGATGGCGCCCTCGGCTTCGAGGATGAAGTTCATCCGGTTCCAGTGGCGCTCGCTCAGCCACGGCCGCACGAGCGGCTCTCCCCATCGCCGGCCGACCGCGAAGCAGATGAGGGTGCCCGCGGTGAGCCCGATCGTCGAGTAGATCAGCCCCCACAGCGTTCCGAACAGCGCGCCGCCCACCGGTCCCGTGATCTCGCCCGGGATCGGCGAGATGATCACCTGCAGCGCCTGGATGGCGACGAACACCACCGGCGCCGCCCAGCCCCAGGCCGCGACCGTGTCCTTGAGGAAGTGCTTGTCGCGGTAGAGCCTCACCAGCCAGTGGATGAACGGCACGTCCGCCATCACCGCCCAGATCACGAGGATGAGCCCGAGGAAGAGGACAGCGGAGACGATGGCCCAGCCGGCAACAGCCGAACGCCCGCGGGGCGGCTCGGAAGCGGAGGCGGTCACACCGGAGGTCGGCGCTCGCTCCACGGACACGCGGCCTCGTAGGCCGCGGACGCGGCCAGCACGGCGCGATCCGCGTGGCGGCGGCCGACAATCTGCAGGCCGACGGGGCGGCCATCGTCGGTGATGCCGGCCGGCACGCTGGCCGCCGGCTGCCCGGTCAGGTTGAACGGAAAGGTGAACGGCATCCAGCCCAGCACGGACAGCTCACGCTCTGCGATCTGGCGGGGCGGCCGGCCCGCCGCCGCAAACGGCGGCACCGCGACGGTGGGCGTCAACAGGAGATCGAAGCGCGCGAGGAAGGTGACGACCTCGAGCCAGTACTGCTTCACGCGCTCGCGCGCGAGCACGTAGTCGCGGGCGGTGACGCTCCCGCCCTTGCGGATGAACTTGACGAGCGTGGGATCGAGCTGTTTCTCGGCTTCGGGGAGCTGATCCGACCACGCCCCGTAGAACTGCGCGGCCACGAGGGTCGTGAACGTCGTCTCGACGTCCTCCCAGCCCGGGTTCACCACTTCCACGTGGCAGCCGAGCGACTCGAACTCGGCCGCCGCGTTCTCGCACAGCGCGAGCACGGCCGGATCCACCGTCGCGTAACCGAGGTCGGGGCTCCACGCCACGTGCCAGCCCTTGATGCTCTCCTCGCACGCCTCGAGGTACGAGCCCTGCTCGCGCGGAAGTGACTCCCGGTCGCGATCGTCCGCGCCCGCGATGACGTCGAGCACGGCGGCGGCGTCACGGACGGTGCGCGTGAGCGGCCCCGTGCAGGACAGATGGTCCCAGCCCGGGAAGCCGGGATGCTGGGGCACGCGGCCCCATGACGGCTTGAGGCCGTAGACGTCGCAGAACGCGGCGGGCAGTCGGATCGACCCGCCACCGTCCGTGCCGAGCGCGACCGGTCCGAGCCCGCTCGCGACCGCGGCGGCAGCGCCGCCGCTGGAGCCGCCGGGCGTGAGATCCAGATTCCACGGGTTGCGCGTGACGCCGAACATCGGATTCTCGGTGATCGCCTTGTGTCCGAACTCCGAGGTGTTCGTCTTGCCGAGCACGACCGCGCCCGCCGCCTTGAGGCGCGCGACGGCGATCGCGTCCTCGTCGGGCACGGCCTCGGCGAAGAGCCGCGACCCGCCGGTCGTGCGCATGCCCCGCGTGAAGATGACGTCCTTGAGCGACACCGGCACGCCATGGAGCGCGCCGAGCGGCTCACTCTTGGCCACCGCGATGTCCGCCTCGCGGGCCGCGCGGCGCGCTTCGTCGGCGGCGACGAGACAGAAGGCGTTCAAGCGCGGATTGAGGGCGTCGATGCGGGCGAGGACAGCCTCGGTGACTTCCAGCGCCGAGATCTGCTTGGACCGAACGAGGGCGGCGATCTCCAGAGCCGAGCGCCACACTGCCTCGGAAAAGATGCCTGCCACCCGCGCATTGTATCATCGCGCCGTGGCGACCGAAGACAGCGGGCGGGTCCTCCCGTGGCTTGCCGCGGCGGAGGTCGACGCGCCCGACGCCGTCGTCGCCGCCCGCCGCGCGTGCGCGCGGGGCGGGCCGGTCGCGACGACACCCCACGGCTCCGTGATCTGCTACGCGGACGGTCGTCCTGACCGTCGTCGTCTCCTGGAATTCGATCCGGCCGGCGTGATGCTCGCCGCCTTCGTGTGGGACGAGAAGGGGCTCGCCAACGCACGGGTGCGGCTGGCTGATCGATCGTGGATCGCGATCGAGCCGCGCGCGACAACCGACGCGCCGTGGGGGATGTCCGACCGCTTGCGCCACGACGGTGGCGCCGCGACGCTCGCCGAGGCGCTCGACTGGACGCGCATCGATCGAATCCCAACCGTGCTCGACCCCGGGCGGCTCCCCTCCGGCGCCGGCACCGCCGTGCTGAACGTCGTCGCCTCACTTGCCGCCGACCAGCAGCGGACGGCGCTCCGCTACGGCGGCCCCTACCCCAGCGAGCAGCTATTCCTCGCGTTGCTGGAGTCGTTTCGGTACGCGCCCGGGTACGACGATCCGCTCGCCGCGTTCGCCGCCGGTGCGCTCGCGTGGCAGCCGGCCCCGCACGAGCGGCGCTTCGCCGGAGGGGACGTGTTCGTCCAGCAGCGCGATCGCGTGGAAAAGATCGTGTGGCGGGGGCGGACGTACTACCGCGAGGACTGGCAGGGTATCCGCCGCCACGCGCCGCGGCGTCTCGTGGACCGCACCGGCGGCGTATCCGCGGTGTTGTGGGCGCTCGGCGCGCCGCTGGAGGAGCACCTGCGGCTGCCCTGCAATGGTCCCCCGGTGGCGCTGTCGTTCCCCTCCGTCGCCGAGGCTCCGACGCGGCCGCTCCCACCGGCCGTCGCCGAAGGTGCGCTCGCGATCGTCGCCGCCACCGGCGCCCCGGCGCTCGCCCCATTCGTGCGCGCCGCCGGACAGCCGCTCACGCTTGCCTGGGAGCCGATGGCCGGCGATCTGTTCGTGTGGCGCGCCGTCCATGCGGCGGTGTCGTACCGGTTCCGCGAGCGCCTGATTGCTCGGCTGGGCGAGGCCACGGACCGCGCCGCGCGCGCCGGCGCCGCCCTCACTGCACTCACCGAGATCGCCGCTCTGCTCGGTGACGAGCTACGCGCCCGCGCGCAAGCCCAGCTCGCCGCGCTCCAACCCATCGAGCAAACCGCGGCGCTCACGGCCGACACGCCCGCCGTCGCCGCCAGTGACGCCCCACGCATCGCGGCCGCCGTCGAGGCCCTCATGCGGGATGCCGCAAGCCCTGAGCAGTAGCCTGGGCCGCTCAGGAGGGGTCAGAGCGACCCATCGCCTTCCGATCGGGAAGCATCGGCTATGGTAGGATGTTTCATCATACTTACGGAGACGCCGCGTTGCCGAAAACCAAGGTCGCCATCACCCTCGATACCGAGCTGCTCGATCAGGTCGACGAACTCGTCAGCCGACGAGAGTTCCGCAATCGCAGTCAGGCTATCGAGATCGCGCTCGCCGAGCGGCTGGCGCGCGCGCGCCGTACGCGCTTGGCGACGGAGTGCGCAAAGCTCGATCCCGAAGACGAGAAAGCGCTAGCGGAGGAAGGCCTCGCTGGCAGCTCCGATTCTTGGCCCGAATACTGAGAGGGGAATTTCGCTGGGCCGACCTCAATCCCGTCCGTGGCCGGGAGCAGGCCGGGCGTCGCCCAGTGCTGATCCTCAGCCACGATGTGTTCAATGAACGGTCGGGAACGGTCATTGCTGTCGCGTTGTCCAGCCAAGAGCCTCGGGCTGGGTTTCCGCTCACGCTTCGGAGTAGTGCGCGAGGTTTGCCGAAGCAGTCGTGGGTCAGAATCAGCCACATTCGGACGCTCTCGGTAGAAAGGATCGGGCGGCGCCTAGGACGCGCCTCCGAGGAAGAAGTCGACCGCGTCGTCGAAGGCCTCCACGAGATCATTGGCTGATCTGGAGACTGGCGGCCTCAGGAAATCGCGCGCAAGACCATCCAAACGTTGAAGATCAGAAACGCGGCGATCGATGCCGTGGAGAGTCCGACGTAGCCGATCCACACGCTCTTCTCGCGCGTCCACGGTCTGAGGCCGCGGCGGCCGCGACGGCGACCACGGATGAGCGCGCCCACGAACGCGACGGCGTCCTGCTTGAGCGTGGGCACGCCCAGCACGTCGACGAGGACGTGATAGCCGTCCATCTCGATGAAGCAGAACGGGTAGAGGGCGATCACGAAGGTCTGGATCTGCAACATCCCCGAGGTCGCCGCGAACGCCTGCACGAACCCCGGGGGCGACGACCAGGCAACCGCGAAGCAGGCACAGCCGAGCACGAGGTGCACGAGCGTGCCCGACACCGCCGTCACCACGCGCGCGCGCCGGCTGGCCATGAAGATGTCGGTCACGTCGACGTAGAACGTCGGCACGAAGCCGTGCAGGAAGGTGAAGCCGAACTCCCGCACGCGCCGGCCGTAGTGCACGAGCGCGAGCGCGTGGACGACCTGGTGCGCGGCCACGCTGAGCAGGAGCAGCACCTTGATGATGAGCAGGGCCAGAACCGGATGCGTCCCGAGACCGGCCGCGACGGCGTCCGCGTTCCGCCACAGCGGGATGGCCGCGGCCACCCCGAAGGCGGTGAGCAGCAGGCACGCGATCACCGCGAGGGGAGAGAACACCACGAAGCCGCCCCAGCGATAGAGCCCCGCGAAGAACGGCTGCACGCGCCGGCTGGAGAGATTGATGCGCTCGAGGCCGGTGAGCGCAGTCTCCATCACCTGCACCAGGCGCTTGCGGCGGTTGCGGGCCAACGCGCGCCGCAGGCGCGACGCCGGCGTGAGCGTGAGCAGGCCGGCGTGGACGAGCTTGCGGATCAGGTTCGGGATGATGTCGAAGTCGAACTGGCCGTACTTGAGGAGATAGGCGGTCGCCATCTCCTGCAGCGACGTCTGGCCGTTCATCTGCTCCCACAGGAACTGCTCGTTCTCGGTCAGCATCAGGTAGCGATCGGAGCGGGTGTTGCGGAGGATGAATCGATGGTGCTGGTCCACTCGCGAGGTGACGTCGGCGAGCTCGAACCATTCCACGCGGAGCGGGCGCATCTGGACGAAGCCGGCCGCGCTCGAGATCTCACGGACCGCGAAGTCTTGTCCGTCGTCGCCGCGTACGAGGAGCTCCATCCGGGCCCGACGGGGCCGCGGAGCGTCCGTCATCGAGTGTCCACGTCGAGCCCGGTGGCCTCGAGGCCCCAGCGGGTCACCTCGGCCACCAGCTCGCCGGTGGCGCGCAGGCGCTCGATGAACACCTGGGCGAGCGCCCGGAAGAAGGAGACGGCCGCGCGGGGGTTGACCTCGATCAGGCGCGTGAGGTTCTGGGCGTCGAGCACCAGCAGCGTGGTGTCGCCGTCGGCCTGGATCGTCGCCGAGCGCGGCGCGTGGTCGAGCAGGCTCATCTCGCCGAAGAAGTCGCCGGGGCCCATGCGCGCGAGCACCTGCTCCACGCGGCCGGTGACCGCCTTGGAGACGATGATGGCGCCCGTGCGAACGAGAAACATTTCGTCGCCGAGGTCACCCTCGCGGAGCAACACCTGGCCCTTGCGCAGCGTCTGCGCGCGCAGACGCTGGGCGAGCGCCAAGCGGTCGGCGTCCGCAAGCTCTTTGAACAACCGGACCGACTTGAGAAACTCCGCGGTTGCGGCCGGCGTCGACACCGCGGGCCGGCTCCGTCAGGTGGCGACGCGGCGGAGGAGAGCGGTCTTCAACACCGCGGCGCGCTGGCGCGGCGGGGTCTCGGCGAGCTGGCGAAGCGCCCGGCCGACGGTCTGACGCTCGGCATCGCTCAGCTCGAATTGCGCGAGCACGGTGTCGGGCGCGCGCTGCAGATCGGCGAGGAACTCGGGGTCGATCATCGCGCGGCCGACGAGCTCAGGAAGCCGTGGCGCCATCGTGCGATAGATCATACCATACTGCTCCGGGCGCGAACCGGCGCCCCGGGGAGGAGAGCGCGATGGTCGTGACGACGGAGTACGCGAGCATCCAGGTGGACGGCAGCGCCATGCGCACGCTGGTGGTGACGCCGGCGGCGGCGGGCACGTATCCGGGCATCCTGTGCTACTCGGACATCTTCCAGCTCACCGGTCCGCACGTGCGGGCCTGCCAGCGGCTGGCCGGCTACGGCTTCGTGGTGGCCGCCCCCGAGATCTATCACCGTACGCTGCCGGCGGGCACCGTCATCCCGTTCGACGATGCTGGCCGGACCCTCGGCCTGGACCAGGCCAAGCGCACGCCCGTGCGCAACTTCGACGCCGACGCGCGGGCCGTGCTCGATCATCTCGGCCGCCATCCCCGCGTGCGGCCCGGCCAGCTCGGCGTGCTCGGCTTCTGCATCGGCGGCCACCTCGCGTTTCGCGGCGCGCTGCAGCCCGCCGCGCGCGCGACGGTGTGCTACTACCCGACCGGCGTGCACGACGGCGAGCTCGGCGCCGATCGCGACGCCGGCTCGCTCGCGCGCGCGAAGGAGATCAAGGGCGAGCTGTTGCTCGTGTTCGGCACGAACGATCCGCACGTGCCGCCCGACGCGCGGACGCGGATCGAGGAAGAGCTTCGGCGGGCGGGAACGCGCGTGTCGGTGCGGCTCTACCCCGCCGAGCACGCGTTCATGCGCGACGAGGGAGCGCGCTACGATCCGGAAGCGACCGACCACGCGTATGCCGACGCGGTCACGCTCTTCCGGAGGGTGTTCGCGGCCTGATCGCCGCGCCTCAGGCCGCGACCGGCGTGTGGGCGAGCGCTTCCTCGAGCGTCGGATCCGCGACGTGCTCCAGGAAGCGGGCGATCGCGGTCCAGGTCCGGCTGCCGCACGCCGGGCAGAAGGCGGGGCCGAGCTCGAAGCAGACCTCGCAATCCAGGCAGAGCGCGACACGTCTGAGCGGCAGGTGAAGCTGCGGGCGCAACCGCATCACGTTGCGAACCATTGACGGCCTCCTCGCCGTGGACCGATCTGGTGTCCGCCGGGCAACGGGAGGTTGTGCATATCGCACGCCACGGCCTCCCGTTCGATGCGACGCGCACGTGCGGAGCGGCGGGCACCCGCGTGCCTGCTCCGCCTTGAAAGAGATTCAGGATTTTGGGAAATCCTTGGAATAGCCCCCACCGGCGAACGGGTCAAGCGGAGTCACGGCCGTACGGCAGACGGGCGCGCGGAATCATAGGCCGTACCGGCGCCTGGCTCCAGACGCGCGGCGCCCCGAAACGTTCCTGGAACGCTTTCCCGCCGCCGACCCGGAGTCAGACCTCGCCGTGTCGGTCGCCGCGCGCCGTCAGCGTCGTCCCAGCTCGCGGATCGCGCGGTCGCGATGCGTGAAGGTGAAGAGCTTGTCGGCCGAGAGGAACTCCGTGTACTTGAGATAGCCGAGCTCGGCGTTGAGCTTCTGCATGCTGTCGAGCACGGAGGCGTCGAGCTCCAGGTTGGCGTCGGCGACGTGCGGCCGCGCTTTCTTGATGACCTCGCGCTTGGCGCCCGTGTACTTCACGATCACGTCGACGTTGCGATCGTCGCTCCATCCCTTGCCGCCGTCCGCCGCAAGGTCCCGCACCGCGCGCACGTACCCGAGCATCACCTTGTGGGCAAGGTCGGCGTTGGCCTTGGCCCACTCCGCGTTCCAGAACGCCGCCGTGATCGGCGTCGGCTTCGCGCCGGCGGGCCGCGGCAGCGGCCGCACCGCCACGCCCTTGTCCTCCGCCAGCGTGGGGAACGGCTCGGTGAGGATGGCGGCGTCGATGGCGCCCGACTCGAGCGCGGGCACCATGTCCGGGAACGGCATGATCTTGACCTGGACGTCCTTGATCGTGATGCCGTCGCGGCGGAGCACCTGGTCGAGCATCCACTCGACGGCCGCGCCCTTGGTGTTCAGTCCGACCGGGTGGCCTTTCAGGTCGGCGATCCGCTTCACCTGCGAGCCCCACACGGCCTTGCGCACGGTGAAGTAGTCCTCGACGTAGCCGAGGTGCAGCGGCCCGAGGAACTCGATCGGCAGCTTCGCGGCCGCCGCATTGAAGCCGGCCGCGCCCATGCCGGCGCCGCCCATCTGGAGCTGGCCCGTCGCGACCTGGGTGGTGATCTCGGCGCCGCCGGGCAGCCGCACCATCTCCGCCTTGATGCCGGCGGGCGTGAGGTAGCGGTCGGCCATGATGTACAGCGCCGCGAACGAATCGGACGGGATGAACCCGATCTTGATCCCGGGCCCCTGAGCATCGAGGTCGGGAGCCGTGGTAATCAGGGCGGCCAGGGCCAGCATCACCACGAGCGCAACGATACGAACCCTCATATCATCCTCCCCTGTCGGTACGTCGCGTGTCCACGTTGGTGGAAACAACGTCCACGTCGGTTGGAAATCCGGGGTGCACCAGGTCCGAGGCCGACCGTCCACGTCATAGCAGTCCCACGTCCTGTTGCCAGGCGAGCGCCCGTCGCTGCAGCGCGCCGAGACCGCGCGTGAACAGGAGCCCGAGCGCGCCGACGAGCGCGAACGCGCCGTACATCTCCGTAGTGCTGAGCATCTGCCAGTGGCGGTAGACGAGGTGGCCGAGCCCCGACTTGGCGGTGATGAACTCGACGGCCACGATGGTGACCAGCGCCAGCCCGAGCCCGAGCCGGAGGCCGGTGAAGATCGACGGGAGCGCGGCGGGCAGGATGATCTTCCGGAACAGCCGCCCGCCGTGGGCGCCGTAGTTGTGACCGACCTCGACCAGCCGCGGGTCCATCGTCTGCACGCCGGCCAGCGTGCTGATGACGATCTGGAAGAACGCCGAGATCGCGCCCGTCACCACGAACGCCGGCTCGCCGACGCCGAGCAGGATCAACAGGAACGGCAGCATCGCGATCTTGGGCACGGGGAAGAGGAACGCGATGTAGGGATCCACCGCGTCGCGGACGGGGCGGAGCATCCCCATCAGGAGCCCCAGCGGCACGCCGGACACCGCCGCCAGGACGAAGGCGACCACCAGGCGGGTGAGCGTGGTGACGAGGTGAGCACCGAGGTCACCGGTGGTGAGCCCGTCGACCACGCCCAGCCCCACGAGCGTCGGCGGCGGGAAATAGCGCGGCGACAGGACGGCCAGGCGCGACGCGAGCTCCCACAGCGCGAGGAATGCGACGGGCACGGCGATCGCCACGTCAGCGCTCCCCCACGTCCTGCACCCATGGCAGGAGGCGCGCGCGCAACGCGGCGAGCCCGTAGGAGAGAACCGCCCCGAGCAGCGCGATGACCAGGAACGTCGCGTACATGTCCTCGACCTTCAGCACCTGCCATGAGAGCCAGAGCAAGGCGCCGAGCCCACGGTTGGCCGACACGATCTCGACCGCCACCGCCACGATCAGCGCGTAGCCGAGCCCGAGGCGCAGGCCGGTAAAGATGAACGGCAGCGCGCCGGGCAGCAGCACGGTCGCGAACAGCCGCCAGCCCCGCGCGCCGTAGTGGGTGGCCGCTTCGAGCACGAGGCGGTCGATCTGACGGACGCCGTGCGTGGTGGTGAGCGCGACGAGGAAGAACGAGGTCACGGCGACGGTGACGATCGTCGCGACTTCGCCCGCCGGCAGCAAGAAGCTCACCAGCGGCAGGAACAGCACGCTCGGGATCGGGTACACGACGGCAAAGACGGGATCGAGCCCGTCGCGCAGCCGGCGCCAGAGCCCCATCGCCAGTCCGACCGCCACGCCGAGGATCGCGGCGAGCGCGAAGGCCCAGGCGACGCGGCCCAGCGTGGCGGCGGTATGCGCCCACAGCGTGCCGTCGGCGACGAGCCGGCCCAGATGCGTAATCACGGTCGTCGGACGCGGGAAGAACACCTCGCGGAGGACGCCCGACGCGCTCGCCCATTGCCAGGCGACCACGAGACCGACCGGCGAGAGGATCGCGATCCAGTGCTCGGCGAGCCAGCGACCGCGCACACGCACGCCGCTCATTCGATAACCCGGTCGGCTCGGACGAGGATGGCCGGAGGAATCGTGACGCCGAGGGCCTTGGCTGTCTTGATATTGACGATCAGGTCTATCTTGGTCGGCTGCTCGACGGGTAGGTCGCCCGCTTTAGCGCCCCTCAAGATCTTGTCCACGTGGGTGGCGCTGCGCCGAAACATCTCGAGGACGTCGGCGCCATACTGAAGAAGTCCGCCGCGCTCGGCGAAGCGAGGGATCTGGGAAAGGGTCGGCAACCGATGCCGGAGCGCCAGAGCCGTCACCCGTTCCGCATGTTGCGCCAGGAGAGATGAGTCCTGCACGAGGATGGCCTGGGCGCGCCCATTCAGATCGATGACCCGGTCGGCCCGGCTCGGGCCCTTCATGCCTGGCCCCCGCCACGTTCCTCGGCCATCGCCCGCACGACCTCCTCGCGGAGCTGCGACCAGAGCTTCTCCAGCAGCACGCCGTAGGTGCCGGAACCGCGGATCTCCAGGCCGCGCGGCCGGCCGAGATCGACGGGGAAGACCTCGCTCACCCGCCCCGGGCGCGCGGTGAGGAGCACGATGCGGTCGCCGAGCAGGAGCGCCTCCTCGAGCGAGTGGGTGACGTAGATCACGGTCGTGCCGAGGGTGGACCAGATGCGCAGCAGCTCCTCCTGCATGATGGTGCGCGTCTGGGCATCGAGCGCGGCCAGCGGCTCGTCCATCAGCAGCACCTCGGGATCGTTCGCGAGCGCCCGCGCGATGCCGACGCGCTGCTTCATGCCGCCGGAGAGCTGATGCGGATAGTGCCGCGCGAACTTCGTGAGCCCGACCAGCGCCAGCATCTCCTTCGCGCGCGCCTCGCGCGGCGCGCGCAGCACCCCACGGTTCTCGAGTCCGAACGTGACGTTGTCGAGGACGGTCCGCCACGGCAGCAGCGCGTGCTCCTGGAAGACCATGGCGGTCAGCGGTGTCCCCGGCCGCGCCGCCGCGATGTGAACGTCGCCCGCACTCTGACGGACGAGGCCGGCGATGACCCGGAGCAACGTGGACTTGCCGCAGCCGCTTGGCCCGACGACGCAGACGAACTCACCGGTGGCGACGTCCAGCGAGATCCGGTCCAGGGCCGGGACCGCGTGGCCGTGGCCCTCGAACGTCACGCTCACGCCCTTGACGACGACCTTCGGCAGGCTCACTGCGCCGGAAGAATATCACCGCCGGCGGCGGCGCCGGCCACGACACGAAAGCCGGGATGCCGTACTATGCCTGGGCCCCCGGGCATGCCCGGGCGAGAGGGAGGCCCACCGTGAAAGCAGCCGCTGTCGTCGCCGACGTCCTCAAGCGCGAAGGCATCAAGTTCCTCATCGGCTACCCGGTGAACCCGATCATCGAGGCGGCCGCCGAGGCCGACATCCGGACCATCATGGTCCGTCAGGAGCGCACCGGGCTGCACATGGCCGACGCCGTCAGCCGCATCACCTCCGGTGATCGCATCGGCGTGTTCGCCAACCAGCACGGACCCGGCACCGAGAACTCGTTCGGCGGCGTCGCCCAGGCGTACGGCGACTCCGTGCCGATCATCGTGCTGGCCGGCGGGTATCCAAGAAAGATCCTCAACATCCCCCCCAACTTCAGCTCCTTCCTCAACTACCAGCACATCACCAAGTGGGCCGAGCAGGTCATCCTTCCCGAGAACGCCCCCGAGGCCATGCGGCGCGCGTTCACCCAGGCGCGCAACGGCCGCCCGCGGCCGGTGCTGCTGGAGTTCCCGATCGACGTGCTCCGCGAGGAGGTGCCGGACGGCTGGACCTACACGCCGGCACCGAAGCTCCGCAGCGCCCCGGATCCGCGTGACGTGGCGCGGGTGGCGGAGGCGCTGGTGGCGGCCGAGCGGCCCGTGATCTACGCGGGCCAGGGCGTGCACTACGCGCGCGCGTGGACGCAGCTCCGCGAGCTGGCCGAGCTGCTCGAGGCGCCGGTGACGACCAGCCTGCAGGGCAAGAGCGCGTTCCCCGAGAACCATCCGCTGTCGCTCGGCTCGGGCGGCCGCTCGATCTCGGCGCAGCTCCACCACTTCCTGAACAACGCGGACCTGATCTTCGGCATCGGCTGCAGCTTCTCGATCACCAACTACGGCGTCGCCATGCCGAAGGGCACGAAGCTCGTGCACGCCACGCTGGACCCCACCGACATCAACAAGGACGTCCCGGCCCACCTGGGGCTGGTGGGCGATGCGGCGCTGACGCTGGATGCGCTGCTCATCGACGTCCGCGACCGGCTCAAGGGCGGCCCGCGCGGCCGGCTCACCGCGGTCACCCAGGAGATCAAGCAGCTCAAGGCCGACTGGCTCGCGAAGTGGATGCCGCGACTGACGCAGGACACCAAGCCGCTCTCGCCCTACCGCGTGCTGTGGGACCTCATGCACACGGTGGACGTCGCCAACACGATCATCACCCACGACGCCGGCAGCCCGCGGGACCAGATCTCGCCGTTCTGGGAGCCGGTGGCCCCGCTGACGTACATCGGCTGGGGCAAGACCACCCAGCTCGGCTACGGCCTCGGCCTGGCCATGGGCGCCAAGCTCGCCGCCCCCGACAAGCTCTGCGTCAACGTGTGGGGCGACGCCGCCATCGGCTTCACCGGCATGGACTTCGAGACGGCCGTGCGCGAGCGCATCCCGATCCTGTCCGTCCTGCTCAACAACTTCTCGATGGCCATCGAGCTCAAGGTGATGGCGACCGCGACCGAGAAGTACCGCTCCACCGACATCAGTGGCAACTACGCGGACTTCGCGAAGGCGCTGGGCGGCTGGGGCGAGCGCGTGATGGAGCCGAAAGAGATCGTGCCCGCCATCAAGCGCGCGGTGGCCAAGACCCGCGAGGGCACGCCGGCGCTGCTGGAGTTCCTCACCGAAAAGGCCGTCGACTTTTCGATGTTCTGATCACCACATGGGAGGCCCCGACATGGCCCCCCATACCCCCCCACGCTCGGGCGCGCCCCGGGTGCCCCGGGGCGCGCCTCGACAGCCCGGGCGCTCCTCGACACCCCTCAACCCCGGGTTGCTGCTCGATCTCGCTTCGGTGCGGGTGCGGGAGCTATTTGACCTCGGTCTTCGCCTTCCACTTCACCAGCGTCGGGTCCACTTCCTCGAGGAGCTTGGTGTAGAAGAGGCTCTCGGTCGGGAGCTTCGTCTTGATGCGCTCGAGCGAGTACAGGAAGTCGACGAACTCGCCCATGCCCCTGGGGATCTTGTCGTTCATCTCCATGGAGTAGATGTTGAGCGCCATGATGTCGCGCGCCAGCCCCTCCTCCATCTTCATCTCCTTGGCCACGATCTTCACCGCCGCCTCGCGATCCTTGTTGATGGTGTCGGTCGCCTTGCGGAGCGCGCGCAGGACGGCCTTGAGCGTGTTGGGGTTCTCCTTGAGCATCTTGCCGCTGGCGATCACGCCGGCGTGGACGTGCATCCAGTCCACCTGGCCCTCCTTGCCGGGAATCGCGCTGCGGTTGCCGCTGAAATAGAACTTCCCGCCGGCGTGCTTGACGGCGTTGAACACCCACGGCGCCCACCCGGCCATGGCGTCGATGTCACCCTTGGCGAGCGCGGTGATCGAATCCGGGGGCGAGAGGTTCACGAACTGGATCTTGCTGAAGTCAACGCCGGTGTCCCTGGCGAACGACTGGACGGCCATGGTCACGGAGGCGCCCTTCGGCATGCCGACCTTGAGCTTCTCGAAGTCCTTGGGGTTGCGGACGATCTCCTGGCCCTTCTTGCCCAGGATGATCTGCTGGGTGCCCGCGATGTCGCTCTGGGGCGCGATGTTGTAGATGGCCTGCCCGGAGGCCGCGATGGGGACGACCATCGTCGCGGTGGCGGTGCCGAGGTGGATGTTGCCCGCACCCCACATCGACGGCAGGTCGGTACCGGCGATGTACCAGCGCGGGTTCACCTTGATGCCTTCCGCCTTGAAATACCCCATCTGGTCGGCGACCGCGAACTGCGACGACATCTGGGCATCGCGCACGAGCCAGGCATCGACTTCGGCGACTTCCGGCTTCTGGGCCCGGGCGTCGTCGGCGCCGGCCAGCGTGGCGAACACGGTGAGGACCGCGAGCAGGATACGCATGCGATGACTCCTTTCGGTGATCACGAAGATCAGGTGGCCCGCTGCCCGCGCAGGAGACGACGCTCGAGGGCGAGCAGCAGCGCGTTGATGAGCGATCCGAGCAGCCCGATGACGATGGCGCCCATGACGATCTGGGCCGGGTTGAAGAACGTGCGTCCTTCCATGATGAGGTGGCCGAGCCCGGCGTCGGCGCCCATGAACTCGGCGCCGACGATGACGAAGAGCGCGAGCCCGACGCCGAGCCGGAGCGCGACGATGATGCCGGGCAGCGCCGACGGCACGATGACACGGCGGACGAGGTCGGCCCGGGAGGCGCCGAGGCTCGCGGCCGCCCGCAGGAGGGCGACGTCGACGCGGAGGACGGCGGCGGCGATGGCGATGAACATCGGAAAGAACGTCGTGTAGGCGATGAAGGCGACCTTCGACGTCTCGCCCAGGCCGAACCACACCAGGAACATCGGCAGGAAGGCCAGGGGCGGAATGGGCCGGACGAACTCGATGACGGGCTCGACCATCACCCGCAGCGGCGTGGACATGCCGCACAGCACGCCGAGACCAAGCGCCGCGACCGCGGCCAGCCCGAAGCCCTGGGCGATCCGGCCCAGCGACGTGAGCAGGTGACGGGGCAGCTCACCGGCGCGCGTCATCTCGACGGCCACGCGTCCGACCTCGAGGGGGGTCGGCAGCACCGCGGGGTTCACCCAGCCCACGAGCGCGTTGCCGTGGGTGAGCAGCGCCCACGCGACGAGCGCGCCGAGCAGTGCGCAGACCCGGGCCATCATTCGCGCACCTTCGCGACTTCTTCCTTCACGACCCGGGTGATCTGGCTCTCGTAGTGGGTGAACTCCGGCGCGAACCGGTCCCGCACCTCGGGCAGCTTGAGCGTGAACACCTGCTTGATGCGTCCGGGCGCCGACGTCATCACCACGATGCGGTCGGCCAGGTAGACCGCTTCGCGGATGGAGTGGGTCACGAAGAGCACGGTCTTGTGCTCGACCCGCTGGATGCGCCCCAGCTCGTCCTGCAGCACCTCCCGGGTCTGGGCGTCGAGGGCGCCGAACGGCTCGTCCATCAGGATGATGGCCGGGTCGTTGGCGAGCGCGCGCGCGATGGCGACGCGCTGCTTCATCCCGCCCGAGAGCTGAGCCGGAAACTTCTCGGCGTGCGCGGAGAGCCCCACCAGCTCGAGATAGCGCGCCACCGCCGCGCGCCGCTCGCCCGGCGCGCGGCCCTGCACCACCGGACCGAACTCCACGTTGCCGGCCACCGTCAGCCAGGGGAAGAGCGCGTACTCCTGGAAGACCACGCCGCGCTCGGGGGCCGGCCCCGTCACCGGCCGGCCGTCGACCCGCACCACGCCCGAGGTCGGCGCGAAAAATCCGGCAACGATGTTCAAGAGCGTCGATTTGCCGCAGCCCGAGGGGCCGAGGATGCAGACGAACTCGCGCTCGGCGACGTCGAGGTCGGCCTCCAGCAACGCTGGCGCGCCCCCGGCCGCGCTGTCGAACGTCTTGCTCACCCGCTGGATCTGGATCTTGGCCTCGCCCACGACGCTCACGCGCCTCCCGGATACTGCCCGCGCGTGAACCGCCGCTCGACCAGTCGGAGCAGCGTGCTGCCGGCCCAGCCCAGCAGTCCGAGCACGATGGCGGCCCCGAGCATCTGGGGAACGAGGAAGAAGTTCCGCCCGTCGTTGATCAGGTAGCCGAGCCCGTGCTCGGCGCCGATGAACTCGGAGATCACGATCACGAAGAACGCCAGCGCGACGCCGAGGCGCAAGCCGGTCAGGACGTCGGGCAGCGCCGCCGGCAACACCACACGCAGGAAGAGCTGGTGGCGGCGGGCGCCGAGGCTCTGCGCGGCCCGGAGGAGCAGGGGGTCGATCTGCCGCACGCCGTGCACCGTGGTCAGGAACATCGGGAAGAACGTCGCGTACGTGATGAAGCCGATCTTGGAGGCCTCGCCGATTCCCACCCAGACGATGAAGAGCGGCAGCACGGCGAGCGGCGGCACCGGCCGCAGCAGCTCGATCAGCGGCTCCACCACGTTGCGAATCGGCCGCACGTGACCGGCGGCAAGCCCGAGCGTGACCGCGAGCACGGCGCCGGACGTGAAGCCGAGCGCCACCCGCCAGAGCGTCGCGCCGAGGTGCACCCACAGCGTGCCCTTCACGGCGAGCGTGATCACTTCGCCCAGGACCACCCAGGGGCCGGGCAGGAAGATGGGGTTGAAGAGGCGCAGGAGCACCACGGCGCCGGACACGAGGCTCCAGAGGAGGAGGAACGCGCCGATCGCGGCGAGCCGCAGCCCCAGTGTCCGCCGCGCCGGTGAGCGCGAGCCGCGCAGTCCCCATTCCACGAGCTCGGGAACGCCGCTGACGAACGCGCTACGAACGGTGAGTCCGGTCACGGGCTCGCTTCGATTCCCCCCTTCAACCGGCCTCGTCGCAGGTTGGGGTCCGAGGGTAGCGGAACACCCCAGACCCGTCAAATGCGCGCGAAGTGACCGGGCGCGCTCGCGGGCGGCCTCACACGGCCCGCTCGAAGCGATACTCGCGCGTGTCGTTCGGATCCGCGGGCAGCGTCCGCTCGCCCGTCTGCTGAAAGCCCATCCGCGTGTAGAGGCGGTGGGCCTGCTCGAATCGCGTGTCCGACCAGAGCACGAGCCGCGGGACGCCGTGGGCCCGACACCAGGCGAGCGCGGCCTCGGCCAGCGCGCGTCCGGTCCCCTGCCCGCGCCGCGTCGCGTCCAGGTACAGCCGATGGAGCTCGGCGGTCGTCGCGTCGACGCGCTCGACGCCCACCGAGCCCACGATGCGGTCGGCGTCACGCACGACGAAGAACGCGCCGCGCGGGGCTTCGTAGTGGCTCGCGAACTGAAAGAGGTCCGGCACCTCGGTGGGCGGATCGTAGACGAAGGCATACTCGGCGTAGACGCGGCCGATGAGCGCGACGACGCCCGGCACGTCGTCCGGGGTGGCCGGCGCGATGCTCAGCGCGCGACCGGCCACGTTCCCGCCCGGGCTGGGCGCCGGAGCGCCGGCAGCGGCCGCACGATGACCGCGAGTCCCAGCATCACCAGCACCATCCCGGCCCGCCGGAGCTCCCCGAAGCGCTCGCCGAAGACGACGGCGGACGCGGCCCGTCGAGCGCGAGCGACAGCGCCAGCGAGGGCAGCGGCGGCACCAGGCTCAGCCAGGCGACGAGACTCAGCATCTCCGCGCCGGTCACGCGCTTGACGAGAACGTTGCTCACGGCCAGGACTACGTCACGCGGCTTCATCGTCCAGCATGATAGTCTCGACGCGCATTCTCCGGCGTCGGGACACCGGGAGGGCTGATGGAGTGTGCGCGCTGCCGGCACGAGGTTCCGCCCGACGCTGCGTTCTGTCCCCAGTGTGGCGCGCGGCTGGTGGCGGCCTGTTCCGCCTGCGGCACCGACAACGCCCCGTCCCATCGTTTTTGCACGAAGTGCGGCACGCCGCTCACCGGCGCGCGCCCGCCGGAGCGGGACCCGGCGCGCGGTCCGGAGCGGCCGTCGGCGGCCGAGCCGGAGCGCGAAGCGCCACGCTTCGCCTCGCCCCGCAGTTACACGCCCAAGCACCTCGCCGACAAGATCCTGGTCACGAAGAGCGCGCTCGAGGGCGAGCGCAAGCAGGTCACGGTGCTGTTCTGCGACATCACCGACTCCACCGGGCTCGCCGAGCGTTTGGGCGCCGAGGCGATGCACGATCTCCTCGATCGCTTCTTCGAGCTGGCGCTCGCGGAAGTGCACCGGTACGAAG
This sequence comes from Methylomirabilia bacterium, assembly GCA_041492755.1. Lineage (GTDB taxonomy): Bacteria > Methylomirabilota > Methylomirabilia > Rokubacteriales > CSP1-6 > JBGPXN01. Next base: position 6,356 of record JBGPXN010000018.1, on the reverse strand, counting down.
GCACGGTCAACCAGTTCCTCGGCGACGGCTTCATGGCGCTGTTCGGTGCGCCGCTCGCCCACGAGGACGACGCGCGCCGCGCCGTCCTCGCCGCGCTCGGCATTCAGCGCCGGCTCGAGGCGCATGCCTCGCTCGGGCCCGGCTCGCCGCAGACCGTGCGCGTCCGGATGGGAATCAACACCGGGTTCGTGGTCGTCGGCCGCATCGGCGACAACCTCCGCATGGACTACACCGCCGTCGGCGACACCACGAACCTCGCCGCGCGACTGCAGCAGGCGGCCGAGCCGGGGCAGGTGCTGCTGAGCGACGCCACCCACCGCCTCGTCAGCGGAGTCGCGCGCGCCGAGCGCATCGACGCGCTGCCGGTGAAGGGCAGGAGCGAGCCGGTGACGGCGTGGCGGCTCACCGGGCTCGGACCGCGACGCTCGTCGCTGGAGGAGCGTCCGGCGCGCGAGCTCGGCGAATTCGTCGGCCGGCAGCGCGAGGTCGGCGTGCTGCACGATCTGTTCGCTCAGGTCCTCGCGGGCGAAGGCCAGGTGGTCGGCGTCGTCGGCGAGCCGGGCATGGGTAAGTCGCGCCTGCTCCACGAGTTCGGCGCGGGGCTGGCCGGCCAGCGCGTCACGCTCCTCGAGGGCCGGTGCGTGTCCTACGGCAGCTCGATCCCGTATCTGCCACTCGTGGACCTGCTGCGCCACAACTGCGGCATCGTCGAGAGCGACGGCGCGGACGCGGTCGTGGCCAAGGTCAACGACGGGCTGCGCGGCGTCGGCCTCGCGCCGACCGAGTGGGCGCGGTACGTCCTGCACCTGCTCGGCGTCCGCGAGGGCGGCGACGGGCTCGATGCGCTGAGTCCGGAGGCCATCAAGAGCCGGACCTTCGAGGCCCTGCGCCAGCTCGCGCTCCGCGGCAGCCGCCTGCGGCCGATCGTCTTCGTCGTCGAGGATCTGCACTGGATCGACCGCACGTCCGAGGACTACCTGGCCTCGCTCGTCGAGAGCCTGACCGCCACCCACATCCTCCTGCTCATGACGTACCGCCCGGGGTATCGGCCGCCGTGGATGGACCGCTCGTACGCGACCCAGATCACGCTCCGTCCGCTCGGCCGCCAGGACGCGCTCACCGTCGTGCGCTCCATCGTGAGCGAGGCGCCGCTCTCGTCGACGCTGTCGGAGACCATTCTCGGCCGGGCGGAGGGTAATCCGTTCTTCCTCGAAGAGCTGGCGCTGTCCGTCGCCGGCCAGCGCGGGGCCGAGCAGGCGATCCCCGATACCGTGCAGGGCGTCATCACCGCGCGCATCGATCGCCTGTCGGAGGAGACCAAGCGGCTGCTCCGCACGGCCTCGGTGCTCGGGCGGGAGTTCTCGCTCAAGCTCCTGGACCGGATCTGGGACGGGGGCGACGCGCTCCAGCCGCATCTCCTGGAGCTCAAGCGGCTCGAGTTCGTCTACGAGCGGGCCGGCGGCGAGGAGCCGGTGTACGTCTTCAAGCACGCGCTCACGCAGGACGTCGCCTACGACGGGCTGCTCACGCCTCGCCGCCAGGCGCTCCACGGCGCCGGCGCGCGCGCCCTCGAGGAGCTCTTCGCCGATCGGTTGGAGGAAGTCTACGGTGCCCTCGCCTTCCACTACGGGCGCTCGGAGGACGCCGACAAGGCGGTCGAGTACCTGCTGCGAATGGCGGACAAGGCCGCGCGCGTGTACGCGAACGCCGAGGCGCTCGTGCACCTCGCCGACGCGCTCGTCCACCTGGAGCGGCGGCCTCGCGGCGGCGAGCACGACCGCATCGTGATCGAGATCGCCCTCCGCCAGGGCTTCTCGCTCTACTTCCTGGGCCGGTTCGAAGAAAGCGTCGACCTGCTCCTGCGCCACCAGGAGCCGCTCGCCGCTCTGGACGATCCGGACCTCGCCGGGCGGTTCCACTTCTGGCTCGCGCACATGTACAGCCGCCTCGGCAAGCAGGATCTGGCCGCGAGCAACGCGCACCGCGCCATCGAAAAAGCGACGCGCGCGGGCGACGACGCGACCCTCGGCAAGGCCCACGGGCTCCTCGCGCTCGAGGGCCACTGGGCCGGCCGGCCCGCCGAGGGCGTCGAGCACGGTCGCGAAGCCGTCGCGCTCCTGGAAAAGACGAATCAGCAGTGGTGGCTCGGCATGGCGCATTTCTACGTCGCCGTGAACCATCTGACCGTGGGTCGCTTCGACGACGTGATGCGCGCGACCGCCCGGGCCCGCGCCGTCGGCGAGTCCATCTCGGATCCCCGGCTGCAGTGCTACGCCCTCTTCACCGCGGGCTGGGCCGATACCATGCGCGGTGAGCTGGACGCGGCCAGCGAGGAATCGGAGCAGGCCCGCAAGCTCGCGCCGGACCCCGTCAGCGGCGCCTACGCGGCGTCGTTCGCGGGCTACACGCTGGTGGAGCGGGGCGAATCGGCGGAGGCCATCCCGCTCCTGGAGCTCGCGACCAAGGAGCTCGAGCGGTTCCGCTTCCCGCAGTGGCACGGGAAGTTCCTCGCCGCGCTCGGCGAAGCGTACCGACTGGAGGGCGACCTGGCGCGCGCGCGTGACGTGGCCGAGCGCGGCCTGGCCATCGTGCGCAGCGCTCAATACTGGTTCGGCGTCGGCTACGCGGAGCGTATCCTCGCGCGCATCGCCCGAGCGGGGGGCGATCTCGCCGCCGCCGAGTCACGCCTCGGCGAAGCGCTCCGGACGTTCGCGTCGATCGGGGCCGAGTTCGAGATCGCCCGCGTGCACCTCGAGCTCGCCGATCTCGTGCGCGCGCGCGACGTCGCGGCCGCGCGCGAGCACCTCGACCACGCGTGCCGCACGTTCGCCGCGCTGCGCACCCCACGCTACACCGAACGCGCCGCCCTCCTCGCCGCGACCCTCTCCGACCCCCGCTGACGGCGCCAGTTCCGCGCGCCAGCTTCGCCCGCCGAAGCCCCTCCGAGGAGACTTACCCCTTCTGGATCTCGAGCGTGGTGAGCGTGTCCATGAGCGACGCGCCACCGTCCGCGTAGATCACCTGCCCCGTGATCCAACCCGCTTCGGGCGACGCCAGCAGCGCGACCACGTTGCCGATGTCCGCGGGCGTTCCCATCCGGCCCATCGGCGTCCACCCGCTCTCGTGCCATTTCCGCGTCACCTCCTGCGCCGCCGGGGGGAACGTGTTGAACACGCTGTCCTCGGTGAGGCCGGGGCTCACCGCGTTCACCGTGATCCCGCGACGGGCCAGCGCCACCGCGAAGTAGCGACAGAGCGACTCCAGGGCCGCCTTGGCGGGTCCCATCGCCGCCCACGGCTGCCAGCTCGCCGTGCGCGCGCCCGGCGCGTACGTGATGGCGATGATGCGTCCGCCGTCGCCCATCATCCCGGCCGCGGCCTGCGCGCCGACGAGGAAGGCCTTCGCCTGCGAATCCACGGCGGTGTCCCACGCGTCGAGCCCAAGCTCCAGCGGCTTGCGATAGAAGCCGGGCAGCTCGGGCCGGGCGTTGGCGACGAAGATGTCCACGCCACCGAGGTCGGCCCGGACCCGATCGAACATCGTCGTGACCGACTCCGGCCTGGTCACGTCGACCTGGACCGTCACCGCCTTGACCCCGTGCTTCCGCGCCCGAGCCGACGTCTCGTTGGCCGCGGTCTGGTTCTCGTGGTACCCGATGGCGACGTCGGCGCCCAGTTCCGCCAGCTTGAGCACGATGCCGCGTCCGATGCCGCGGGAACCACCGGTAATGAGCGCGCGCTTGCCTTTGAGCGTCATGGGAGCCTCCCGTGCGAAGAATCGGCGCGTCGACAACGTGCGCGCGGGTCGGCTGACTGTCAAGCGGACCAGCGACAGTGACGCCCGGACTATCGCGGGTCTAGCCGGACACCGCCTCGCCGCTCCCCGGATCCAGTGGTCGGCCGGGCGCGCGAGTGGGCGGCGGGCGCCGGAGGAACTCAGTCGGCGAGATCCCGAACCGCCGGCGGAAGACCTTGTCGAAGTGCGGCAGGTCGTAGAAGCCGACCTCGAGGGCGACCTCGGTCAACGACAGACCGGTGGTGGTGAGCAGCTCCTTGGCGCGCGCGAGTCGCAGCTCCCGCACGTAGTGGCTGAAGGGCTGCCCCGTCGCGACCCGGAACATCCGGCAGAAGTGCCAGCGGCTCATCGCGGCGAGGTTGGCCACGTCGCTCAGCGAGAGACGCTCGCCGTAGTGCTCGCCGATGAAGGCGATCACGCGCTCGATGGCGGCCTCCAGCTGCGACCGGTCACCGGTCCGGCGCGCCTGGGCGCGCGGCTCCGCTCGCGCCACGGCCGCCTCGAGGTCCGCGAGGGCGAACGGCTTCTTGAGGAAATCCTGAACGCCGCTGCGGAAGGCCTGGATGATCAGCTCATCGGCGTTCAGCGCGCCCGTGATCCCGACCGTCCAGATCCAGGGCCAGCGCGCGCGGATCGTCTCGACCAGCCGGATCCCGGCGTGGCGCGGATCGACGCGGCTCGGGAGCACGCAGTCGACGATCACGAGGTGGACGGCCGGGCCGCGCTCGACGAGGCGCGCGATGGCCTCGTCCGGATCGCGCGCCTGGGTCACGTCGGCCACGTCTTGCAGCGCGTCCACGATGAACTCGCGCACGAGCAGGTTGTCCTCGACCACCAGGACCTGCAAGCGCTTCGGCTGGGGCGTCACCCCGTGTGATCCCTCGAGTTCCCTCGGCCAGGCACCGCGTCCGGTCAGCTCAGGCCGCGGCTGGGGGTGACACGGGAAGCGTGACGACGAATTGGCTGCCGTGCCCCGGCCCCTGGCTCGCGGCGACGATCGTTCCGCGGTGGTGCTCCACCAGGCGTTTCACGAGATGGAGCCCCAGCCCGCGCCCCGGTCGCCCGTAGTTGCCGGGCATCTCCTGGGCGAACCGCTCGAACACGTGGGGCAGGAAGCCGGGGTCGATGCCGGCCCCGGTGTCCTCGACGCTCACCTGCGCCTCGCTGGAGTCCCTGCGGACTCGCACCGTGATCCGCCCGGGCGCGTCCGTGAACTTCACGGCATTGTCGACCAGGTTCGCCATGACCTGGCCGAGCCGGACTTGATCGCCGGCCACGGTCACGGCCTCCGCCGGCACGTCGACGGCGAGCACGATACCCTTGGCCTCGGCCGCCGGCGTCATCACGCACGTGACCGCGAGGACGGTCTCGCGAAGATCCAGCGGTCCCGACGCCATCGGGATGTCGTCATCCTCCGCCGTCTCGAGCATGGCCAGGTCGCCCGCAAGTCGGGTCAGCACCTGCATACCGCGCTCGAGCACCTCGCCGACGAGCCGTGTCTGCTCGGGCGTCACGTCGCCGCGGCACAGGAGCCGCGCCCACACGCGGAGCGGCGACAACGTGCCGCGCAACTCGTGGCAGACGACCTGAATGACTTCCCGCTCGGAAGCCGGCCGCGCATGGTTCATACTTTTTACTCCTGTGGGCGCATCACGGGCTGGTTCCGGTGGGCTACGGTAATAGGTGCGTGACGGTGGTTGCTAGTAAACCGTGGCGGTATACGCTTGCGATGCAACGCGACGACGGAAGCCGAGGGTCGGCGGGGGTGGACCGGGAGGGCAGGCAGTGACCGCGGCGTCATGACGCGTCGCGCGCGCGACGACTCTCCCATGTGCATCGACCCTTCCGCGCGCACTGGCCGCCGCGGGGAAGTGCCGTCCCTCGGCCGTGACAACCTCGAATAGCATCGCGTTACCGCACCATTGCACCAATCCGGCCACAGAGCGGGCGGCGACACGGCGATCCTCACCGCCCTCGGAGGATCGCGGAATCGTGCCTATTCTCGCCGGTTCGCCCTTCCCGCGGGTCCGTTTTTCATGCGCACTCTCGCGTCAGGAATCGTCACCGATCGACGGAGGCAGTCATCTGATTGACGGAGACAGTCACCCGATTGACATCCTCGTCAGGGAATCCCCGTCGTCCGCACGCGACCGGAGCTGCCCGTTGCATCCGACCGGCGGGGACGGAACGATCGGTGCCCACCCCGAGGCGCGAACGCTCGGTCAGCGCTCCGCGGAGGTGGGATCGAGCTGCCCGCGGACTTCCGAGATCCGGTCGACCGCCGCCGCCCGCCGCTGCTCGGGCGTCCACTTGCCGGCACCGGCGATCTCGCGCTCGATCACGAACTCGGGCATGTCCGTTTACCGCAACGGGACGGCACCCGCCCCCCCGGCCACGGCACCGCGTCAGGATGCAGTGAGGCGGGTGAGGTGCGGCATGACCTCGGTCGTGAAGAGATCGATCGACGACGTGGCGTCGGCCTCGCTCATGGTGCCGAACATCAGCCGGGCCACGAAGTACGTGCAGCCGCTGGCGGCGACGTGGCGCTCGATCTCCTCCCG
>JBGPXN010000141.1:0-12181 GCA_041492755.1 Methylomirabilia bacterium | reverse complement strand
TTCCCGGCCGATCCGATCGGGCGCTGGTCGGTGGACGTGGTCACGAGCGCGGGCCAGCTCGTCGGGCGCCTCGGGTTTCGGGTCGTGCCGTGACGGGATCGGCCCGGCGGTGAGAGCCGTGGCCGCGGCGGTCGTCGCGTTGGCGGCGCTGGTGGCGCTGAACGTCGTCGCGATCGGAAACGCATCGACACCCGTGGTCCAGCACGTCGTGCTCATCTCGCTCGACGGCCTGCGCCCCGAGTTCTACCTCGACGACCGGTCCGGAATTCCGCGCCTGCGTGCGCTGGCCGGGGCCGGAACGTCGGCGCGCGCCGCGGAGGCCGTCTTTCCGTCGGTCACGTATCCGGGACACGCGTCGATCGTCACCGGCGTCCGGCCCGACCGGCACGGCATTCACTTCAACGTGATCTTCGATCCGCGCAGTGGACGCAGCCGCTGGTACGAGGAGGCAACGGACTTACGGGCGCCGCCGCTCTGGGACTGGGCGCGCGCGGCCGGGCGCACGACCGCGGCTGTCGCGTGGCCGGTGACGCTCGGTGCCCGCATCGACTGGCTGGTGGCCGAGCGCGACTACTACGCGCGGCCGGACCCGCGGCCGCTGCTGCTGGCCGCCTCGACTCCCGGTCTCTTCGAGCGCCTGGGGGTGACGCCGTCGCCCGAGATGTTCAAGGACGTCGTGCGCTGGGACGAGTTCCTCACGGCCACGGCGTCGGCCATCCTCCGGACAGGCAAGCCGAATCTGTTGCTGCTGCATCTCGTCCAGCTCGACTACTTCCAGCATCGCGGCGGGCGCGCGGCCACCGAGCTCGCCGCGGCGTTCGGCCGGATCGACCAGCATCTCGGCGCCCTCCAGAGCGCGCTGCGCGATGCGGGGATCGCCGACCGCACGGCGATCGTCGTGGTCGGCGATCACGGCTTCCAGGACGTCTCGCGCACCGTCTTTCCCAACGAGGTCCTGGCCCGCGCCGGTCTGGGCGGTTGTCCGTGGTCGGATCCTGCGTACCGGGCCACCGCGCACGTCAGCGGCGGCTCCGCGGGCGTATTCGTGAGCCCGCCCGGTGACGACGACGCTCGTGCACGGGCGGAGGCCGCCTTGCGCGCGGCGGCGAAGGACCGCTATACGGTGCTCACGCGCGCCGAGCTGGACGCGCTCGGCGCGATGCCGGGCGCCGCGCTCGGTCTGGAGGGCGCGCCCGGGTACATGGTGAGCGGCAGTTGCGGGCGCGGCCTGACGGGGTCGGGGAAGGGCGGCGCGCACGGCTACCTGCCGTCGCGCCCGAGCATGGCGACGGGTTTCGTCGCCGCCGGCGCGGGCCTGCGCGCGGGCGTGGTGCTGGATCGCGTGCGGCTGATCGACGTCGCGCCGACGGTGGCGCGGCTGCTCGGCGTGCCGGCGCCCGAGGTCGACGGCCGCGTGCTTCAGGAAGCGTTGAAGTGACGGAAGCGCGGGAATGACCGGCACGACACCGGACCTGTTCGATACCCACGCCCACTTGCATTTCCCCGAGTTCGCGGCGGATCTCGACGCCGTGCTCGGCCGCGCGCACGCGGCCGGAGTGCGGCGGATGCTCACGATCGGCACCGAGGTCGAGTCCTCGCGCGCGGCGATCGCCCTGGCCGAGCGACGGCCCGACGTCTGGGCCGCCGTCGGCGTGCACCCGCACGATGCGGGCGACGTGGACGACGCCGCGCTGCACGAGATCGAACGGCTGGCCGGCGAGCCGAGGGTCGTCGCGATTGGCGAGATCGGACTCGATTATTTCCGGGATCTTTCGCCGCGCCCCGCGCAGGCGGACGTGTTCCGGCGACTCCTCGCGCTGGCGGGCCGGGTGGGGAAGCCCGTGCTGATCCACTGCCGCGACGCACACGCCGACGTGCTGGGCATCCTCGGGGAGGAGCGACTGCCGCGCGGGGGCATCATGCACTGCTTCTCCGGCGACGTGGAGATCGCCCGCCGCTGTCTCGATCTCGGCCTCACCATCTCACTGGCCGGCCCCGTCACGTATCCGAACGCCCGGGCGCTGCCGGCGGTCGCACGGTTCGTGCCGGTGGACCGGCTCGTGGTCGAGACCGATTGCCCGTTCCTGCCGCCGCAGGGCTACCGCGGCCAGCGCAACGAGCCGGCGTACCTGGCGTTGACCGCGGCGCGCGTCGCCGAGCTGCGCGGCGAGGCGCTGCCCGACCTGGCGGCCCGCCTCACCACCAACGCCTGCGCGCTGTTCGGCGTGGCGTGAGGCCGGCGCGACTCGCCGCCGGCGCTACTTCAGCTCGTCGAGCGTCAGCTTGAAGCTGGGCAGGAACGTCTCCACGAAGTAGCGGACTTCCGGCTGTGTCAGCTGCGCCACGCTGGCGGCCACGGCGCGCTGCGCTTCCGAGAACTCCGGGTTCCCGGCGCCGATCTCTTCCAGGCACTTGATGTACGCGCAGAGCTTGTCGGCCGCCTTGACGATCTCGAGGTGCACGGCATCGGCGGGGGAGGGCCGGAAGTACGCCGCGTAGTCCGGTTTGAGGACCTCGGGAACCATGCTGAGAAGCTTTTCCCGGGCCGCGCGTTCGATGCCCCGGTACGCCGTTTCGATGTCGGGGTTGAAGTTCTTGACGGGCGTGGGCAGGTCGCCGGTGAGGACCTCGCTCGCGTCGTGGTAGAGGGCGAGCGCGGCCGCGCGCTCGGGATCGACGGCGCCGCCGAAGAGCCGATTGCGGATCAACGCCAGCGCGTGCGCGATCTGCGCGACCCGCGCCGTGTGCTCCTGGACGTTCTCCGGATAGGCGCTGTGCATCAGTCCCCAGCGCTGGATCAGCTTCATCCGGGAGAGGTACGCGAAGAGGTGGCTCACGCGGCGTCGCGCATGATCGAGATCCCCCGTATCGAGAGCGCGAGATCCCGCATATTGACAGCGGGTGCGGGTGATTGTACCTAGAGCGCCGTCGGGAGGACAGCATGAAGCGGACCGCCGCCACAGTGGATTACGACCAGGTCGAGCGCGAGGGAAAGGCGCTCAAGACGCGCTTCAACGAGATCTACCAGTAGCCGTCCCCCGGCCGCCCCTGTCGCCGGTGACGACCGCCTCAGCTCTTGCGGTAGACCCCGCCGTGCCGCTCACCCTCGTAGCTCTCGGCCGGCGTCAGCTCACGCACGCTGTCACCCTCGAGCTTGAAGCGCCGCCCGAGAATGCCGTAGTTGCCGTTCTCGTCGACCCATTCGACGCAGACGGAGAAGGTGTCTTCGAGCGCGTTGCCGTCGCGATCGTGCTTCTGCGTGATCCAGATCAAGACCCCGGGGGCCACGCGAAATCCGATGTGCGGCAGCTCGAAGCTCTGTCCGTGCTGGCGCTTGGATACCCAGCCGCCGAGGCCGGCGCCGTCATCGTAGACGTTGATGCCGAGGTCGGTGTGGCCGGCGTCCGTCTCGCTATCGACGTTGCTGCTGTCGACCCAGCCACGCTCGGACTGGCTGACCGGCTGCACGGTGGCGCCGTCGACCTGACGCGTTCCGTCCCACACGTGGGACTGTGGCGAGGGGTTGGCCGGCTCGGTGTCACTCGCCGGACGGTTCGGGCCCGACGTCCACTTGCCCTGCCAGCGTCCCGTCCACGGATCGAAGACGCGCCGTCCCGCGCCCTCGCCGCCTTTCGGGTCGCCCAGCACGCGTGCGAGGTGGCGCGGGTCGAAGTGGCAGGGGCGCGGCAGGCTCTCGGCCGTGGGCGCGTTGATGACGCCCCCGAGCACCTGGTAGTAGACGCGATTCGCATAGGCGTCGTCCATCGTGCGCTTGATGAAGTCCGCCAGCGCGGCCGCGCGCTCGTTGACCAGTGTCCGCCAGCGCCGAAGCGTCTCCAGCGTGTTTCGGTACCGCTCGAGGATCGGCGCGAAGTGCCGCTCGAAGGCGGCGTCCGAGAATGCCGGCGCCGGTGCCGGCGCGCGGCGATCTCGCGTCGTGCGCCCCCGGCGGTCCCGGCTCGACGGTGGGGCGCGACGCTCTCGCGGCGCGCGGCGCTCGCGGGACGGCGGCGGACGCCGGCGGGGTTTTCGCTTGCGCGGATGGGTCATGGCCTGCCGGGTGATGACAACAGAAAACCGCGCCGGGCTCAACCCCCGCGTCCTGGTAGCATCGCTTCGTGAGCCTTCGTGACGTCGGCTTCTTCCTGCGCGGCCGTCTCAACAGCGGGATCAGCCGCGCGCTCAACCGCCGGCGTGGCAGGCCCGTCGCGCCGCCGGCTCCACTGGAGACCCTCGTCGCGGCGAGCTCGCCGCTGGAGCTCTCCCGCCTGCTCGAGGGCCGGCCCAACCAGGCGCGCGAGGCCGCGGTGGCCTGGCACCTGGAGCGCCGCGCTGCGCCGTTCGCGCGGCATCGGTTCGCGTCCTTCGAGGGACACGGGGAGAATTTCAGCGTCGACGTCGGGACGGGGGACCGCGTGCTCGTCCTCATCGCGCACCACGACGCCGTGCCCGGCAGTCCCGGCGCCAACGACAACGCCGCCGCCGTCGGCATCCTCTTGCACCTGCTGCGCGACCTCGAGCGGGACGTACCGCGCGGTCGCCGCGTTCGCGTGCTCTTCACGGCGGCGGAGGAGCTCGGCTACCTCGGTGCCCGCGCCTATGCGCGTGACACCGACCTGCGGGACGTCGACGGGGTGCTCAGTCTCGAGCTGTGCGGGATCGGCGACGCGGTGGCGATCTGGGACGCCGCGGAGGAGACGGCGTTCTTGAAGCGGGTGCGCGGCGCGCTGGAGGGGCTCGGCCGGCGGGCCGATGAAAGCTATCACGTGGTCGGACGGATTCCGGTCTTCGGGAGCGACCACCGGGCGTTCGCGGCGGCCGGCATTCCCGCCTACGGGCTCACGATGGTCCCGTTCCAGGAGGCGGATGCGCTCCGCCAGTTCGTGTTCAACCCGGTGCGCAGCGCCCTGCGCCGGCTCGTCCGGCGCCCGCCGCCGTTCGACACCTACCACACCGCCGGTGATCGCGGCGCCACCCTCGATCCCGCCGCCCTCGACGCCGTCCTCGCCGCGCTCCGGGCCATCGTCCGCGCGTGATCCCATCACCATCGAGTTCGTGGCCGTCGACAACATCAACGCGCTCATCGGGCCGATCTCCACCGGCCAGATCGACCTCGCGACCGGGGGCCCCAGCGCGGGCTTCTTCAATTCGATCGCCCGCGGCGTGGGCCTGAAGATCGTGGCCGATCAGAACACGGCGCGTCCGGGCATGTCGTCGATCGCCCTGATGGTCCGCAAGGACCTGATCGACGGCGGGCAGGTGAAGGACTATCCCGACCTTCGCGGCAAGATGAACGCGGCGTTCGCCACCAAGGCCATCGACGCCGCCTTGCCGATCGAGCCGCTGGTGACCGACGCGGTGGCCAAGAGCCTCGCGGTCCGGTGGAAGGGCGTCGACGAGATCACCCCGAATCGCCAGAACTCGTTCTTCGTGTTCTCCGAGCAGTTCGCGGCCCGGCGCGAGGTGGCGCGGGCCTACATGGTGGCGTATCTCAGGGGCGTGCGCGACTACTACGACGGCATCCACAAGCGCAAGGGCAACCGCGAGGAGATCATCGCCATTCTGGTGAAGCACACGCTGGTCAAGGACCGGAGGGTCTACGACCGCATGGTGCTCCCGGCCATCGATCCCAACGGCGAGCTCAACGTGCCCAGCATCAAGGAAGCGCTCGATCAGTTCACGGCCGACGGCGACGTCAAGGTCAAGCTCGACCTCGACCGCATCGTCGACCAGTCGTTCGTGCGCTACGCCCAGGACGTCCTCGGCCGCTACGACAAGTAGCGGCAACCAGCCTCAGCGTGGCGCCGAGGCCAGGCAGGACTCCAGCAGCTCCAGCGCCGCGCGGGTGAAGCGCCACATGTTGGCTTCGCGGTCGGTGTCGCCGGTCTCGACGGTGATCGCGCGCTCGACCGGTCCCACCACCGCGATGCAGGCGTGGCCGCTGGCGTCGCCGTAGCGGTTGCCGGTCGGCCCGCTCGCGCCCGTCTCGGCGATGGCCCACGTCGTCCCGAGCTTCTGGCGCACCGTGCGCGCCTTGAGCAGCGCGTAGGCCTCGGTGCTCGCCCGCATGCCGGTCATGGCGTCTTCGCCCACGCCGAGAAGGTTCTCCCGCGCGGTCCGCGTGTAGATGACGGCGCCGCCCATGAAGAACGCGGAGGCGCCGGGGACGGCCAGCAGCGTGGCGGAAATCAAGCCGCCGGCCGATGACTCGGCGACGGCGACCGTTTGCTTCGACGCTTTCAGACGCGCCGCGAGCGATTCGACCATCGGCGTCAGGAGCGTCATGACGCGCTCCACACGGGCCGTGGGCCCAGGCCCATCGTGTGGCCGACCTGCGGCGGGCGCGGCTTCGCATCGTGCGCCGACTGGATGGCGGCGAGACGGCCGAGCACGTCGGCGGGCATCGGCGCGGCCCGTCGTGTCGCCGCGCTCACGTGGAGCGACATGAGCTCGTTGGTGGCCGCGAGGTATCCCTCGCGCGCGTGGTACATCTCGTGGAAGTAGTGGATGCGCTTGGCGTCGTGGCCGAGCAGCAGGGTGGTGAAGCGAAGCGGATCGTCGACGCGTACCTCGCGGTGGTAGGTCACGTGCGCCTCCAGGCAAAAGGTCGTCACCTCGCGCGCCCGGCGATGGGCGGCGTCCAGTCCCACCCAGCGGAAGAACTCGTCGGTGGCGAGGTCGAAGACGACCATGTAATACCCCATGTTCATATGCTGGTTGTGATCGATCCACTCCGGACGGACGACGTCGCGGTAGCGATCGAACGGCGTCGAGGGGTCGGTCATGCCGGTCCGAACCTGCCTCCTTTGGCTTGTGTCTCAACGGAATGTTGCGACACTCTACCGTCTCGGAGGCGCGCGCACCATGCCGAACCTCTCCTGGCTTTCGTCCAAGACCGCCGTGCGCGCGAGCCCGATCCACGGCCGGGGTCTCTTCGCCACCGCGCCCATCGCCACGGGCGAGATCGTGGTCATCAAGGGCGGCTACGTCCTCGACCGCGCCGGGCTCGCCGAAGTCCAGCCCGCGCTCGGTCCCGCGGAGATCCCCGTCGCCGATGGCTTTTTCATCGGTCCCCGGCGCACCGCCGAGCGCGAAGGCGGGATGATCTTCAGCAACCACTCCTGCGAGCCGAACATCGGCGTGCAGGGCCAGATCGTGTTCGTGGCAATGCGGGACATCCGGACGGGTGAGGAGCTCACGCACGACTGGGCGATGACCGACGACGACACCTACGAGATGAGTTGCCGCTGCGGCGCCACCGCCTGCCGTGGCATCGTGACCGGCCAGGACTGGCGGCGCAAGGATCTGCAAGCCCGCTACGGCGCCTACATGTCCTGGTACCTGCTCGACAAGATCCGGCGCGGGTCAGCGTGATCATCGCGTGGTCGGCTTGACCGTGTGGTGCCGACCGGTCGAGAATCCGTCGACGCGGCCGGCGGCGCGAACCCAGCGGCCCGCCGCCGCGAGGAGGAACGTGTGAGCGAGCGTGACGGGCAGGTAACGGACGTTCTCGCCGGGATCCGGGTGCTGGACTTCGGGCGTTACATCGCCGGGCCGTACTGCGCGGCGCTCTTGGCCGATCTCGGCGCCGACGTGATCCGCATCGAGCGGCGCGACGGCGGCGAGGACCGGTGGGTGGCGCCGGTGGGTGCGGAGGGCGTCGGTGCGATGTATCTGGTCATGAATCGTAACAAGCGCGCGATGACGCTCGATCCCGGCAAGCCCGAGGGCCGCGAGATCGTCCGCAAGCTCGTGGCCACCGCGGACGTCGTGGTCGCCAACCTGCCACCCGACGTGCTGCGCTCGCTCGCGCTCGATCTCGAGAGCCTGCGTCGCGTGAAGCCGGACATCATCCTGACCACGGTGACCGCGTTCGGCGCGGGCGGACCCTGGAGCCACAAGCATGGCTTCGACGGCATCGGGCAGGTGATGTCGGGCTCGGCGTATCTCACCGGCACCCCGGACCAGCCGATGCGCGCGGCCGTCGCGTGGGTCGACTACGGCACGGCCTCGCTGGCGGCGTTCGGCACGCTCGCCGCCCTCATGGCGCGCGGGAAAACCGGTCGCGGCCAGAAAGTCGAGGGCGCGCTGCTGCGCACGGCGGTGGCCTTCAACAATCCCACGCTGGTCGAGCAGCAGGTGATCCAGCCGAACCGCATCGCCACGCTCAACCGGGGCCAGACCTCCGCGCCGTCGGACCTGTTTCGCACCAAGGACGGATGGATCATCGCCTACGCCATCGGCACCGCGATGTTCGTGCGCTGGGCGAAGCTCATGGGCGACGACCACTGGCTGAGCGATCCACGGTTCAAGGACGACGAGGCGCGCGGCGACCACGGCGAGATTATTTCCAAGCGCATGTCCGAGTGGACTGCCGAGCGCACCACCGTCGAGGCGCTCGCCGCGCTCGAGGCCGCGAAGATCCCGGCGGGGCCGCTCTACTCACCCCAGCAGGCGCTCGATGACGTCCACATCCGCGCCGCCGGGCTGCTGCAGGACACCGAGTATCCCGGCCTGCCGCGCCCGGTCCCGCTCTCGCCGACGCCGGTCGATCTGTCGGAAACACCCGGGCGCTTTCGTCACGGCGCACCCAGGCTCGGCGAGCACACCGACGGCATCCTGGGAGAACTCGGCTACAGCACCGCGGAAATCGCCGCGTTCCGCGACAAAGGCGTGATCTGAGCGCGTCTTCGGGGCGCGACGCGCCGGTTTCTCTGAGGAGGCGCCGATGGATCCCTTCGAGGTGATGCGCGTCCCCGCGTCCCTGCGCCCTGCGGCGGGAACCTCTCGCGCGTAAATTGCGGCCGAGGCATGCGTGTCTGATGCATGCTGAGGGCCCGCGGCGTCGAAGGTCGGGATCAGCGGGCGGCACCATGCGGATCCGCGTTTCACACGCGGTCGATCACGCGTGGCAGGTCCTCAACGATCCCCGGGAACTTTCCTTCGGCGTCTGCACGTACTAAAATCCACGCACTCATGAATCTTGCCCTGGTGCGGCAGTCGTCATCACTCTCGATACAGAGCGCAAGCTCGAAACCCGCCACCTCAAGTCCGAGATCTAGGCCACCTGCACCCGTAAAGAGAGAGAGCAGAGTCGAACGACACCCTACACGAGCTCGAGCTTGACCTGACGCCCGATCGCTCGCGCAGCGCGCGTGAGGGTTTCCAGAGTCACGGAGTCGCTGTCCGGGTCGAGGAGCCGGTCGAGTTGGCTCCGGCTGGTGTCCATTCGCCGGGCCATCTCCGCCTTGGTGAGGCGTTGCTCCTTCATCGCCTTGTCGATCTGCCAGGCGAGGACCCGCTTGATGGCGACCGCCTGGGTCGCTTCGTAGGTCCCCTCGTCTTTCAAAAAGTCATCGAAGGCGGCACCGATGCCGGCCTTCTTGGTGGCACGCTTCCTCATTGCTCGATCTCCTTCATGCGTTTGCGGGCCAGGGCGAGGTCTTTGTCCGGGATCTTCGGCTTCTTCTTGATGAAGCCGTGCAGGAGCACCATGTGCCCCTGCGCGACGCAGAAAATCACCCGGGTGATGCGGTTGCCAGCAAGGTTACTGTGGACCTCCCAGAGTCCCTGCCCCAGGGGCCTGCACATCGGCATTCCCACAGGCCACCCGTACTCGACGGTGGCGATGTCCTGGCCGATCTCGCGACGATCCTCGGCCGACAGGCCTTTGAGCCAGTCGCGGACTGGCTCGGTGCCGGTCGATGTCCGGTAAAACGCCGCCGCAATCTTCTTCAGGGTGTATCCGCTAACGCAATGTACCGGAAATGGTACTCGCTGTCACGCTTCAAGGCGGAGTGTAGGAACAGGCCAGAAAGGATGAAGTTATCGCGTGTGAGGCGGGCAGTCCTCAGTTCCTTCACGGCGTCCCAAGCCTGCGTGGGTTGGCGAAAGGGGAGCGCCTTTGCGATTGTCTACAGGTCGCGGAAGCCCTTGCCCGCGTCGGCCAGGCGGTTGAGCAGCGCGGCCGGCTTCCAGTGGTCGCCGTGCTTGCGCTGCCACTCGAGTATCTTGTCGCGAATGACCTTCAGGCCCACGGTGTCGGCCCAGAACATCGGGCCGCCGCGGTACACGGGCCAGCCGTAGCCGTAGACCCAGATCACGTCGATGTCGCTGGCGCGGATGGCGAGCTTCTCTTCGAGGATCTTGGCGCCCTCGTTGACCATCGGATAGAGCAAGCGACCGAGGATCTCGGCGTCGTCGATGGGACGCCGCGTGATCCCGAGCTCGGTCGAGGCGTCGGCGATGATCTTCTCGACTTCGGTGTCCGGCTTGGGCGTGCGGTCGTTCCCCTCGTAGCGGAAATAGCCGGCGCCCGTCTTCTGGCCGAAGCGTCCCATCTCGCACAGGCGGTCGGCGACGATCGCCTTGGCGCCCTTGCCCTTGCGGATGCGCCAGCCGACGTCGAGGCCGGCGAGATCGCCCATCGCGAAGGGGCCCATCGGGAAGCCGTAGTCGGTCAGGACCTTGTCGACTTGCTGGGGCAGCGCGCCTTCGAGGATGAGCTTCTCGGCCTCGCGCCCGCGCTGATGGAGCATGCGGTTGCCGACGAAGCCGTCGCAGACGCCGACGAGCACCGGGACCTTGGCGATGCGCCGGCCCACCGCCATCGCGGTGGCGATGACGCTCTTGTCGGACCTGGCGCCACGCACGACCTCGAGCAGCCGCATGACGTTGGCCGGGCTGAAGAAGTGCATGCCGACCACGCTCTGGGGCCGGCCGGTGGCGGACGCGATCTCGTTGACGTCGAGGGTCGACGTGTTGCTGGCGAGCACGGCGTCCGCCTTGGCGATCTTGTCGATCCTGGCGAACACCTCCTTCTTGATCGGCATCTCCTCGAACACCGCCTCGACCACGATGTCGGCGTCGGCCACGTCGTTGAAGTCGGTGCTGCCCTTGATGAGGCCCATGCGCTTCTCGACGTCGTCCTTGGTGATCCGTCCCCGCGACGCGGTCGCTTCGTAGTTCTTGCGCACGACGCCGAGCCCGCGGTCGAGCGCCTCGCGGCTCACCTCGACCACGGTGACGGGGATGCCCGCGTTGGCGAAGTTCATGGCGATGCCGCCGCCCATCGTGCCGGCGCCGAGCACGGCCGCCTTGTTGATGGTGCGGGTCGGCGTGTCGGCGGGCACGTCGGGGATCTTGGCCGCTTCGCGCTCGGCGAAGAAGAAGTAGCGCTGGGCCGCCGACTCGGGTGAGGCCATCAGCTCCTGGAATAGCTCGCGCTCGCGCTTGAGGCCCTGGTCGAAGGGCAGGTTGACGGCCGCCTCCACTGCCTTGATGCAGTTCTCGGGCGCGCGGAAGCCGCGCGTCTGGCGAGCCACCGACTTCCGAAACTCCGCGAACACTTCCGGCTTGCCGCGGACCGCCGCGATCTTGTCCTCGACGTCGCGGATCTTGCGCAGCGGGCGCTTCTCCGCCACCACCTTCGTGGCGAAGGCGACGCCGGCCGCGGTGAGGTCGCCATCCACGATCTCGTCGATCAGTCCGTGGCGCAGCGCTTCGTCGGCGCTGATCGGGTCGCCGCTGACGATCATCTGCAGCGCCTTGTCGACGCCAACCACGCGCGGCAGGCGCTGCGTGCCTCCGGCCCCGGGCAGCAGGCCGAGCTTCACCTCGGGCAATCCGAAGCGCGCCGACTTCACGCCGACGCGGTAGTGGCAGGCGAGCGTGACCTCGAGCCCGCCGCCGAGCGCCGTGCCGTGCACCGCCGCCACCACCGGCTTGGGGCTCCCTTCGATCAGGTCGAGCACTTCGTGGAGCCCGGGCTCCTTCGGGGGCTTGCCGAACTCGGTGATGTCCGCCCCCGCGATGAACGTCCGTCCCGCGCACACGATGACGATGGCATTCAGGGCGGGATCGGCGGCGGCGGCGCGCAGCCCGTCGCGCAGCCCCAGGCGAACGCCGTGGCTGAGCGCGTTGACGGGCGGGTTGTCGACGGTGAGGACGGCGATGCGGTCGCGACGGCTCAGCGTGACAAGACTCTTGGCTTCCATGCTGGGACTCCCTTTTCCAGGCGAGAGTGCCGGCTATGATACCCCCGTGCGCGCGCATCCGTCGCGGAAGCGATGAGGTGGCGCTTCGGTGGCGGCCGGACGGCGCGCCGCCGCGTGATAGCATGCGCGACGTGAGCGACCTGTTGGAGTCGATCGAGATCGAGACGGCGCCGTCGCCGACCGCG
>JBGPXN010000163.1:0-10418 GCA_041492755.1 Methylomirabilia bacterium | reverse complement strand
GCAGGCGAGCGGGTGAGCGCGCCTCTATCACAATTTCGCCGGGAAGTATCACAGGGCCCGGTTCGCATCGGGCCCTCAGTGATTGGTTTTAGTGGTGCGCCCTGAGGGAGTCGAACCCCCGACCTTCGGATTCGTAGTCCGACGCTCTATCCATCTGAGCTAAGGGCGCATGGCGGAGAGGCAGGGATTCGAACCCTGGACAGAGGTTTTGCCCCTGTAACCGCTTAGCAGGCGGCTGCCTTCGGCCGACTCGGCCACCTCTCCGACGGCGAGCGTGGGTAGTATATAGCACCGTCGTCAGCGCAACCACCCGCACCCGCGTAGACGGTTCAGGCCACGTGCCGCTCGAGCGTCGGAAGCACCGCGAGCCGGTCTTCGATGGTGAAGTCGGCGCGGATGCGCGAGGCTTCGTGGTGGGCGAGTCGTAGAACGGCCTCGCGGATCGCCTCGTTGGGCACCTGACCCACGATCTCGATTCGCGCCGGGCCGCCCGTCAGCGGAACGTCGGCGTTCGCGACAACGGGCAGGCCGAAGAACGCGGGGTCACGCAGCAGCGCGTCCGAGATCTGCGCCTGGAGCTGAACCGCCTCCGCTTCGCGCTTGCGCCTGAGATCGAAGAGCTTCACCGCGAGACCGACCACGACGAGCAAGGCGATGATGATCCCGATCGCCCACAGCGCGCCACCCGCGGGCGCGGGCGTGGCGGGCGTCGGTGGCGGCGCCGGCGCCTGGGCCCGCGCGAGGCCGCCGAACGGGCCGAGGACGAAGAGGGCGAGCAGGACGATCGTACGATGGGCTGTCGATCGCATACGCCACCTCCTGCCCCCGGGAGAGATGCAATGGGGGTGCCAGCAGGCCCGCGAATCGATGACGGCTTTACATCAGGCGGCGGTCAGGGCTGCGGGTCGGAGTCGCTCTTCGTGCCGAGCAGTCCTTGCTCGATCGCGAACCGGACCAGCTCGGCACGGTTACGGAGCGCGAGCTTGTCCATCACGCGGGCGCGGTAGGTCTCCACGGTCTTGACGCTGAGGACCAGTCGCGCGGCGATATCCTGGTTGGTGTGGCCCTGGGCCACCATCTCGAGCACGGTCATCTCGCGGCGGCTGAGCAGTCGCAGACTCTCGGCCCGTGGCATCCAGCCTGTGTCCGCCTCCGGGTCCTCGGCGCCCGGCTCGCGGCGGGCCGCGCCGACGTACGTGCGGCCCTCGTACGCGGTTCGGATCGCGTCCAACAACTCTTCCCCGTCGACGTCCTTGAGGACGAGCCCGGACGCGCCCGCGGCAACCGAGGCCCGTGCGTACGCCGGATCGTCGTGCATGGTAAGGACGAGCACGCGCGTCTCCGGCCGCTCGCGGCGGATCCGCTTCAGCGCGTCCATACCGCCACCACCCGGCATCGACAGGTCCATGACGACGACGTCGGGCGACAGCGTGAACGTCGTCTCGACGGCCTCACGGCCCTCGCCGGCCTCGCCGACGACGCGCATGTCCACCTGGGCGTTGATGAGCATGCGCAATCCGGCGCGCAGCACGGCGTGATCGTCGGCCAGCAGCACCCTAATCTTCGCCATGCCCCTCCACGGGCAGCTCGACGGTGATGCGCGTGCCGGCGCCGGGTGTCGAGTCGAAGCGCGCGGTGCCCTTGAGCAGGACGGCGCGCTCCCGGATGCCGTGCAGCCCGAAGTGGCCGGCGGCGCCGAGGGCCAGGCCGGGGTCGAAGCCTCGGCCGTCGTCCGCCACGGTCATGCGCACGTGCGTCGCCCCACGGTGGAGGACGATCGTGACGCTGGTGGCGGCGGCGTGGCGAAGGACGTTGGTCAACGCTTCCTGCGCGATGCGATAGAGGGCCGTCTCGACGGCGCCGGGCAGCCGGCGGTCGTCGATGCCCTCGAGGAGCAGATCCACCTTGATGGCGGTGGCGCTGGCGTACTCGCCGACGTGGCGTTCCAGCACGGCGATGAGCCCGAGATCGTCGAGTGCGCTCGGCCGCAGTCCATGAGCGAGCCGGCGAATCTCGTCCAGCGTTCGGCCGGCCAGGCGTTGCAGCTTCCGCGCGTACGCGCGCGCGGCTTTCAGGCTGCTCGTGCGCTGGATCATGGTGAGGCCGAGCAGGAGTGAGGCGAGCGACTGGCCCGTCTCGTCGTGCAGCTCGCGCGCGATCCGGGCCCGCTCTTCTTCCTGCGCGCCGATGGCCCGATCGAGGAGCTGGGCGCGGATCTCCGCGTCCCGGCGCCGCTCGGTGACGTCCCGGCCGACCGACTGGTACTCCACGAGCCGGCCCAGCCCGTCGAAGATCGCCCGGATGGTCCAGTGCTGCCAGCGGACGGCGCCGTTGGGCAGCAGCGCGCGGCGCTCGAACGTGCCGACCGGCGAGGGCGGCGTCAGCGACGTGAGCTGCTGCTCGGCTGCCGCCCGCTCGTCGGCCGGAATGAACAGCATGAACGAGCGGCGTTCCAGGTCCGCGCGCGCCCGGCCAAAGTACCGGCAGCACGCGTCGTTGACGAACGTGAGCGTCCCGTCCGGACGAAATCTACAGATCGACTCCGTCTGGTCCTGGACGATGGCGCGATAGCGGGCCTCGCTCTCCGAGAGCGCGCGGCCGGCGCGCGCGCGCTCGATGGCGCGGCCGAGCTGGGTCCCGATCTGCTCCATGACGGCCAGGAACGGCGGATCGGGCTCTTCCGCGCGCACCGAGAAGAACTCGATGATGGCCACGACCTCGTTGCGCACGAGCACGGGGCACGCGATGGCGAAGGTGAGGCCCGCGTCGCGGGCCGCGAGATGGCGGGGTCGGGCAATCCCGTGGCACAACATGCCGGTCCACGCCGGCCGGCGATCGCGCATCACGGACCCGATCAATCCGTCATCGGCCACGAAGCGCGCGCCCGCCGTGGCCGCGCGAAAGGCCTCGTAGCGGTCGGGATCCTCGAGGTGCCACACGCCGGCGGAGACCATCTCGACATTGCGCTCGTCCAGCGCCAGGACGTGACCCACCGGCCAGCCGGTGTGCAGACAAATGACGTCGACGGTGGTCTGCAGCGCGGCCTCCACGCTGGGCGACTGGTTGGCCGCCACCGCGGCGACCTGCATCAACTCCACGAATGCCGTCTCACGCTTCAGGGCGCGCTCGGCGCGCCGCCGCTCCGTGATGTCGATGCTGACGCCGCCCAGCAGCCGGCGGCCGGCCGCGTCCCGCATCGGGAATCGGTAGGCGAGCCACTCACCGCGGGTGCCGTCGGGCCGGGGCAGCTCGACCATGAACGTCTTCACTTCGCCGAGCCGGCGCACCGCCTCGTCGTCGTCGGAGATTCGTCGCGCCGTTGACTCGGGCCAGAGGTCGAACACCGTCTTGCCCACGACGTCCACGAACGCCCACCCGCCTTGCTTGAGATACGCCTGGTTCGCGTAGACATAGCGGCCGTGCTCGTCCTTCACCCACACCACGGCCGGGCTGTTGTCCATGAACGCCTGGAACCGGGATTCGCTCTCGCGGAGCGCGGTCTCGGCATGGTCGCGTTCGATCGCGATGCGGGCCAGGTTCGTCGCCTGGTCCACCACGTGCGCCTCGGCCGCCGTGGGGTGACGCGGCGAACGCGAGTACACCGCGACGGTGCCCAGGACCTCGTCGCCCGCCGCGAGAATCGGCGTCGACCAGCAGGCGCGCAGCCCGAAGCTCATCGCGCGCGCCCGACGCCCCGCCCACAGCGGATCCTCGGCGATGTCGAACGTCACCACCGGGGCCTTGCGCCAGGCGGCCGTGCCGCATGCCGCCGCCGTCGACGCGATGGGCAGGCGCGCGGTGCCCTCCAGAAACTCCTCGGGCACGCTTCCGTTGCCGCCCGGATGAAGGCCGTCTCGCTCACGGCCGACGAGCATGACGGCGCAGAGGGCGCCCTCGCTCTGCGCCTCGACACCGAGGCACACGGCGTGGAGCACCTCGGACAAGGGGGCGCCGGTGGCGATGAGCTCGAGGACGCGCCGCTCCGACGCCAACGCCGCGCGGGCCGTTTTCTCGGCCGCGAAGAGGCTGGCGTTGGCCAGGGCGATCGCGGCGCGATCGGCGAGCCCTTGCGCCAGCGAGCGGGCCGTCTCCTCGAACTCCCGGCCCGTGCGATCGCGAACCATCAACACGCCGATCGTGCGGCCGTGGGCAATCAGCGGCGCCGCCAGCATCGCGCGCTCGTCGGAATCCTCGAGGAGCCGGCGGAACTCGGGCGTGAACGAGATCTCGTCCGTCTCCAGGCAGTCGCGCGTCACCACGACGCATCCCCGCGCGACGGCCAGCGTGCCGATGCCCACGCCGGGAGGAATGACCGCGAGCCACGGAAACGTTCCTTCGCCGCTCGAGCGGGCGATGAGCGCGAGCGCGCCCGATTGCGGGTCCAATCGGAACAGCGCCGCGGCCCGCACGCCGAGCAGTTGACTGATCTCTTCCACGATCCGGGCGCAGACGACGTCGGGGTCGAGCGAGTCGGCGAGCGCCCGGTCGATCTGCGCGAGCGCCTCCGCCGAGCGCCGCCGGCGCTCGCTGTCCTGATACCGCCCCGCATTCCGGATCGCGGTGGCCGCGTGGGCCACGAAGGTGTCGAGCAGATCCTGATGGGGCGCGTCCAGCTCGAAGGGCCGGCGGCCGAACAATCCGAGCACGGCGAGCAGAGAGCCCTCGTAGATCACGGGCAGTCCCAGGAAGCTGCGCAGGCCGCGGGCCTCGTACCACGTCCGCGAGACCGTTCTCGGGTCGGCGAAGACGTCGGGAACGTGCACCGGCGCCCGCGCCGACGCGGTGCACCCCGCCAGCCCGCGCCCGAACGGCACCGTATCGGCAGCGAGGCCCACGGCGGCCTCGGGATCGGAAAACGCGCACAGGCCGAGCCGCGCGGAGGTCTCGTCCGCGATCCAGCACCCCGCCGCCGGCACGGCCATGAGCTCGGCGGCGGCGCCCACGATTTCGCGCAACGCGGTCTCGACGTCGAGGGACGCCGAGACGGTACGGCTGAGCCGGGCCAGCCGCCGGAGGCGATGATAGGCGTCGGCGTTCGCGATCGCGATCGCGGCCTGCGCGCCGAACGACTCCAGAACCTCCTGCATGTCCGCGGTGAAGTCCCAGCGCTCGCGAGAGAGCAACGTGAGCACGCCCACCAGGCGCTCGCGCGCGATCAGCGGCACCCCCACGTACGAGACGAACCCCTCGGCGAGCATCCACTCGTGGTTGAGCGCGGTGGCATCGGCGGAGATATCGGGCACGACGCGGGTCTTGGCCCAGCGCGCGACCGGGCCGCCGAAGCCTTCGTCGGCCGTCATGGTCGTGCGCCGGCCCGGCAACGGCGGCTGGCGCCGGCCGGCTTCGGCGCGTAGGAGCAGGCGGTCGTCCTGGGCGACCCAGATGCCCGCGTAGGAATCCGGCACCAGCTCTGTGGCGGCGGCGGCGACCTGCCGCAGCGTTTCGGCGGGGTCGGGCGAGCGCGTGACGCTCTGCGCCAGCCGGGTCAGCACTTCGAACCGACGGGCGCGCTCGCCGTCCATCAGCGCGCGGATCCCCTGCTCATCGCGCGAACCCGTCCGGCGTGGTGACGGCCGTGATCGTCACGGGCGCATACTGCCAAGACTGGCTCGCGGGGGCTATCAGGGAAAACCCGCACCAGGGAGGGGCGCCTTCACTCCTCCTGCTCGGTCCGCACGGTGTAGCCGTGTCGTTCCATGCACCGGTTGAACTTCTCGCGATCGATCCGCTGCGAGGCTGTCGGCGCGAACTTGCTCAAGTCGATGGATTCCCGCCGGCAGGACGTCATGTCGCGGTCGAGCCGGGCCGGCGTCGCGTCCTTCCTCTCGTAGACCCAGCGCGTCGGATCGTAGACCTTCCGGGCCACGCTGCACGCACTCACGGCGAGCACGACGCCGGCGAGAACGAGCGCGCCGGCCCGCTGGCGCATGGGCGTCCGGCCCTTGATCGTCACGGCGCTCGACCGTGCTGAGGCCGCATGACCGCGTACCCTACCGCGCGCCGACGATGCCCGCAATCCACGCCCTCGGTGTATCTTCGGCGGACGAGGAGACAGGCATGGAGCTCTACGACGTCATGCGGACCACCTTCGCCGCCCGGGAGTTCACCGACGAGCCCGTCCCCGACGCGGTGCTCTTCAAGATCCTCGATCACGCGCGCTTCGGCCCCAGCGGCGGCAACCGCCAGGGCTGGCACGTCGTCGTCGTCCGCGATCCGGCGACGCGCAAAGCGCTCTCGGACCTCGCCGTCCCCGCGGCCAAGCGCTACGCCGCCCAGGTCGCCGCCGGCGAGAGTCCGTGGAACACGATCGATGCGACGACGGTCGACGCCGCGACGATCGAGCGGACCCAGGTGCCGGCCCGCCTGACCGAGCCGTTCACCAAGGCGCCGGTCGTTCTCGTCGTCTGCGTCGATCTCAAGGTCGTCGCCTCGATCGACCAGCTCCTTCCCCGCGTCGGCGTGATCAGCGGCGCGTCCGTCTATCCCTTCGCCTGGAACATCCTCATGGGAGCCCGCCACGAAGGCTACGGCGGCACGATCACGACGCTCCCGGTCGCGCAGGAGCCGAAGCTCCAGGAGCTGCTCGGCATCCCCCGCCACGTCGCGGTGTGCGCGGTCATGCCGCTGGGGCGACCAACCCGAAGGCTCACGAAGCTCAAGCGGAAGGCGGTGCCGGAGTTCGCGACGCGCGAGCGGTTCGACGGTCCACCGCTGAGCGCGACGTAACGGGCGTCAGCCTTCGCGGGGCGACCGACCACCCGCACCACCCGGGGCGCCGCGTGCCGTCGCGTTCGCGCCAAGAACCCAGAGCGAGACGCCCTGCATGCTCAGCGTGACCATGATCGCGGCCGTGAAGGCAGCCGCGACGCCGATCCGCCCGATCGCCGTCGCCAGCACGCATCGTCGAGTTCGCCCGCGAGAAGCAGCTTCCAGCCATCTACGGGATCCGGGAGTTCGCGGATGCCGGCGGTCTCATCTCCTACGGGGTGAACCCGGCCGATCTGGGCAGGCGCATGGGAAGCTACATCGACAAGATCCTCAGAGGTGCGAAGCCACCATGCCGGCGGCGATCAGGCCGATGCCGTTCCACGTTGACCGCCAAGCGTGCAGCGGGCGCGAACGGGAACGTGCCCGTCCCTCAGGTTGTGACGTCGGGTGGGGTCGCTACTCCGGATGATGTGCGCGGCCGCTGCGAAAGACTGGCGGATGCCCGCCCCTGCCCACCGACGCACACCGCAGATCCCAACACGCGGTATGGTAGACCGCGAAGGGCAGAAGGCAGAAGTCGTGGTTTTCGCGAATGGGCTCGTGGCACCACATACAGTCGAGCATGGTGACGGGGCGGGCAATTCCCGTGCCGCTCCAGCATGCTCGGGTTGTCGATAGGTTGCCGGTGGGGTGATCCGCCAGCCTGCTTCACATCGTTCCTCGCCGTTTTGCAGGGGTGTGCAGATTCATGGGCGTGCAGCGACTTGGCGCGCGCCGGCTAAGGACCGTATCCGACCCGTGGCGTTGACCCCATCACGTCCTACGCTCGCGTCGTGGCCGGGCAGCATCCCTGGTGCGCGGGCCCTGCCCGACGACCTCCAAGACTGGTGGCGGTGGATCTACTCGACGGGGTGGCATCAGAGTGAAGCGCGGACACTCCGATGGTCCGATGTCGACCGCGATGGCCGGGCCATCCGACTCCGGCGAGCGAACGTGAAGAACGGCATGCCGCGGGTGATCCCGTCGGTGGGCCGGCTCGGCGAGATCATCGCGCGCCGCCAGGCGGCCCGGGAGTACCGCCGGAAGGATGGCACCACGGCGGTTGCGGAAGTTCGTGTTCCACCGTACTCCATCGTGGACGAGCAGGACGTGGCCGATGCGTTGCTCGCGACCCAAGCCGTTACCGACGCAGCCTCCGCCCGCACGGTCATACCATTGAGGTCCGCTCAGAGCTAGCCGTCACAGTCACACCACGAGCCCGGCTCACCACCCGGCCCGAAGTGTTCGTATTTATGGCGGAGGGCGAGGGATTCGAACCCCCATGAGGCTTGCGCCTCGGTGGATTTCAAGTCCACTGCCTTGCCAGTTGAGGCTAGCCCTCCGAGTCAATCACGACCGGCACTTACGATATACCATGCGTCGGGACGGCGGGGCTCGACGTGGGCTCCGGTGAAGTTCCGGTGAAGTTGTGGGGAGCCCGGCAATCAGGACCCGCCAGGCGGTCGTGGGTTCCCCGACGGACAGGAGCGAAGCCGCGGCGGTAGGATCGAGCCCGACGAGGAGGCCGGCATGGGTCTCGCGATGATCATCATCGGGCTGCTGTGGGCGGTGGTGGGCCTCGGCAACATGCTGCTCGCGCCGGGTCGCCTTCAGGAGTCAGTGCGAGCGCCGTTGTCAGCCGCCGTCTTCGCGCTCGAATTTCCGCTCGCCGCGCTGGCCGCCGACGCGCCGACCGGCTTCCGCGACATTCCCTTCGGCGCGAGCGAGGCCGACATCAAGGCCAAGCACCCAACGGCACGGTGCACGCCGCGGGAAGGCGGCCCGCATGACGACATCGTGTGCTTTGTGCGCCTCACCGTCGGTGCCGTGGCGGTAAACGTTTACTTCCAACTCGTCGGCGCGCCTGGAGAGGCGCCCGCTGATGCCCTGGTCCTTCCGCAGGTCCCCTCCGCCTCGGCCCGCTGCGCCTGAATCTCTCGCGCCGAGGTCGCGGGGGCGTCGGTGGGCGTGAAAGGCGCACGCTGGCGGCCGCGGTGCGGCGCGAGCCCCGCAGCGCTGGGTAGTGTCTCAGTTTGATTCCCGTGACTCGGCAACCGCATCGATGAGCCGCTCTAGGAGCCGCGCGATATTCGAGAGTGCGCCCCAGATTTTCCAGAGGAAAAAGAGAACTACGCCTCCGAGTCCGGCGAAAAAGGCTGCGCCCTCGCCGCTCACTCGTCCTGGAGCCCGCCGAGCCCGGACTCCTGGGGTCGGCACTCGACATCGACGCCCAATGCTGCAAGCGGATCACGCAGCGCCGCCGCCAGCGACGCGGGGGTCCATCCGTTCAGGTTCGCCGCGTCACCGTTCACGATATGCGTCGTCATGGTCTGATCCTCCGTTGCTCAGTCTCAGTGGGCCCGCCGACTCCTCAGCACGGGGACCGGCCGGGGCGCTGATCGTGGGCGGCACCTTCGGTTGAAGCACGCCCGTGGCTTCGAGGATCGCTGTCACGCCGTAGAACGCGAGCGTGGCGAGTCCACTGATCACGAGTCCGAGTCCGATGTCCATTGGGGTCTCCTGTGGGTAGCGGGTTAGGTGAATCAGAAGCCTTTCTTGATCTCACGACCGGTGGCTTGATCCTTTGCGTTCAACGCGTCGAAATAGGCCCGCGTCGTGACGGCGAGGTACCCCGATCGAATGGTGCCACCATACTCCCTCAGGATCGCGATCGTATTTTCGCCAGCCCACATCATGCGGTCGCCCTTGAACGTCGCGCCGCCCAACGACTGGAGAGCCTCGGTGACGTTTGTCGTTGGCGGGCCGAATCGGCTCAGTGTGGCCGCGCGGATCTGACCAAAGTACTCATGTGCAAAGTTGATCTGGTAGGCTTGCAGCCCGTACATGGTCGCGGGGATTTGCTGGCGACGCTCGGCCATATCAGGGAAGAGCTGGCCATCTTCGCCATTCAAGCGACGCAGCTTCACGAGGGTGTCGACCTCGACGTGCGCTTGCTCGCTGACTCGCCGAAAGCCCCCACGACCGCTGGAAGGCGAGACTACGCAGCGCTATCTGTGACCCCTCGAGCGAGCCCATCTTTACGTCCGAGTACGTAAGGAGCAGATTCGTCCGAACCTCCTCGGCCATCTTGTAGTCGACGCATTCTGTATGGTGGACCTCAACGAAGGCGTTACCCACGAAGGTTAGAATGGCTCCTTGATTCTCGCAGCCTGGAAGCGCTCTAAACCCGGCGGGACTCCACGGCGACCCCCAGGGGGTATTTCGGAACCCGGTCGGTTCATCGGCGGTCCAAGCCACCACGACGAGAGACGTGAAGAGCGCGATCATAGCGAACACTACCGATTTCATCTCTCTGGCCCTCTGCGGCCCGAATTGAACCCAACAAAGATCACGTTGCCGACGCGGGAAACCCTGACATCGTGCCTGCGTTCACGAGCCGGTAGCCCTTTTGGGGGCTGACTCTTGCCCGGGGACGACGTGGCGCTACACGGGCATCCTTAAGAGCGTTCTACTTTCAGCAGAACGTGCCGGCACCCCCGGCCGGCACGACCTGCCATCCCGGCGACGTGCGGGCCGAGTAAGACGAAGGGGTCTTCCTGGGTGGAACTCCTCCTGACCGCGGTGACCGCGAGCGCCCCGCTGGCGCCGTCCACGGACGCGATTCAGGAGCGGTAAGAGGCCCTAGCCCACCTTCTTGGAGGTTCCTGACG
>JBGPXN010000329.1:0-2016 GCA_041492755.1 Methylomirabilia bacterium | reverse complement strand
TCCCAGCGCGCCGGCCAGGGCCATCGCCTCGCGGCGCGCAGCGGCCACCTGGCTCGGATCGCGGATGCCGAGCACGAGGGTGCCGTTATTTCCAGCGAACGATGGTGACACGGGTGCCTTCACCCAGCGTGGACTCGACTGCGAACTCATTGGACAGGCGCCGCGCGCCACCGAGGCCGAGCCCGAAGCCGCCGCTCGTCGTGTAGCCATCCTTGAGCGCGAGCTGCAGGTCGGCGATGCCCGGACCCTTGTCCTCGAAGACCAGCTTGAGGCCACGGCGTCCGCCGGACTCGACCGTCTGGAGGCGCACGGTGCCGCCGCCGCCGTGGGTCAGGGTGTTGCGAGCGAGCTCGCTGGCGGCGGTGACGATCTTCGTCTGGTCCACGAGGCTGAAGCCGATGTCCACCGCGAACGCCCGAACGACCTGTCGCACCCTGACGACGTCTTCCGGGGAGCGGACGGGACGGATCTCATCCGCGGCCACGGCCATCCTCGTGGTCGCCGGTGCCGAGCGCGGCCCGGAGCAGCGCCACCCCTTTGTCGACGTTCAGCGCCGTGCGGATGCCGGGCATGGCGAGGCCCAGCTCCACGAGCGTGATCGCCACGGCCGGCTGCATGCCGACCACGACCGTCTGGGCGTCGAGCACCCGCGACATCGCGGCGATGTTGCTCAGCATGCGCCCGATGAACGAATCGACGACCTCGAGGGCGGAGATGTCGATGAGCACGCCGCGCGCACGCTGCTTCACGATGCGATCGGTGAGATCGTCCTGGAGCGTGAGGGCGAGGCGATCGTGCATGTCCACCTGGATGGTGACCAGGAGAAACTCGCCCATCTTGAGGATCGGAATGTGCTCCACGCCGGACGGCTCAGGCGCGCGGCAGGGCGCGGGTCAGCGACGTCCCGGCTTTCGCGAGCGCGATCGCGAAGGCGTCCGCCAGCGTGGCCTTGGTGATGACGTTCCCGAGATCCACGCCGAGGTGCACGATGGTCTGGGCGATCTGCGGTCGGATCCCGCTGATGATGCAGTCCGCGCCCATCAATCGCGCCGCCGCCACCGTCTTGAGCAGGTGCTGGGCGACCAGCGTGTCCACCGTCGGCACCCCGGTGATGTCGATGATCGCGATGCCGGCGCCGGTGGCCACGATCTTCTGCAGCAGGTTCTCCATCACCACCTGCGTGCGCGCGCTGTCGAGGGTGCCGATGAGCGGCAAGGCGAGGATCCCCTCCCAGAGCTGCACGACCGGCGTCGAAAGCTCCAGCATCTCCTGTTGCTGGCGGACGACGACCTCCTCGCGCCCTTTCTGATGGACCTCGGTCGTGTAGAGCCCGAGCGTGTCGAGCAGCACGGTGAGCCGCCACACCTCGTCGGCGAGCGCCTCGGCGTCGCGGCCGACGTCCTCGCGCAAGCGCGTGAACAGCGGCTGCTTCAACGAGAACACGAAGGTGGCCGTCTCCGACGGGCTGAAGCCGGCACGGGCCCGGCTCCGGGACAGCTCGCCCAGGGCGTCGCGGACCTCGTTCCACGCGTCGGCGGTGACGTCGTCCGCGTTGCGCTGGACGGCCTCGGCGAAGAGCCGGAGGAAGCGGCGACATTCCTCGCGCAGATCGGCGGCCGTCGTCAGATCGCTCCGCAGCGTCGTGGCGCCGAGCTGCTGCTTGATCCAGTCGGCGAGGATGTCGGCCTCGTGCTTGCGAACGAGGTCGGGAATGCGGGTCGCGCTGCGCGTCACCACATCGGCCTCCTTTCCATCCGGGCGGGAATACGTCGGGGGTGCGGTATTCCGGGGACTCGCCAGTTTACCCCGACTTCTCGAGCCTGCGACCGTCCGACGGACGCGTCGACCTCCATATGCTCCGGATCAAGGTTGCTCCCGATCCCTCGTGCTCGCTCAACGTATCTGCGGGCGGTCATCACCGCCATGGGAGCCGCCCCCAGACGTCCTGGGGAGAATCCCCCACGGGGCCCGGGGAATGACCCCCAGGTGGGGGGACCGATCGGAGGCCCGGATCAG
>JBGPXN010000175.1:0-9675 GCA_041492755.1 Methylomirabilia bacterium | reverse complement strand
CGTCAGGCTGTCCATGCCGGCGGACCCGGATGATCGCGCCGTCACCCATGACGACGTCGAAGGTCTCCTCCGGGACGGGCACCTGGACGTCCATGCCACGGCATCCTACCCGGCCGGGGCGTTCCGTGCCCCGTTCCCGTATTATGTGGGGGCAACGCGGGAGGATGGCGATGGCCATATCAGTGCACCGACGATCCGGTGGCGTCGAGAGCGCCGCGATCCCCATCATCGATCTCGCGGCGTATCTCGGCGGCGCGGCCGGAGCGCTCGAGGCCACCGCCGCCGAGCTCCGTTACGCGCTGGAGGAGATCGGCTTCTTCATCATCGTCAGCCACGGTGTGTCGCAGGAGCTGATCGCTCGGACGTTCGCCGAGGCCAGGCGCTTTCACGACCAGCCGCTCGACGCGAAGATGGCGCTCCGGATGAACGAGCACAACAACGGCTACATGGCGATGAACCGGTACGCCGTCTGGACGTCGGAAGTGAACACCAACACGAAGCCCGACCTGAACGAGGCGTTCTTCACCAAGCGCGAACGGGGGCCGGACGATCCGCTCGTGACCTCGGGCCGTCGCTTCGCCGGGCCGAACCGCTGGCCCGACGCTCTCCCGGGATTTCGCGACACCGTGCTCGCCTACACCGACGCGGTCGACGCGCTCGGACGCCGGCTCCTGCCCGTCTGCGCGGTCGCGCTCGATCTCGCACCCGATTACTTCGATGCCGCGTTCGCCGAGAGCCAGTTCTCGTTCCGCCTGTCGCACTATCCGCCGGTGCCGGCCGACGCGAACCAGTTCGGCATCGCGCCGCACACGGACGCCAACTTCCTCACCTTCCTGGCCCAGACGGAGGTCCCGGGGCTCCAGGTAAGGATGCCGTCCGGCACCTGGCTCGAGGTGCCGTACGTCCCCCGGTCGTTCGCCGTGAACTCGGGCGACATGATGGCGCGCTGGACGAACGGGCGCTTCAAGTCGACCCCGCATCGCGCCGTGCCGCCGCTGAGCACGCATCGCTACGCGATCCCGTACTTCCTCGGCCCTCACCTGGACACGGTCATCGCCTGCCTGCCGACGTGCCAGGGGCCGGAACGCCCACCGACATATCCGCCCATCACCTACGACGCCTATCTCCACTGGTGGTACGACGCCAACTACAACGCGTCGCTCCAGGACGACCGCGGCTCTCCGACGCACACGTAGCGGGCATCTCCGGGCCCTCACGTCCTAGTCGGCCTCCTCCAGCGGCACCGTCCGGAGCATGCGCTTGACGGGCGGGACCACGAGCGGAGCGAGCATCACGAGGATCGCGACGACGAGAAACGTCGTGGCGATCGGGCGCGTGAGCAGGATGTCGATCCTGCCGCGGGACATCAGGAGCGACTGGCGGAACGACTCCTCCGCCATCCGCCCGAGCACGAACGCCAGCACCATCGGCGCGGGCTCGAAGTCGAATTTCCGCATGAGATAGCCGAGCCCGCCGAACGCGAGCATCACGATGATGTCCCAGGGGTTGCCCGACTCGCTGTAGACCCCGATCACGCAGAAGACCAGGATCAGCGGGAACAGGATGCCGTAGGGCACGCGCAGGAGCTGGACCCAGAGCCCGATGAGCGGCAGGTTCAGCACGAGCAGCATCACGTTGCCGACGTACATGCTCGCCACCACGCCCCAGAAGATCTCGGGGTGCTCGCGGATCAAGAGCGGCCCGGGCTGCACGCCGTGGATGAGAAACGCGCTCAGCAGCACGGCCATCACGACGTTGGGCGCGATGCCGAGCGTGAGGAGCGGGATCATGGCGCCACCGGTGGCCGCGTTGTTCGCCGCCTCGGGCGCGGCCACGCCTTCGATGACGCCGGTGCCGAAGCGCTCGGGATACTTCGAGACGCGCTTTTCGAGCGCGTACGAGATGAACGTCGGGATGATGGCCCCGATCCCGGGCAGGATGCCGAGGAAGAAGCCGAGCCCGCTGCCGCGCGCGATGGGGGCGGCCGAGCGCCGCCAGTCCTCGCGCGTCGGCCAGAGACCCTTGATCCGCGTCTGGAAAACCTCCTGCTGGATGCCCTTCTCGATGTTCACCAGCACCTCGCTGATGCCGAAGAGGCCCATGATGATCGGCACCAGGCCGAGCCCGTCGCCGAGGGTGAGGCTGCCGTACGTGAAGCGCGGCGTCGAGGTGATCGGATCGAGGCCGACGGTGCCGAGCAGCATGCCGAGCAGGGCCATGGCGACCGCCTTCAGCTTGGAGCCGGCCGTGAGGTACGTGACCATGGTGAAGCCCAGCAACAGCAAGGTGAAGATCTCGGGCGGGCCGAAGCGCAGCGCGACGGCGGTGAGCGGCGGGGCGAGCAGCATGATGCCCAGCACGCTCAGGGTGCCCGCGATGAACGACCCCATCGCGGCGATGCCGAGCGCCGGGCCGGCGCGCCCCTGCCGCGCCATCTGGTACCCGTCGAGGCACGTGACCACGGAGGCCGCTTCGCCCGGAATGTTGACGAGGATCGACGTCGTCGACCCGCCGTACATCGCGCCGTAGTAGACGCCGGCCATCATGATGATCGACGCCGTCGGCGACATCGCGTACGTCACGGGCAAGAGCAGCGACATCGTGGCCACGGGACCGATACCGGGCAGGACGCCGATCAGCGTGCCCACGAACACGCCGACGAAGCACGCGAAGAGATTGGCCGGCGCCAGGGTGACCGAGAAGCCGTAGGCGAGGCCGCCGAACAGGTCCACCGCTCAGAAACCCCACGGGCCGGACGGCAGGTTGCCGCCCAGCCAGCGGCGGAAGACGAGGTCGATCACGAGCGCGGTGCCGGCGGCCGCGGGCAAGGCAACACGCCAGCGCTGGCCTTGCAGCGCCTTGAAGAAGAAGAGAAGGAGCCCGAGCGTCGCCAGGCGGAAGCCCAGCGGCTCGATCAGCAGCGCGTACGCGACCAACCCGGCGATGGTCGCCACGGCCTTGAGCCGCCCGCTCGCGGCGGCGCCCGAGGCGCCCGGCGCTGGCCCGGCCGGGGCCCGCACCGCGCTGACCAGGAGGCCGACGCAAACGAGCGAGAAGGCGATGGCCAGGCCGAGCGGAAAGAAGCCGGGGCCGGGCGCCACCACGGAGCCAGGCCGGAGACCGCGCGCCTGGCTCACCGCGAGCACGCCGAAGCCGAGCAGGACGATGGCAGCCGCGAGATCGCGGCGGCGCACTACCTGCCGAGACCGAGCTTCCTGGCCACCGCCCGCACGACCTCGTTCTCGCGCTCGACCAGCTTCAGTGTCTCCACGGGATCGTGATGCTCGACCTGCAGCCCCGCCTTCTCGATGGCCGCGCCGACCGCCGGGTCCTTCATCGTCTTCTCGAGCGCTTGCGCGAGACGGTCGACGACGGGCTTGGGCGTCTTCGCGGGCGCCCAGAGCTCGGCCCACGTGCTGAGGGAGGCGTCCGGCTGCCCCTTCTCCGTCATGGTGGGGACGTTCGCGACGGCGGGGATGCGCCGCGTCGCGCTCGTCACCAGCGCGGCCACGTCGCCAGAGCGGATGACCGAGAGCATCGGGCTCAGCGCGGCGGCGCCGACCTGGACGTGACCGCCGAGGATCGCGTTCTTCACGGGGCCCGACCCTCCGAACGGCACGTGGCCGATGTCGAGGCCGTAGGCGAGCTTCAGCAGCTCCATGGTGAAGAAGCTGTTGGTGCCTTGCCCGGCCGAGCCGTAGGTCAGCTTGCCGGGATTCTTTTTCGCGTGATCGACCAGCTCCTCGAGCGTCTTCCAGGGCGCCCCGCTCTTGACCACGACGATCTGGGAGTCGACGGCGTACGCGCCGATGGGCGCGAAGTCCGAGATCTTGTACGGCACGTCGGGCTGACTGGCCGGGAGGATCGTCAGTGTCGAGCGGACGGTCGCGGCCAGCGTGTAGCCGTCGGGCTTGGCCTTGGCGACGGCGTCCATGCCGATGGCGCCACCGCCCCCCGCCTTGTTGACGAGGACGACGGGAACACCGAGGTTCGCCGAGAGCGCGGGCTGGATGAGGCGGATCGCGGTGTCGGTCGGGCCACCCGGCGCGAATGGAATGATGAACTCCACCGGGCGCGTCGGATAGGCTTGCCCGAGGGCGCCCGTCGCGGACACGGCGAGGGCGAACGCCACGAGGGCCAGACGCAGCGGCATCTTCATCGGATCACTCCTTGTCGTGGAGTCACTGGTGGAATCCCGCCTTGCGGTTCATCACGGGTCGGTGCTCAGCGGATAGGACCACGGGCTCATCTGCTCGGCGGTGCGGCCGAGCGCGTCCCACTCCGGCAACCGCGCCCACACGTCCTCGCCGGCGGCCTGCGCCTCGCGGCGAATCGCGGCCAGGTCGACCCCGGGGATCCTGCGCTCGCTCATGCGCGCCACGCCGTCCACGATCACGGTCTCCACGTCGTCGCCGATCCCGCACTCGACGAGGCTCTTGATGGGGTCGCGCACCGGGCCGAAGCGCAGGGTGTCGCGCCCGCTCAGGTCGATGACGAGCAGATCGGCCTTCGCGCCCGGCGCGAGCCGGCCAAGGTCGTCGCGGCCGAGCGCGCGGGCACCCCCGAGCGTCGCCGCCGTGAACACCTCGGCGGCGGAGGCGGCGAAGAGGTCGTGGGTGACGACCTTGCCGGCATAGGACGCGATGCGCATCTGCATGACGAGATCGCGCGGGTAGGTGTCGGTGCCGAGCGCCATGTTCACGCCGGCGGCGCGATAGCGCGGCCACGAGTCGAGCGATCGCCCGCGGCGCGAGATGTTCACCGGGCAGTGCGAGACCGTCACTCCGCGCGCGCCCATGATCTCGAGGTCGCGGCCGCCGGAGTAGCTGAGCAGCCCGTTCTCGGCGATCAGGTTGCCGTGGCCGATGGTGACGTCGGGCCCGAGGAAACCGAGCGAGTCCAGCAGCTCGATCGGCGTCATGCGGTACTCGGTCACGATCTCGAAGAACTCGTGGACGTTGTAGGCGGCGTGGGTGACGATCGGCATGCCGAGCGCATCGGCCGCCTTCCGGGTCGCGCGCAGCAGATCGAGGCTGCACGTCTCGACCTCGCGGGGCGCGAGGAGACCGCGAACCCGACCGCCGGCGGCGCCGTCGACGCTCTTGATGAACTCGAGCGCCGCCTCGAACTCGCGCTGTCCCGCCGCCTCGTCGACCACGCCGGTGAGCCGGCCGTCGCGGGCGGCGCCGATCCAGCGTCCTGAATCGTAGCCCGCGCCGAGATAACCCCGGATGCCGAGGCGCTCCACCTCGGGCAGCAGCGCCTCCTGCACGCGGCGCTGGCTGCCGAACTCCATGAACGTCGTCACGCCGTTCCGCAGCAGCTCGGCGACGGTGAACGTCGCGAGCAGCCGACTCCCGGCGTCGGCGCCCGGCTGGTCCGGCCGCACGTAGCGCGGATCACCGCCGACGCGCGTGCCCTCGCGCGGCACGCTGATCTCGAAGAAGGGCTGGCCGAAATAGTCGGGCCGTCCGGTGTCGGTGATGAGCCGATGCGACGCGCGGTGCCCGGAGTGCACGTGGGTGTCGATGAATCCGGGGCTGACCAGCTTGTCGCGCGCGTCGATCTCCCGGTCCACCGTGCCGTCGAAGCGGCGCCCGACGTGAACGATCCGATCGGCCTCGAACACCACCACGCCGTCGCGGACCAGCGTGTGGCCGCCGCCGGCGAAGCCGACGACCCAGCCGCCGCGGACGAGCGTCCGCATCAGGCGAGCTTCGGGTAGCCGGCGGCTTCGGCGGCGTGCTGGCGGTCGAGGAACACCTGGAAGTCGCCGGCGCCGACGCGGGCGAAGCGCGAGAGGAGGAGGTCGTCGAGCGTGGCGCGGATCTCCGGCGCCTCGTGCGCGCTCACCAGCGCGGCGGTCAGGCGCTCGCAGGTGGCGGCATCCACCAGGGGCGAAGCCACCAGCGGCGCGCTCGGTGCCGTGATCGTCGTCTCCACCACCCGGACGCGCCCGGCCACTTCGGGCGCGTGCTTGCGCAGCAGGTCCAACCCGTACCCGTCGACGGCGGCCACGTCGGCGCGCCCGTCGACGACGGCGTCGATACACGGCACCTGGCGAACGAACGGGCCGATCACGGTGCCATAGAGCGCCGGCCGGTCCGGCGTGCGGTAGCCGAGGAGATGAAAGCGCGGCGCGTTGTAGCCGGAGTGCGAGTGCTCGGTCGAGTACGCGATGCAGCCGCCGAAGGTGTCGGCGAGCGTGCGGTGCGGCCCGTCCGCCCGCACGATGAAGTCGGTGACGTAGACGGGCCGACCGCCATAGCGTGCGGGCGACGGCACCGGCGCCGCCAGCAGCTGCGGCTTCTTCGTGTACAGCGCCCACGGATACCCGCACATGAACGCGCAGCCCAGATCCTCACGCTGCCACAGCTCGTCGAGCGACATCGGCGCCGAGGAGTCCATCACCTCGAGCGGCACGCCGGCGCGCGCCGACACCGATGCGAGTAGCCGGTGCCACGCCGCCGCCAGTGACGGAGACCACGAGTACATCCGAGCGGAGGCGATCATCGGGTCCCTAGCCAGCCTCGATCGGCGCCGCCGCGAGGCGGGTCCGGATGTTGATCTCCGAGACGAGCGTGCGATGCACCGGGCAGCGCTCCGCGATGTCGAGCAACCGCACGCGCTGCTCGTCGGTGAGCACGCCCTCGAGCCAGATCTCGCGCTCGATCCGGTCCAGCTTGCCCTCTTTGGTCTCGCACTCCGCGCAATCGGTGGCGTGGATCCGCGAATGCTCCAGCCGGACGGTGACGCCGGCCAACGGCCACTCCTTGCGTCGCGCATACAGCGCGAGCGTCATCGACGTTCAGGTCCCGAGCGCGGCCAGGAGCAGATCGTACGGTGTGGGCCCTCGGTCCGTCCCCCCGCCGCTCACCGGCTCGTCCGCGATCAAGCGATGACGGCCGGCCGCGACCTCCTGGGCGAGGCTCGAAGGCGTGCCGCGGACGACCACCACGCTCATTGCGTCACTTCCCGCCCAGGAATGCTTTCGCCTGCGCCAGCTCGGGGCGCTGATTGTCGGAGGCCGCGGCGACGGCGGCGAGCTTGCCGTAGTACGTCTTCGCCTTGTCCCGATCGCCGGCCAGCTCCGACGCGCGCGCCACCCCGTACAGCGTCTTGAAACGGTTGGGCGCCCGCTGGAGCGACGCCTCGTACTCGCGCACGGCCGGCCCGGGCTGGTTCAGCTCGAGCAGCATGTCGCCGAGCAGCTCGCGCGCGGTGGCGATGGGTCCGGGCGTGATGTTGTGCTTCTCGGTTGAGTCTTCGAGTTCCGCGGCCGCCCGCATGAAGGCGAGCGCCTCGTCGTTCCTACCCTCGGCCCGCGCCACCCACGCCGCCGCGCCCCGGCGCATGATCTCCACCTGCTCGGCCCAGTACCCGTCCTTGGCCTGGAGCAGCGCCTCGCGCAGCTCGGCGAGCTTGTCGACGTCGGCCTTCGCACGCGCGGGATTGCCCGTGCGCACGGCGCCGATGGCGCGGGCGAAATGGATCATCGCGTCGGTGTGGGCAAAGCGGCTCGGACGCGGATCGATGGCCGCGGCCTCATTCCAGCGGTTGCGCTCCATCGCCCATCGCGCCTCGATGGCCGCCATCGCGAAATGTGCGGTCGGGCGGCCGGAGTTGTAGTTCTTCGCCGCCAGGTCCGCCATGATCCCGCGCGCCTCGTCGACGATCCGCTTGGCGTCGGCGTCCTGCGCCTGCTGGAGGTACCCGTAGACGAGGTAGTCGATCGCATGCATGCGGTCGTCGGGATTGCCGCGCTGCTTCTCCGCCTCCGCGGCCACCAGGTTGCCCTTGATCGTCTCCGGCCACATGCCGAGCAGCACGTAGATGTGCGAGGGCATGTGCAGCGCGTGCGGCACTGCCGGCGCGAACTGCGCATAGCGGCTGGCCGCGGGAATACCCTTCTGCGCGAGCGCCGGGTAGTCGTAGGCGTGGATGATGTAGTGCGCGGCGCCGGGATGGTCCGGCTCGGCCGCGAACACCTTCTCCGCGATCTCCGCCGATTTCCTCTGCCGCGCGTACGTCTTGTCCTTGGGGTCGGCCGTCGCCTGCAGCGAGAGCGCGTAAAAGATGGCGACCTCGCGGTCGTTCGGATACTTCGCGTACGCCTGCTCCATGAGGCGGCTGTACGCCATCGCCCGCGGCCGGTGGTCCTGTTTGTCGGCGTCCTTGAAGAACGCCGCCGCCGCCGCGATGTAGTCCGCCTCCTTCGGGCTCTTCATGGTCGCGGTCTTCGCTTTTTCGACCGCCTCCCACCCCCGCTTGAGGGCGGCCGGCGGCGGCGGCGACCAGATCTGCGTCCAGTTGCTCAGCGCGATCCCCCAGTAGCCGATCGCGCACTGGGGATCGATCTGCGTGACCTGGGTGAAGCTCTTCACCGCCTCGAGGTACCAGAACGAGTGCAGCAGCGCGACCGCCCGCTCGAACGGCTTCTGCGCGGCCGGCGCGCACGAGATCGGGAAGGTTACCTGCCCGATCTTCTCGCTGGTGGGGACCTGCTGGGCCGCCGCGGGCCATGCCGACAGTCCGAGCACTCCGATCCCGATGATCGCGAGCGCGCCGAGCTTCATCGCCGTCCTCCTCTGGAACCGCCGGGCACTGCCCTGTTCGCAGGCAACTCCGCGGGAAACCAGACGCCGAACGTAGGCCAAGGCGGGCGGCAATGCAACAACGGGAGCGTCGAGGAGCGCCCCGGCTTTGCCGGGGCGCTTCCGAGCGGTGGGGGTGTAGGGGGCCATCTCGGGGCCCCCTACCTAATCAACCGGCCATGTCGGGGCCCCCCATCTCACTAGACGACGCGCTCGCTGCGCAGCCGCTCGATCTCCGCCGCGCCGTAGCCCGCTTCCGCGAGAATCTCGTCCGTGTGCTCGCCGAGCGTCGGCGGCTCCCGGTCGATGCCCGGGCTGCCATGCGCGAGCCGGAAGCCCGCCCCCACCAGCCGCATCGGGCCGTAGCGCGAGTCGACCGTCTGCAGCACGTCGCGGTGCTCGAGCTGCGGATGCTCCACGATCTCGTCGATCTTCCAGATGCGGGCGCACGGCACGTCGGCCGCCGTCAGGCGCGTCTCCCAGGTCTTGGGATCGTCGCCCGCCAGCGCGGCCTCGATGACCTCGCGCAGCGCGGCCACGTTGTCGGTCCGGGCCGCCCAGTCCTTGAAGCGCGGATCGGCGAGCGCGTCGGCGCGCCCGATCGTGCGCATGAGGCTCGCGAACTGCTTTTCCGTCAGCACGGCGAGGACGATGAAGCCGTTGCCCGCCCGGAAGCGGTTCGCGGTGGGCTTGCGGCTCACCGAGCCGTTGCCGATCTGCCGCTGCTCGATGCCGGCCACGGTGTACTCGGATACCGGGCCCGGGATGAAGGCGAGCGCGGCGTCGAGCATGGCGACGTCCACGAACTGCCCACGGCCGGTGTGCGTGCGCTGGTAGAGCGCGCTCGACACGGCCAGCGCCGCCGTGATGCCGCCGATCGTGTCGCAGATCGCGAACCCCGCGCGCATCGGGCCGCCGGCCGGCTCGCCGGTGATCGACATGATCCCGGACATCGCCTGCAGCTTGCCGTCGAACGCGGCCGTCGTACGCTCCGGCCCCGTGTGGCCAAAGCCGGAGACCGCGCAGTAGATGAGCCGCGGGTTGAGGACGGAGAGCACGTCGTAGCCGACGCCCAGCCTGT
>JBGPXN010000231.1:0-6139 GCA_041492755.1 Methylomirabilia bacterium | reverse complement strand
CCCCAGCGCTCGGAGCGCCCCGGCGGAGCCGTGGCGCTCCTCGAACTCCCTCACACCCTCTGAGCGGTGCCCTGCTTGCTGGAAGCGCGACGCCCCACCCGAATCAGTCGTCGTCGTCGACGCCAAAGACCCAGACCACGGCCACATCCTTCTCGGGTGGCGTGTAGACCATGACGGTACCGCGCGGGTGAGTGGTGTCGGCGGCGCTCACGACAATGGCGCCCTCGGGATAGCTCGGGGAGAAAAATGGCTGCCAGAGCGTCAGTGTCACCAGTAAGCCAGCCGCCAGCGCGCCACCGAAGCCGACGGCAAGCCGGGGTTTCCAGGACCGCCGGGCCGGCACGCTGACTGGCTGCCGGCGGTTGGCCTCGATGCCGCGCACCACGCCCGGCCAAAAGCCCGTCCAGTCCCCGGGTTCGCCGGGCATGACCGCTCGGCGCAACACCGCCTGCAAGCGCCGAAGCGCCTGAGCCTCGGCGCCGCAGCGTGGGCAGGCGGTGACGTGGGCCGCCACCCAACGCGCATCGGCGGTCGCCAATGCCCCGTCGACGAAGGCGTCGAGACGCCGGCGGGCCCGATAGCAGGTCAGCATGCCCGTTGGACGGACCAGGGTGCCATGGGTATTCTCGGGCTCGTATGATAGCCGAGCAGCCGGTGAGCCTCGCCACAAGCGACGGCGTCAGCCTCGAAGCCCGGATGAGCCTCCCTGCCGTTCCCAGGGGTGCGATCGTCGTGTGCCACCCCCATCCGCTCTACGGCGGAGACATGGACAACCCGGTCGTGGTTCGCGCCGTCGAAGTGTGCGCCGTTCTTGGCTTCGCGACGCTCCGCTTCAACTTCCGTGGCGTCGGCCACTCCAGGGGAACCCACGACGGGGGCCGGGCCGAGCAGTACGACATAACGGCCGCGCTGAGCCATCTGGCCGGCGGGGTCGGAGCACCGGTACTGCTGGCGCTCGCCGGCTATTCCTTCGGCGCCGCCGTCGTCACCACGCTGGTCACGACCAGCGAGCCACCGAACGAGCTCGCCGGTGTGGCACTGATCGCCCCGCCCCTCGCGATGGCCCGCACGACCCCCTGGCCCGCGCTCGCGAACTTCAGTCGTCCCGTGCTGGCCGTTGCGGGCGACGCCGACCACATTTGCCCCGCCGCAGAGCTCGAGGCCTTCGCCCGCGCCGTGCCAAGAGCAACGGTGCGGACGATCCCGGGCGCCGACCACTTCTTCTTCGGCAAACTCTATCCCCTAGGCGAAATCATCACCACCTGGGCGCGGACTCTGTAGGGCGTGTCAACGCGATACACCGGCCGCCGACCGCCAAACCGGAGAGAGGGGGCTGGGGCGCGGAGCGAATAGTTAGCGCAGCGCGCCAGCCCCCTCTCTCCGAGATGAGCTGCCGCCTGACGAAGCTATCGAGGAAGACGAGACGGTGCGGCAGTGCCAGCGGACAGGATGATGCGGATCCCTTCTTCAACCGTGAGCCCCGTCGCCATGATGTCTTCCCGGGGGACGAGGATCACGTCGCCGAGGTAGAGGTTGTTCGTGGGCACGAAGACGCTGGCCATCTCCCGCTTGCCGGTCGGCATGTCGACGATCAGCTCGCTGGTGACGAACCCGAACGCGTAGCCGCCCTCGCGGGGATGTTGAACGAGCACGACCTCCTTGAATCCGGAGCGGCGCTCCGGCGAGAACGCGTCGACCAGCATCTTCACCGACGGGTAGAGCCGGCCGAAGACCGGCACCTTGAAGAGCACGGCGTCACCCCAGGCCAGCACCCGGCGGCCGACGACGTTTCGCGCGATGGTTCCCATGAGGAGCATGATGGCCATCGCGGTGAAGAAACCCAGCCCGGGAACGGAACGACCGAAGAGGCGCGCGTACATGGGCGCGAACATGTCGTCGATCCGGGTCCAGAACATCCACAGCAACCAAGCGGTGGCGATCGCGGGAACGGTGACGAAGAAGCCGGCAATCAATCGGACCTTGAGCCAGCTTCGGAGGGGCATGA
The DNA here is from genome assembly GCA_041492755.1 of Methylomirabilia bacterium. Taxonomy (GTDB): domain Bacteria; phylum Methylomirabilota; class Methylomirabilia; order Rokubacteriales; family CSP1-6; genus JBGPXN01. Next base: position 4,134 of record JBGPXN010000231.1, on the reverse strand, counting down.
CTCGAACGATGACACCATACCAATCGGAACGCGTCAAGAAATGGTCCGCGCGACGCACGCACATGAGCGCCGGACAGGTGGTGGCCACGGGGGAACCGACATGATCGGAGCAGCGGCGCTCGCCATCTGGCTCGACGTGGAACCGGCCGCCGAGGCGGATTTCAACGACTGGTACGCGCGGCAGCACATGCCCGAGCGCCTGTCCGTGCCCGGCTTCCTGCGCGGCCGGCGCTATGCGGCCACCGGCGACTCCCTGCCGTACTTCACGCTCTACGAGGTCGAGAACGCCGCCGTGCTGTCGAGCGCACCGTATCTGGAACGGCTGAACACTCCCACGGACTGGACCCGCCGGGTGCTCCCGCGATGGCCCCGGATGATTCGCAATGCCTACGGCTGCGTCGCGGCGAGCACGGAAGACCGCGTGGAGGGACATCTGCTCACCGTGCAGATCAAGCCGCACTCCGGCCGCGGTCCGGCGATTCGTTCGTGGCTGGAATCGGAAGGACCGGTGACGCTCGGACAGCTACCCGGCGCTCGCGGCGGCGCGCTCTACGTCTCCGACACCGGGTCCACCGGCGTCGTGACCGAGGAACGCCGGCTGGTAAAGGCCGACGTGCAGCCGGCCACGCCGTTCCTCGCGCTGTGCGAAATCGCCGAGCCGGCCCAGGAGGCGCCGCTCCGCGAGTTCTGGGCCACCTGGGCCCGCAAGCTCGCCGCGGACGTCACGGTCGACCTCTACCGCTTCCTCTACGGGCTCGGCTGGATCCGCGGCGCGTAGGCGGATTCGCGGCGCGTGGGGCCGCGACCATCGCGCGGTTCGCGCGGAGCGGTCGTAAGCCGCGCGCGCGGGGTCAGCCGCGGAGGCTCGCCTCGATGGCGTCGCGGTGGTCGCGCCGGTGAGTCGCGCGGACGAAGTTCAGCAGGTTGCCGGTGGCGGCGTTCCTGGCCACCAGCTCGTCCGGCAGGGATTCGAGGCGGCGATCGTCCAGCCCGCCGCAAGCGCCCGATTCAGCTCGCGATCACTCAGCCGCCCGACCAGCGCGTGAAGCCGCGTGCGCTGGACCCGGTTCTGCTCGACGTACGATCGGTCGATCGCCATGCCCGCACCTCCGCCCGAAGATGGCAACCCACTCACCGGAAGAAGACACCGCAGGTCGCCCGGCGTGAAACGGGGGTGCGCGGTTCAGATCCTACGGACCCGGCCGCCTCCCATGGTGTGGAGGAAGTCGCCGAGAGAGGTGAAGCGCATGAACGGGTTGTGACGCTTCTGGTCGCCGATCGTGGACGACTCGCCTCCGTAGTTGTGGCCGGGGTACAGGACGGTGTCGTCGGGGAGCGCGCCCAGCCGCTGGGTGAGCGAGTAGTACATCTCGCTCGGATCGCTTCCCGGGAGATCGGTGCGACCGCAGGATCCGATGAAGAGTGTGTCGCCGGAGACGAGCCGTCCATCCACCAGGAAGCACTGCGAGCCGGGCGTGTGACCAGGGGTGTGCAGGAACGTGAGCGTCAGCCGCCCCACCGGCAACGTGTCGTGGTTGTCGACTTTGACCAGGTCCGATCCGAAGCCGGGAAGGAATTCACGCTCGGCCTTGTGGACGTAAACCTTGGCCGGCACCCGCGTGAGCAGCTCCTCCACACCGGGGATGCGCCCGGGCATCCCCCAGGACTCGAGACTGCCCCCGACGTGGTCCTGGTGCGTGTGGGTGACGAGCGCGCCGATGATCCGCATGTCGCTCGCGGCCGCCGTGTCCACGATGGTGTCGATCTCCCAGGCGGGATCGACCACGACGCATTCACGCCGCGCCGGGTCCCCGATGAGATAGACGAAGTTCTGCATCGGCCCGAGTTCCATCTGCTTGAGGTATATGGTGTCGTCGGCCACGGTCCCGACCGGGCTACTTCGCGCCGGACAGGAGGCTGTCGATCGCCTCCTGGAAGGCCGCGTACGGTTGCGCGCCTTTGATCACCCTGACCGCAGTCACCTTCGAGTGGTCCGGCTCGGTGATGGCCAGGAAGAACGTGGGCGTGCCTTGAATCCCGGCCTTTTGGCCCTCGGCCAGGTCGCCCCTGATCCGGCTCGCCTGTTTTCCGCCGTCGAGACACTGCTGGAACTTCGCGAGATCAAGGTCGACGGATCGCGCGTGGGCCGGGAGATCGTTCGGGCCGAGCGCTTGCTGGTTGGCGAAGAGCCGGTCGTGCATCGCCCAGAACTTGCCCTGCTCGCCGGCGCAGTTGGCCGCCTCGTGCGCCTTGAATGCCTGGGGATGGATGGACTCGATGGGGAAATTGCGGAAGACGTACTTCACCTTGCCGGTGGCAACATAGTCGCGCTCGATCTGGGGTAGTGCCTCGCGAACGTGGCGGGCGCAGAACGGACACTGGTAATCCGAGAACTCCACCAGGGTGAGCCTCGCGTCCTTCACGCCCTTGAACGGCTCGTCCTTGATGCTGAGGACCATGGTGGGCCGCTCGGCCGCCGCCTGCGCCCGGCCCCGGAGCAGCAGCTTGATTTCTTGAAGCTCCTGCTGGATCTGCGCCTGGCCCCTGCGCAGATCTTCGAGGTCTTTCCTCAGACTCTTCAGCTCTTCGTTGGATTGCGCAAAGCCCGTCGGAGCGCAGGCGAGCGCGAGCAGAGCGAGGACGCCGAAGCCGGTCAGGAATGCTTTCATTCCGGCTATTGTACCTCGCGCCCCGGCGGCGCTTGCCGTCAGGGCCCGTCGATGAGCCTGCGTAGCTCGGCCCGGGTGCGTTCATACTCCGCGAGACCCCGGGTAATCCGCGCGATCTCCGCCTCGTACTTGGCCAGCGCGCCGCGGTCCCGTCCTTCGAAGTAATCGAGCAGCGCCAGCGAGGCCTCGGCGTACGCGCGCTGGGCGTGCTTGAGCCGGGGGAGAACGATGCTCCGCAGCTCGGGACCGGCGGAGCGGTACTGCGCCTCGGCGTGGCGGAGATCACTCGCGGTCTTGCTGCGGGCGTCCCGGAGCGTGACGTACTGCTGGGCGCTCGCCGGGTCCTCTCGGCGCAGCATCTCCACGAACTTCTGATCGCGCTCCTCGTCCCCGGCCGTACCGGCGGCCTGGGGCGTCGCGTTCCGCGGCAACGCCAGCGCCACCGCGAGCAGCGCCACCCCGAGGACGATCAACCTCATGCCGGGCGCCGCCGTCGAGACATCGCCGCCGTGGCGCCTACCCCAGCCCGATGCCGCTGCTGCTGCCGGTCACGAGCCCGGCGGACATGACACCCTCCCTCGCGAACGGGCGTAGGGTAGCATGGCGCTCGGAGGCAGGATTCATGGCCGATGCCGCGCATCTCAAGAAGCTCGTCGCCTACAACGAGTGGGCGGACGCGAAGATTCTCAAGGCGATCGACGGCATGACGCCGGCCGACCTCGCCAAACCCGTGGAGTCCTACTTCGGCAGCCTCACCAGGAACGTCCAGCACGTCCTCGCCGCCCAGCGTGTCTGGCTCGCGCGCTGGAAGGGCGATCCGCCGCCGAAGCTCGACGCGCCGATCACCGAGCCGTGGCGTGAGGCGTATGCGGCGACCCACGTGGAGCTTCGGGCGTTCGTGGAGCCGCTGGGTAACGCCGACTTCGACCGCGCAGTCAGCTACCGCGATACGCGGGGCAATCCGTACGAGCTCCCCCTGTTCCAGCTCGTCACGCACCTGGTGAACCACGGCACGGCCCACCGCGCCGAAACCGGACTGCTCCTCGAGCGCATTGGCCGTTCGCCGGGAGACTTGGACTTCCTCTACTTCTGCCTCGGGCGCTGAGTGAAAATGCCTCAAGCGCCGAGCTGTCTCCCCTGTTGAATCGAGCGGCCTTGGCCGTTCGAGTACATGGGGGGCCCCGACATGGCCCCCCATGCCCCCCAACGCTCGGAGGGCCCCGGCGGAGCCGTGCCCTCCTCGAATTCGCTCGCCGGCTCTGAGGCGAGCCGGCGGCGGCCTGGGCTATTCGGCGTCGGGACCGCGGTCGTGCTCGACGGCGCGGCCGGCGAATCGTCCGGGGTCGAAGAGCGAGAGGTCGAGGGAGGGCTTGCCGTCGAGGACCCACTCGGCGACGTAGCGGCCGGTGGCCGGTGAGTGCTGGAACCCGTGACCGCAGAAGCCCACGGCGAGGAAGAAGCCGTT
>JBGPXN010000323.1:0-2200 GCA_041492755.1 Methylomirabilia bacterium | reverse complement strand
TTCCGGAACGCCGTGAGAGAGCTTCGTTACGCGACGTCATTGGCGGCGGCCAGTCTCCGGTTCACGGCTCGCCAGAATGCGGCGATCGCCTTGGGCCTCTCGTCGAAGAAGTCCTCGAAGAACCCCGGCTTGTTGAGCAGCGGCGGATACGCGTACCGCTCGCGGTCATCACCCAGTTCCGTCACCCAATCGGCGGGTTCACGCGGATCGACAACGGCAAAGAGACGCTGAGGGTAGAGATACGGCCGCCCGGCATCATTCAAGATGCGAAGATCATTGGCCTCGATGCCGATCACCGCATAGGGTTGACTCGGCGTCAGGTCACGATATTTCATGTTCCTTCGTCTCAGTTTGACGATCATCGCCGCCTCACCGAACGTCCCGGATCCGTTTCCCCTTTGCGATGATGCGGGCCTGCGCCAGCATCCACGACGCGAGCTTGACCGTGGTTGCTCCTTAGGCCGGTCAGCCGGCTCTCCGGGACATCCACGCCTCGCACGTCACGACGCAGACGTCGGCAATGTACCCGCGAATGACCACCCACCCTTTGAGCGCGCCGAGATGAGGCGCGTCATCGGAGGGTGCGCCAGATCTTCTCGGCGGTGAGCGGCATGTCGACGTGGCGGATCCCGAACGGCGAGAGCGCGTCGACGACCGCGTTCACGATCGCCGGGGGCGCCACGCAGGCGCCGCCCTCGCCGACCCCTTTGGCCCCCAGCGGGTTGAGCGGAGACGGGGTCACCGTGCGATCGAGAACGAGGTCCGGCATGTCGTCGGCGCGCGGCATCGCGTACTCCATGAACGTGCCGGTGAGGAGCTGACCATCCTCGCCGTACCGGACGTGCTCCAGGAGCGCCTGGCCGATTCCCTGTGCGAGGGCCCCCACGATCTGTCCATCGACGAGCAGCGGGTTGATCGCATTCCCGCAGTCGTCCACCGCGACGAGCCGCTCGAGCCGAATCCGGCCGGTCTCCCCGTCGACGGTCACGACCGCGAGGCCGGCACCGAAGCTGAAGGCCGGCTGGTCTTGCCGAAAGAAGACGGTCGATTCGAGCCCGGGCGCCTCCGCGGCCGGCAAGCCGAACCCGCGATGCGCGAATTCCGCGACGCGGTCCCAGCCGATCATCCGCTCGGGCACGCCCTTCACCTGAAAGCCGCCAGGCACCGCCTGGACGTCCTCCGGGCTCGCCTCCAGAAGCCCGGCCGCCAGTCGGCGCCCCTTGTCCCTCACCTCCGCTGAAGCCTGGGCGAGCGCGCTCCCGCCGAGTCCGGCGCTCCGGCTTCCGAACGTGCCGATCGATTGAGGCGCGCCCAGGGTGTCGCCGTGGCGCACGATCACGTCCTCATAGGCGACGCCAAGATGGTCCGCGATGATCTGGGCGAAGGTCGTCTCGTGCCCCTGCCCGTGCGGACTCGATCCCGTGACGGCGGTGACCTTCCCGCTACGCTCCACCCGCACGACGCCGCTCTCCCATCCGAGCACGTTGGTGGATTCGACGTAGGCGGCGACGCCGATCCCCATGATCCCGCCCCGCTCGCGCGCCCTCGCCTGCTCGCGACGGAGCCCGCCATAGTCGGCCAGCTCCACCACCCGATCGAGCGCCCTCGCATAGTTCCCGGAGTCGTAGGCGATCCCGAAGGCGGTGCGGTACGGGAAGGCGTCGGCGGAGACGAAGTTTCGCCGGCGGATCTCGACCGGGTCCACGCCGGTAACCCGCGCTGCCTCGTCCAGCACGCGCTCGATCACGTAGACGCCGACCGGACGGCCGGAGCCCCGATAGGGACCGGTGGGCGCCGTGTTCGTGTACACGCCGACGTTCGTCAGCTCGACGTTCTGGATGCGGTACGGACCCAGGACGTGGATCGAGTACGACAGCGGCGGGACGAGAGAGAGCGAGATGAGGTGAGCGCCCAGGTCGAAGATCGTCTTCACCCTGAGGCCGATGATCTCGCCGTCAGCGGTCACCGCGGCCTCGGCGTGCGAGACGGCGGCCCGCCCCTGCAGAGTGGTGAGGAGATCCTCGTTGCGGGTCGAGATCCATCGCACGGGGCGACCGAGCTCGCGGGCCAGCACGGCCGCCACCACGTCCTCGCGATAGAGCGGCCCCTTGACCCCGAAGCCGCCGCCGACGTCCGGTGCGATCACACGCAGCTTCTGTTCGGGGAACCCGAGGACGGACGCGAGATCGGCCCGGGTCAG
>JBGPXN010000267.1:0-4578 GCA_041492755.1 Methylomirabilia bacterium | reverse complement strand
GCGCATCTGCTTCGTTGGCGCCGCCGCTCCTCCCTGCGACGTACTCGGAGTACGCCTCGGTCGTCGCGGCGGCGCCGCCTCGCATCTGCGCCGTTTTGAGCGGTCCGCGGCTCGGCGTCAGTTACTTCTTGTCGCTGCTCTCGGCCTTGGGCGCGGTGCCCGGGCTGGCCGACGGCGACCTGTCCTCGACGGCGGCCGCGCGGCGGTCGTAGCGCGGGGCGGCGTCGAGCGCGGTTTGGCTGACCGTCGCGGCCGGCTTCTTCTTCGCCGGGTCCAGCGCGACCTGGACGTCGGACCACTTCACGACGACCTTCTGCTCACCGATACCGGCCAGGCCGCCGATGCCGATCACCGCGTGGGTGATCTTGCCGTCCTTGGGGTCGATCAGGAGCTGGTCGATCTCGCCGATGTCCTTGCCCCCGCTGTTCTTCACGCGGGCGCCAATCAGCTGCTTCGTCTCCCACAGCTCCTGGTCCATCTTGAAGGCCGGACGCTTGTCGGCGGACTTGTTGGTGTCAGTCTTGCGATCGGCGTCGCGCGTCGCTGGCTTGTCCGACGGGGTGGTCGTTGTCTGAGCGTTGCCGTTCACCGTCGCGAGCGCGGTGAAGGCGGTTGCGGCGAATGCGATCGCGAGCAATTTCTTCATTGTCGAGCCCTCCACTGAAAACTGGTTCCGGGTCGAGCCGATCTCTGATCGAATCAGAGCAACCCCGGTGCCACCGGCAGCGACCGGGACAGGACGAGCGCGGGTCGGATACAATGCGGGCACCACACGAGGAGGCCGGCGATGGAATTCGAGTACTCCAAGAAGACCAGGATGTACCAGGAGCAGCTCACCGACTTCATGAGCAAGCACGTCTATCCCAGTGAAGCGGTGTTCCAGCAGCAGCTCGACTCGCAGCCCGACCGCTGGCAGGTCCCGCCCGTGATGGAAGAGCTGAAGGCGACAGCGCGCGAGCGGGGGCTGTGGAACCTGTTTCTGCCGGAGAGCGAGCTCGGCGCCGGCCTGACCAACATGGAGTACGCGCCGCTGTGCGAGATCATGGGGCGCTCGCCGATCGCGCCCGAAGCCTTCAACTGCTCGGCGCCCGACACCGGCAACATGGAAGTGCTTACCCGCTACGGCACCGCCGAGCAGAAGAAGCAGTGGCTCGAGCCGCTGCTGGCCGGCCAGATCCGCTCGGCCTTCGCGATGACGGAGCCGAAGGTCGCGTCGTCCGACGCGACGAACATCGAGTCCTCGATCGCCCGCGACGGCGATCACTACGTCATCAACGGCCACAAGTGGTGGACCTCGGGCATCGGCGACCCGCGCTGCAAGATCCTCATCTTCATGGGCAAGACCGACGCCAGGAACCCCGACCGCTACAAGCAGCAGTCGATGATCCTCGTTCCGCGCGACTCGCCGGGGATCAAGATCTTGAGGATGCTGAAGGTGTTCGGCTACGACGATGCGCCCCACGGTCACGGCGAGGTCGTGTTCGAGAACGTGCGGGTGCCGGCGTCGAACATGTTGCTGGGCGAGGGTCGCGGCTTCGAGATCGCGCAGGGCCGGCTCGGGCCGGGTCGGATCCACCACTGCATGCGCCAGATCGGCGTGGCCGAGCGCGCGCTCGAGCTCATGTGCAAGCGCTCGATGAATCGCGTGGCCTTCGGCAAGAAGCTGGCCGAGAACGACGTCACGCTGGAGCGGATCGCCCAGGCCCGCATCCTCATCGATCAGGCGCGGCTGCTCGTGCTGCACGCGGCGTGGATGATGGACACGGTCGGCAACAAGGCGGCGAAGCAGGCGATCGCCGAGATCAAGGTCGCGATTCCGAACATGACGTTGCAGGTGGTCGACTGGGCGATGCAGCTCCACGGTGGCGGCGGGGTCAGCCAGGAATGGCTGCTCGCGCACTGGTGGGCGCACTCGCGCACGCTGCGCTTCGCGGACGGCCCGGACGAAGTGCATCGCCGCCAGATCGGGCGGCTCGAGCTCCGCAAGCACGGATAAGTCGGTGGCGGTCGAAGCGCCGGCGTCGCGCGCGCTCGTCCGCCGCGTCGACGATCTCGTCGGCCAGGCCATGGGCCGGTTCGCCATGCTCCGGCCCGGCGACCGCGTCGCGGTCGGTGTCTCTGGCGGCAAGGACAGCCTGACGCTCCTGGCGGCGCTCGTCGCCCACCGGCGGCGGGCGCCGTTCACGTACGAGCTGGTCGCGGTCACGGTGGAGCAGGGAAAGTTCAAGGCGCCGATCGACGCCCTCGATCCGGTGATCCGCCGGCTCGGCGTCGAGTGGGTGCGGCGTGACGATGCGGCCACGCTACGGCTGGTGGCCGACGGCATCGCCCACGGTTGCGACGTCTGCAGCCGGCACCGCCGGCGCTCGCTCTACGCGCTGGCGGGCGAGCTCGCGTGCACGGTCCTGGCGCTCGGTCACACCGCCGACGATTGCGCGGAAGCGCTGCTGCGCAACGTCCTCTTCAACGGCCGCATCGCGTCGCTGCCGCCGGTGGCGCGCTCGCGCAAGGGGGGCCTGCGCCTGATCCGCCCGCTGTGCTTCGTGAGCGAGGAGATGACCACGGCGTACGCGCGGTCGGAAGGAATCCCGCCGATCGGGTGTGTGTGCGGGGAGAAGGACAGCGTGCGGCGGGAGATTCGCGCGTTCCTCGATGGCCTGGGTCGCCGTCACCCCGGGGTGGCGGAGTCGATCATGGCCGCGCTGGCCAACGTCAATCCGTACACGCTCTTCGATCCGACGCTCACCAAGCTCGGCGGTGACGTGTCGGCGTGGCTGTCGGCGCCAACGCTCGAGGAGCCAGCTTCGCTGACGCTCGACGAAGCACCTCTGCCGCCGCGCTCCTGAAGCGACGGTGGCCCGAGGTGCCCGGGCGCCGGCGGCCGCCGGCGCCCGGGAGTGCTCGTGGTCGGTCTACTTGCTGAGCGCTTCGATGCCGGCGCGCGCGGTCTGCGCATCCTGCTGCGAGGTCACGCCGGAGACGCCGACGGCGCCGATGAGCTTGCCGTCGACGATGATCGGAATGCCACCCTCCAGCGGTGCCACGCCTTCGAGCTTGAGGATCCGCAGTCCGGCACCCCCGGCGGCGACGAGGTCCTCGAACGCCTTGCTGGGACGACGGAAGGCCGCGGCGGTATAGGCCTTCTGGCGCGCGACCTCGATGCTGCCGAACTGGGTGTTGTCCAGGCGGGCGATCATCACGGTGTTGCCGCCCGGGTCCACGATGGCGATGACGACCGGCCAGTTGTTCTTCTTCGCCTCCGCCTCCGCGCCGGCAAGTACCTTCTTCGCCTGCTCGAAGGTGATCGGGGTGCCGTACGGCGGCGGGGGCGGGGCCTGGGCCTCTGCCATCCCGGCGCCGACGATCAGCGCGGTGCCGACGATCAGACCGCTGGCGAGCTTCGCGAAGTGCATGGGGAGCCTCCTTGGGGGTATGACGTCCGAACCCGACAACACACCGGCGGCCCGCTGGGTTCCGCGCATTTGCGGCTCCCTTCCGGGCCGGGACGGTTCGGACCGTATCCGAAGCGGCGCTACTCAACCACGGCTCGCTCGCAGCGGCAAGCCCTTTGAGGGGCGGGGTCCGGCGCCGTCACAGTACAATCGCCGCCGACACGGATGGACGGGATGGTCGTGACGCAATGAGCTTCAGAGCGCGTTGCCGCTCGAACCGGTGGCTCTAGCCGTGGCCCGTGCGGCCCGCAAGCCCACGAAACGGCAGTCCGAGCCGCCGGCGCCCGCCCGCGTGCTGTCGATTCACGCCCACCCCGACGACCAGGAGTTCACCATCGCGGGAACGCTGGCCAAGTGGGCGAAGGCTGGCAGTCATGTGGTGACGGTGTGCATCACGAGCGGCGACGCCGGGTCCAACGCCGGCACGCCGGCCGACATGACGCGCGAGCGCCTGCGGGCGATCCGCGAGGAGGAGCAGCGCAACGCGTGCCGCGTGCTCGGGATCGCGGACACCATCTTCATGGGCTACGAGGACGGCACGCTCGAACCGTCGATCGCGATGCGCCGCGATCTCGCCCGGCTGATTCGTCGCCACCGGCCGGACGCCGTCGTGTGCGGCGATCCGACCGTCCGCTTCTATGGCAATCGCTACATGAACCATCCCGACCACCGCGTGGCGGCTGACGTCACGCTCGACGCCGTCTTCCCGTCAGCCGAGACGCGGTTCATCTTCCCCGAGCTGCTCGAGGAAGGACTCGCGCCCCACCACGTACGCGAGGTGTATTTGCACGGCTCCGAGCGCCCCGATACGTTCATCGACATCGCGGCGTTCCTGGACGTGAAGATCGCGGCGCTGCGCGAGCACCGCACTCAGATGAACGACTGGGATCCGTCCGGGATGATCAAGGGCTGGGCGCGCCAGTCGGGAGCGCGGCGCGGGCTCGAAGCCGCCGAAGCGTTCCGGCGCATGGTGCTCGAAGACTAGGCGGGATTATTCATGAACGGCGCACACCGCGATCGGCCGGGGGGCACGGGCGGAGATGGGGGGATGGGGTCCGGGTGACCCATTTCCCGCCACGCGAGACGACGACATCGCCGTAGGGAATGGGAACGGCTCGCCGGTGAT
>JBGPXN010000146.1:0-11742 GCA_041492755.1 Methylomirabilia bacterium | reverse complement strand
TCCCCCCGAACTTCAAGAAGGACACCGGGCGCCTGGCCGACGTGCTCGTGCAGATCCCGCCCGACCTGCGCTCGGCCTGGGAGTTCCGGCACGAGAGCTGGTTCGCGGACGACGTCTACGAGCGGCTGCGCGCCCGCAACGCCGCGCTGTGCATTGCCGACACCGAGGCGGGAACGACGCCGGCCCTCGCGACGGCCGACTTCGGCTATTTCCGCTTGCGCGCGGTGGACTACTCCGACGCCGACCTCGCGCGCTGGGTGGAGACCATCCGCACCGTGGGCGCCGGCTGGCGTGACGCGTTCGTCTTCTTCAAGCACGAGGACTCGGGCAGCGGACCGGAGCTGGCCGCCCGCCTTACCGCGCGGTTGTAAGCCCGCGCTAAGCGCCGCGGGCTCCGGCCATCGCGGGCGTGCGCCAGAGGCGGGCGGCGATCGCCACGTGGGTGGCGATGATCAGCGGCACCAGGAACGTCGGGAGCACGCTCAGCGGCAGGATCAGCAGGGCGCGCATCGACTCGGGGTCGGCGATCCAGACGCGGGCCGCGGTGGCCACGACGAAGAGGATGTCGAGGAGCCCCAGGCCGTTCCACACGGCGAACGCGCGGCGCCGCCCGGCGGACGACGGAGCACCGCTGAGCAGCAGCCCGACCGCCAGGATCGCCACCAGCATGTCCCCCAGGCCCCCGGGCACGGCGAAGGCGTAGGGAAGCTCACCGCGGCGGTACAGCACGAGGAAGTAGGCGCCGGCCAGGAAGCGGGAGACGTGCAGCCCGACCAGGATGCGCAGATCGACCGTGAGCACCCACGCGCGGAGCCCGGGGATGCACCTGCCCGCCACGAGCAGCGCCGCCGTCAGCCCGAGCAGGATGAGTTGCGGCGCGGGCGGTCGCAGCACCAGCAGGCGGCCCGACGCACCCACAAGCAGGGCGAGCACGAACCAGGCGCCGACCGCGGCGACTACCGGAGCGTTCCGCGCCGCCATGGCGAGACGTCAGACCGGGGGTGGTCGGGTCGGTGACCCGAGCGCACGGGCGGCCAACGCCGCCCGCGCCGGATCAGGACCGGGCGATCACCGTCCGACCGCGGCCTGGGGCTCGACCGACTCTGCCTCGATGTCGAGCGGATCGCGACGCGGACCGACCGTCTTCATGGTCTCGAAGCCGTTCTCGACCATGTCGCAGTACAGCTCGACGCGATTGCCGTCGGGATCGGGGAAGTAGACGCTGCGGGTCACGTTGTGCTCGACGGTGGACTCGATCGCGAACCCCTGCGCCTTCAGCTCTCGATAGGCGGCCTGGAGCTCCTCGTAGCTGCCGAGCTGCCAGGCCATGTGGTGCATGCCCGGCTGGGCGGCATCCGGGATCTCACCGGACGCCAGCTGAAACAGCGCGAGGTCGTGATGCTCGCGGCCGAAGCTCAGGAAGACCGAGCCACGCTGCAGGTCTTCGTGGGCCACCTTGAGTCCGAGCGTCCGCGTGTAGAAGTCTCTCGACTTGGCCGCGTCACGGACCTTCAACACCACATGCCCGAGCCTACGTGCCTGAATCATGATGACCCTCCTGGCGCCCGGGGCGCCCGCCCCGCTGTCCCGCCACCGAGATCATACCTCGTGCGGGCCGCTTCCACACGGCGCCAGAGACGCTCCCGCGTGAGCGGCATCTCGGTCACCTCGACCCCGAGCCCGCGCAGCGCGTCAGCCACGGCGTTGGCGATGGCGGCCGGCGCCGGCAGCGTCCCCCCTTCGCCCGCCCCCTTGACCCCGAGCGGGTTCAGCGGCGAGGGCGTCACCACGTGCCCGACCTCGAGCCGTGGGACGTCCGAGGCGCGCGGCAGCGCGTAATCCATGAGCGTGCCGGTCACGAGCTGGCCGGTCGCGTCGTAGACGATCTCCTCCAGCAACGCATTGCCGATGCCGTGGGCGACGCCGCCGTGGACCTGGCCCTCGACGATCATCGGATTGATCATGGTGCCGCAGTCGTCGATGGCGACGTACCTCACGATCCGAACGGTGCCGGTGTCGGCGTCAACCTCGACGATCGCCGCGTGAGCGCCGCTGGAGTAGGTCGATTGCATCACGTGGACGTATCCCGAGGCTTCGAGCCCGGGATCCATGCCGCCCGGCAGCGCGTAGCCGGGCCGCGGCGCCGTCGCGATCGCCGCGACCTCCCCGAGCGTCAGCCCGCGCCCCGGCGCGCCGCGCACGGCGATCCGGCCGTCTTCCAGTATCAGGTCGTCGGACGCGACCTCCAGATGATCGGCGGCGATCGTGAGCGCCTTCTTGCGCACCTCGCTGGCGGCGTGGACCGCCGACGTGCTGGCCAGCACCGCCACGCGACTGGCGAAGGTGCCGACGCCGTACGGCAGCCCGGCCGTGTCCCCCGGGACAACCGTCACCTGCTCGAGCGGGACCGAAAGCCCGTCGGCGACGACCTGCGCGAGCGTGGTCTCGTGCGACTGGCCCTGGCTCGACGTGCCGGAGAACACGAACACGTGCCCGAGCGGATCGACGCGGACCCGGATGCCCTCGTACGGCCCGAGCCCCGTGTCTTCCACGAAGAGCGCGATGCCGATGCCGATGGCGCGGCCCTGCTCACGCGCCCGCTCGCGCTCCCTGGCAAACCCGTCCCAGTCGATCGCGGCCGCGGCCCGGCGCAGGCACTCGGGATAGTTGCCGCTGTCGTACCGTCGAGGGCTGTTGTCCCGTGAGATGAGGCCGACGTCGTACGGAAACTCCTCCGGCTGGATCAGGTTGCGCGCGCGGATGTCGACGCGGTCCATGCCGAGACGCTCGGCGGCCAGGTCGAGCATCCGCTCCATGACGAAGACGGCCTGCGGCCGCCCCGCGCCGCGCACCGGGGTGACGGGCACGCGATTGGTGTAGACGGCCGTGAGCGTGACCTCGTAGTTCGGCACACGATACGGTCCCGGCACGCTGACCGAGGTGATGAGCGGCACGATGATGCCCCACGACACGAACGCCCCGCAGTCGTGGACGAAGGCGTCGCGCAGCGCCACGATGCGGCCCTCACGCGTGAGCCCGAGCTCGACCTCGTGCCACTGATCGCGCTCCTGGGTGACGGCGAGAAGATGCTCACGCCGCGTCTCGACGAACCGCACCGGGCGCCCGAGCGTGCGCGCGAGCAGCGGGACGAGGATGTCCTCGGCGTACACGATCGCCTTCGGACCGAAGCCGCCGCCGATGTCCTGGGTCACCACGCGCACGGCGTGCTCCGGCAGTCCGAGGTACCGCGCCAGGAGCCGGCGCAGGATCTGCGGCGCCTGCGTCGTCGACCACGCCGTGACCTGGCCGAGGTCGGCGTCCCAGCGGGCGACGATCGCGCGTGTCTCCATCGCCATGCCGGCCCCGCGGTGCAGCGAAAAGCGCTCGCGCAGCACCACGTCGGCCCCGGCGAGCGCGCCCGCGGCGTCGCCCACGCGCTGGGTGAACCGGGAGGCCACGTTGCCGCCGGGATGGACGCGGGGGCCGTCGGCGCGAAGCGCGTCGTCGAGCGAGGCCACCGCCGGGAGCGGCGCGTACTCGACGTGGAGGGCATCGAGGGCGTCCTCCGCTTCGGCGGCGCTGAGCGCGACGACGACGGCCACGGGCTGTCCGGCGTACGAGACGATCTCCTGGGGCAGGACCTCGGGACTCACCGGCGAGACCAGGCTCTTGTGCGGAACGATCAGCGGCAGCCGCCCGAGCGCCGCCACGTCGGACGGGACGAGGACGTGGACGATCCCGGGCCGGCGGCGCGCGTCGGTCGCGTCGACTCGAACGATGCGCGCGTGCGCGTGCGGGCTACGATGCACCGCCACGTGCAGCGCCCCCGGCAGCGCGACGTCCGCCACGTACCGGCCACGCCCCGTCACCAGCCGCTCGTCTTCCCGACGGCGCACCGCCGCCCCGAACAATCGCGCGCCCATGGCTCGCGGATGGTAACTCACGGGGCCGAGGGCGGGAAGCCCCCGGCGCGACTTCGTCCTCGCGGCACGTCGGGGCCCCCGAGCCCCGCTCCCCGCCCTCACCGGCGCGCTCGGGCGCTGGCGCCATGGAACTGGCACCCCGGCCGTGGCGGCAATGCCCGTCCGGCCGGCGCAACGTCGACCGATTCGAAGACTTTTCGGGCTCCGTGGACTGGTACGAATAGTGCTGACTCTGACGCGCATGGATCTCGGCAGCCGCGTATCCGCCACGACCGGGGCGACCGGCTGGCTGATGAACGTCCCGGCCCTCGGGCGAATGCGCGCCCAGCGAAGTCAGCCGTCGGCGATCCTGACGACGCCCGTGCCCACCGTGGCGGAAGCGCATGGCGCGTTGAGCAGCCTCGGGGGCGCGTTGCGTGACGCGTTCTCCGCCCTCAACCGTCGGCTCCAGGGGCGCGCGACGGCGGCCGCGAGCCCGGGCGCGCCCGCGATCGCCCGAGGCCAGGTCAGCTCGCTGGGAACCGCCTGGACGCTGCGGGCCACCCGCGAGGTCAACGAGCAGACGTCGACGGTCCGCGCGTCGAGCCAGGCGCTCGGACTCGACACGACCAGTGCCGCGGCGCCGTCGCGATTGTCGTCCACGGGGGCGATCGGCCTCGACGTCACCTCCGCCGAGCAGGCGTCCGTGTTGCAATCGAGCGCCACCCTGGGACTCGACGTCGCGTCGGCGGAGACCGCTTCGACGATCACGAGCACGGCGGAAGCCAACACCATGGCGACGTCGTACGGGGTCGTACAGGCGACCTTCCGCAAGGGCGCGGCCACCCAAGGCAGCCTCGGGAACCTCAGCGGCACGTACGCCGGCACGGGCGCCGCCGCCAACGCCACCTCGCTGACGCTGGAGATCACCTCGCTCAACGGCACCATCGGGAGCGTCCCGACGCTCGTCTCGGTCAAGGCGACCGACCAGACCGGGACGAACCTCGGGACCTACTCAGGCTTCCTCACGACCGGACAGACGCTGAGCCTGGGCGCGGACATCGGCCTCTCGATCGCCTTCACGGCCGGCTCGATCCTCAACCAGGCGACGACGACCTTCGCGGTGAGCCGGACCACGCCGACCACGGTGGACGCCACCGGGGCGTTCAACGACGCCGACGTCAACCTCCGGCCCCGCTTCGACGACAACCGGCCGGTCACGGCCGGCTCGTTCACGGTGAACGGCACCAGCGTCAGCGTGGCGGCCAACGACTCGATCGACAGCGTGCTCGCCCGCATCGACAGCACGGTGTCCGGCGTCACCGCGTCATTCAGCGGCGACAAGGTGACGATCCAGTCGGTGAACCCGTCCGAGGACGACATCGTGCTCGGCGGCGACACCTCGGGCTTCCTCACCGCGCTCAATCTCACCACGGCCACCACCGTCAAGGGCAACGTGCGCGACGACCGCCAGGTGCTGAGCAAGACCGCGCAGTTCGGCACGCTGACCGCCGGCGCCTTCACCCTGAACGGCGTCAGCATTTCCGTCGATCCGGTCGCCGACTCACTGCAGACCCTCATCACCCGCATCAACAGCTCGAACGCCGGCGTCAGCGCGAGCTACGACACCGTGAGCGACCGGCTGCGGCTAACCAGCTCGGCGAGCTCGGAGGACGACGTCGTCGTGGGCGGCGACACCTCCGGCTTCCTCACCGCCGCGAAGCTGGCCACCGGCAACACGGTGCGAGGCAACATCCACGACGACGTGCAGGCGCTCACCGGCGTCAGCCGCTTCTCGGGCGTGACGGCGGGCTCCTTCACCATCAACGGCGTTGCCGTCGCGCTCGACCCGGCCGCCGACACGCTGCAAGCCCTCGTCACGCGGATCAATGCCGCCGGCGCCGGCGTCACCGCCACCTACGACAGCGCCACCGACACGCTGAAGCTCGAGACCACGTCGAGCTCCGAGGACGACATCGTCGCCGCCAACGACACCACGGGATTCCTGTCCGCGGTGAAGCTGGCGGCGGCAACGACCGTCCAGGGCAACATCGCCGACGACCAGCAGGTCCTGACGAAGACCGCGCGGTTCGCCGGCGTGGCGAACGGGAGCTTCAGCGTCAACGGTCGAGTCATCGCCGTCACCGCGGGCACCGACACCCTGCAATCGGTCGTGGCCCGGATCAACGACGCGGGCGCCGGCGTCTCCGCCAGCTATGACGCTGCGCAGAGCAAGGTCGTTTTCACGCCGGCCACGGCCGGGGCGACACTCGTCGTGGACCAGGACACCAGCGGCTTCCTCGCGGCCGCCGCGGTGTCGCAGGGCGCCACGGGCACGCGGGTGAACCCGGACGGGGCGTTCAACCAGACCAACGCGAGCTCGCCGCTGCTCGATCCCGGCCAGAACGTGACCGCCGGGTCCTTCAAGGTGAACGGCGTCACCATCGCCGTGGCCGCCAGCGACACGCTGAGCGCGGTGCTCGCGAGGATCACCGCGGCGGCGGCGGGCGTCACGGCGACGTTCGATGCGCCCACGGAGACGGTGCGTCTCACGGCGAAGGCGGCGGGGTCGGCACCGATCGCCGTCGGCGACGACACGTCGGGGTTCCTGGCCGCGGTGAAGCTCGACGGCACCGCCACCAGCACGGCCGGCACCTCGACCCTCGACAGCCCGCTGGCGAGCCACGCGGCGTTTGCGGGCGTGACCGGCGGCGCGCTCACGATCAATGGCGTCTCGATCACGATCGACCCGGGCGCCGACACGCTATCCGGAATCGTCACCGCGATCAACGCCGTGAGTGGTGTCGCCGCGACCCTCGACGCCAATTCCGGGCGGGTCACGCTGCAGTCCGAGCGTACCGGCGGCGAGCTTCAGATCTCCGACGGTACGGGATTGCTCGCGGCCCTCGGCGTCACGAACGGCCGGGTCCAGGGCAAGGCGCCGGCAATTCCGTCCCGCACATGGAGGCAGGCGTTGGACGAGTCGGCCGTCGCGGCGACCGGGGTGGCGGACGTCGTGGGCAGCGTCAACGCTGCGCTCGACACGCTCGACCGTGCCGCCAACGGGTCGCCGCGCATTCGGGATGCGGTCCTGAACGCGCTGGGCAACGCGGTGGCGACGCTGCCCGGCGGGTCGGCCAGCGGGCTCTCGCTGTCGCAGACCGGCTCCGCGGCGCGCCTGCTGGTCGACGCCAACGCGCTCACCAGGGCGCTCGCGAGCGATCCCACCACGCTCGACGACTTCCTCAGCGCCACCCACGGATTGCCGGCGGTGGTGGACGCCGCGCGCGATGCCTACGATCGAGCGGTCGCGCAGCCGGCGACGGTGACCACCGAACCCACCCGCGGGGTGCCCGACGTTCGCCAGACAGAAGCGACGAAGCTCGTCGCCAGCCTCGGCATGCAGTCGCGCCGGCTTCAAGCCGTGCACATGTTACAGCTGCTGTCGGGCTCGATCGCCGACGACGCCCGCGCCACGACTCGCAGCGCCGACCGCCCCCAATCCTCGCTCGGGCTCGACCTGCTCGCCTGACGCACGCGCCGCCGCATCCGAAGCGCGACCGGTGGCCACGGTCGGCGCCGGCCACCCCTATCGGTTGCGCCGTCGCGAGGCGCGCCAGCGCGGCGCCCGCCGTGATATCGTTTCCCGCATGCCACCGCATTCGCTGGGGTCGGGGACGATCTCCTTCGGGCTGGTGTCGATTCCGGTCAGGCTCTACACCGCCGCGTCGTCGGGCAACGTCGCGTTCAACATGTTGCACGCCAAGTGCGGCTCGCGCATCAAGCAGCAGCAGATCTGCCCGCAGTGCAACGAGGTGGTCGAGCGCGCGGGGCTGGTGAAGGGCTACGAGTTCGCGCGCGATCAGTACGTGCGCGTCACCGACGACGAGCTGAAGACGCTCGAAGGCGAAGCCTCGAAGACCATCGACATCGAGGAGTTCGTCCCGCTCGCCAAGGTCGACCCCATCTACTTCGAGAAGACGTACTACCTCGGGCCGGACAAGGGCGGCGACAAGCCGTATCGGCTGCTGGCCGACGCCATGGCGAAGTCGGGGCGGGTCGCGCTGGCCACGTTCGTCATGCGCGGCAAGGAAAGCCTCGTGCTCCTGCGCGCCGCCCAGGACGGGCTGATGCTGCACACGATGTACTTCGCCGACGAGATCCGCAGCTTCGCCGACGTGGACAAGGGCGGCTCGGCCAAGATCCGCGACAACGAGATCGCGCTGGCCCAGCAGCTCATCGACGGCCTCTCCGCCGACGACTTCAAGCCCGCGCGCTACCAGGACCAGTACCGGCAGCGCGTGCTCGACTTCCTCAACTCCAAGGTGGAAGGCCGGGAGGCCGCGCCGGCGGGGCCCGAGGCCAAGCGCGCGCAGGTCGTCGATCTGATGGATGCGCTCAAGGCCAGCCTCGGCAAGCGCCCGGCGGCGCCACCAGCCACCGCGACCGCCGCCGACAAGAAACCGCTGGCCAAGGCCAAGCCGGCGGCGGCGGCGCCCGCCAGGCGCGCTCAGGGCGGGAAGAAGTAAGCGGCGCTCGCTTCCCCCGGGCTGGTCGACTTCAGAGCATCAAGGTGACCGCGGTCGGCAGGACGGCCACGAGCGCGGACTGAACCGTCACCTTCCGGCCCTGGCTCCGCAGCCGTTCCACCAGCGCCGTGTCCTCGATCCGCTCCTCCCCCCGATCCATGTTGCGCGTCCCGCGCGCGGCGAGCCGCACTCAGGTCTTGGCGCGCGCCTGGAGGAGACCGAATCCGGCCATCCAGAACGGGAGGAAGAGCAGGAGTCGCCACGGACGGCCGACGCCGGCGACGACGAAGAACACCGCGGCCGCCACGCCGACCACGAGCATGACGATCCCGATCAGCCGGCGGCGGCGCGTCTCGTTCGGCCCGATGTTGATGACGTCCACGCTCATGCTCCGAGTCGCCCGTAAATGTATCTGATCGTCCTTCTCTGCGTCACGATCTTCGGCAACACGTTCTCCATCGGCTCGTTCCCGGTCGTGCTGCCCGAGCTCGGTCGCGTGGCCGGGCTGCCGGACTGGCAGCTCGGCGTGGTGACGGGTGCGTTTGCGTTCGCGCGGATGCTCTCCGACGTGCCCGTCGGTCTGTTCATCACCCACCACCTGCGCCGGGCCCTCGTCATCGCCCCGATCGCGATCATCGCCGGCGTCCTGTGTTTGGGCACGGGAGGTCCCGTCTACGTCCTGGTGCTCGGTCGGGTCCTCATGGGCTTCGGCCACTCCCTGGCCATGGTGGCCGCTCTCAGCACGGTGCTGCGACTCTACGGCCGCCGGGCCGGCGCGGCCCTGAACGCCTTCGAATTCTCCGCGATGATCGGGATGCTGGGCGGCGTCTCGCTGCTGGGCGCGCTCTCCGAGAAGCTGCCCTGGAACCAGGCCCTCCTCGTCACCTGCACGCCGCTCCTGATCGGCGTGCTCGTGTTGCCGCTGCTGCTGCGCGCGCTGCCCCGGGACTCGCACGCGAGCACCGCCGCCCCGCTGTTCGCCCGCAGCGCCGGCCCCCGCACGGCCGCGCGCGGACGCGTTCCCCCGCTCGTCGTCCTCTCGTTCATCGCGGGAACGGCGATCGCGGTCGCGTACTCCACGGTGGAGCAGTTCATGGTCCCGCTGCGGGGCAGCCGCGAGTTCGGTCTGGATCGAAGCGGCGTGGCGCGGCTGCTGATGCTCAGCCAGGCCGTCGACGTCGTGTTCCTGTTGCCGGTCGGCCTCCTGTCCGATCGCCGCGGCGCCCAGCGCATCCTCTGCCTGGTGCTGCTGGTCCTCGCTGCCGCCACCACCCTCGTCGCGTTCTTCGGCTTTCCCGGAATGGTCGCCGGCTGCGCGCTGTTCGGGCTCGGGATGGCGGGCTGGATGCTGCCGCTCTCCGTGCTGCGCACCGCGACGCCGCCGGAGCAGGTGGCGTGGCGGACCGCGCTCTACCGCGTCGGCGTGGACGCCGGGCTCTTCCTCGGCCCGTCGCTCAGCGGCGTCCTCGTCGGGCGCGCGGCGGGCGCGCTGCCGGCGCTCGCGGCGGCGACGCTCGCGGTGCTCGGCGTGCTGTTGTGGCGGCACCCGGAGGCGCGCGAGTGAGTACATGGGGGGCCCCGACATGGCCCCCCATACCCCCCCATCGCTCGGGGCACCCCGGCCAAGCCGGGGCGCCCCTCGATCCCCCCTCAACGTTCGAGGCCCCGACATGGCCCCCCTTCCCCCCATCGCTCGGACGCGCCCCGGGAAACCCGGGGCGCTCCTCGAATTCCCTCAGAGGCTCTGAGCCCCCGCCGCGACGGCGCGGCCGAGCCGCCAGGACGGCGCGCTATAATCGGGCGCA
Source organism: Methylomirabilia bacterium (assembly GCA_041492755.1). Lineage (GTDB taxonomy): Bacteria > Methylomirabilota > Methylomirabilia > Rokubacteriales > CSP1-6 > JBGPXN01. The sequence continues at coordinate 1,506 of JBGPXN010000146.1, read as the reverse complement.
AGACTAGGAGGCAGCGCACCATGCAGATCCGACTCAGCCGCGATCTCGACGACTGCCGGGCCATCACCGGCGCCATGTCGGTCGAGGAATTCTTTGCCCGCTTCCCGGAGGTGCCGCGTGATCTGAAAGACGAGCCCCTGCTCGCCGACTACGTCGGCGTCTTCGGTCCGCAGCTCCGCCTGGCCAGCAAGCCGACGCCCTGCATGGGGACCGGTGGCGACGCGCCGCAGCAGTTCTACGTGCGGCTGGTGAACGATCTGGCGATCTACGGCCTCGGGCTGTCGCGCCGCGAGCGCACGCTCGCGCGCCTGCAGGCGACACTCGACGCGTACCGGAAGCAGCCGGCGACCTTCGCCTGCACGCTCGTGCCGCGCAAGGCCCCGGGAGCGCCCCGCACGGGCTGCGGGGCCTGACCGCTCGCTCCGTCCAACCGTCCCCGATGTCAGCATCGCCGCCGCCGCGCCCGGGTCATCCCTATTACATGCACGACGCGATCTACGCGCAGCCGGGCGCCCTCCGCCTGGTCATGCGCGGCAACGAAGACGCCCTGGCCGGCGCGGTCGCGCGCCTGCGCGACACCGATCACGTCATGCTCGCCGGCATCGGCTCGTCCTGGCACGCGTGCCTGGCCGGGGAGCTGCTCTTCGCCCACGCCGGCGGCCGCGGGCATCGGGCGCGCGCGTACCTGTCGTTCGAGCTGGTGAGCTACTGGCCGCCGCCGCGGAGCGGGCTCGTGGTCGTGAGTCACAGCGGCGGCCATCGCTTCACGCGCGAAGCGCTCGCCCTCGCCGGCGACGGCGGCGGCGGGAGCGTCGCCATCACCGGCAAGGGCGCGCCGCGGCTGGCCGCTGCGTACACGCTGCGGACGGTGGACCAGGAACCCTCGCTGGCCCACACGGTCAGCTACACGTGCGCGCTCGCCGTTCTCGGCGCGTTGGCGGCCGCGGTCGGCGGCAACGAGGAGATGGCGCACGCGATCGACGCGATCCCGGATGCGCTGGCCATGCTGCTCGGACAGGAATCGTGGGACGAGCTGGCCGCGCGCTTCGGCGACCGCCGTCGCTACTGGTTCGTCGGCGGCGGGCCCAACACCGCGACCGCCTACGAAGCGGCGCTGAAGATGAAGGAGGCGGCGCACGTGAGCGCCGAGGGCATGAACTGCGAGCAGTTCCTGCACGGCGCGTGGGCGGGCGTGGACGCCGAGGACGCCGTCTTCGTCATCGCGCCCCCCGGCCCCTCGCGCGACCGGGGCGTGGCCGTCGCACGCGCGGCCCGCGAGATCGGCGCGGCCGTCATCGCGCTCGGCCGCGAAGACGACCGCGAGCTGAGCTCACTGGCGAGCGAGACCATCGCCCTCCCCGAAATCGACGAGTGGCTCTCCCCCATCCTCGCCGTGGTGCCGTGCCAGCTCTTCACGTACCATACGGCGGTGCTGCGCGGCGTGAACCCCGACACCATGCGGACCGATCAGCCGGCCCACGCGCGCGCCCGCGCCGCGTTCCGGCT
>JBGPXN010000226.1:0-6250 GCA_041492755.1 Methylomirabilia bacterium | reverse complement strand
GGGGAGGCCCCGCCACCGCGGGCCACTCCTCGCCCCACCGGCGCTCGGCGCGCCGCGGCGGAAGCCGTGGCGCGCCTCGAATTCCCTCACACCCTCTGACTCGCGGCCGTCGCGCTCCAGCTCGGCGAGTCTACTGGCACCGGCCTTGCTCCTCACCGACGACGGGGAAAACCCGGATCGGACGACATGACGGAAGAGCGGGAGGGCGCAGGGCACCCGGGTCGTCGAGCGGTGGACGGGCCATGCGGTCATCCGTCGGCCCGCCGGATCCACATCTATGGCTCGCTCGTCTCCGCCCTGCGCGAGCGGGACGCCGTGGAATCGTCTTCGAACTTCCGGGGTTATCACGTCTCATCGGTGTATGCCGATGCCGCCGGCTGGCAGTTCGTCCTCTGCCGTGAGTGCTGGGCCGGGAGGCTCCGCACCGATGCCCTGGCCGCCCTCCGCGGACGCGATATCCGTAGCCGCATGGCCCGTCGCCGACCCGGCCGCGCCGCCTGATCGAGGCTCGCCGCGCCCACGTAGCTGGTAGCTCCGGCACTCGTGTCTTACAATGAACGCCTATGAGCGGCGAGCGCCTTCGCGAGGCATTCCTTCGCTACTTCGAGCGACACGGGCATACCCGTGTCCGTTCCTCGCCGCTCGTGCCCGCGGACGATCCCACGCTGCTCTTCACCAACGCCGGCATGGTGCAGTTCAAGGGCGTGTTCCTCGGCGAGGAGCGGCGCGACTACCCGCGCGCCGCGACCTGCCAGAAGTGCGTCCGGGCCGGCGGCAAGCACAACGACCTGGAAAACGTCGGGCGCACGGCGCGGCACCACACGTTCTTCGAGATGCTGGGCAACTTCTCCTTCGGCGACTACTTCAAGCCGGAGGCGATCGCGTTCGCCTGGGAGCTGCTGACCGGCGAGCTCGGCCTCGACCGCACGCGCCTCATTGCCACCGTGTTCACGGACGACGACGATGCGGCCGCCCTCTGGAAGAGGGTCGCCGGCTGGGGCGACGACCGCGTGCTCCGGCTGGGCGAGAAGGACAACTTCTGGGCGATGGGCGACACCGGTCCGTGCGGCCCGTGCTCCGAGGTCCACTTCCATCAGGGCGATCACGTCCCGTGCGCGGAGGAGGGGGCGGGCCGCCGATGCCTGGGGCCGGCCTGCGAGTGCGACCGCTGGCTCGAGATCTGGAACCTCGTGTTCATGCAGTTCAACCGCGACTCGAGCGGCACGCTGACGCCGCTCCCGCGGCCGTCCATCGACACCGGCATGGGTCTCGAGCGCATCGCCGCCGTGATGCAGGGCAAGCAATCGAACTACGACACCGACCTGTTCGCCCCGCTCATCGCCCACGTCGCGCAGCTGTCGGGCCAGGCCTACGGCGCCGACGGCGAGCAGGACGTCGCCATGCGCGTCATCGCCGACCACGCGCGGGCGGCGACGTTCCTCATCGGCGACGGCGTGGTGCCGTCGAACGAGTGGCGGGGCTACGTGTTGCGGCGAATCATGCGCCGCGCGATGCGCCACGGCCGCCGGCTCGGATTGACCGAGCCCTTCCTCTGGCGCGGGGTCGAGTGGGTGGGCGCCCTCATGGGCGCCGCCTACCCGGAGATCGTGAAGGCCCGTGATCGCATCGCGGCCACGATCCGTCAGGAGGAGGAGCGCTTCGCCGAGACCCTCGCGAGCGGCCTCGAGAAGATCGAGGAGTACCTGGAAGGGCGCGGGCCCGCGTCCGTCGCGACCTCGAGCCCGGGGGCGTCGGGGCCCGTGGTGGACGGCGGCTTCCTCTTCAAGCTCTACGACACCTATGGCTTCCCGCGTGACCTGGCCGAGGAGATCTTCCAGGACAAGGGCTGGCGGGTCTCCGACGAGACCAACGCCACCTGGGATGCCGAGATGCAGGCGCAGCGCGCGCGCGCGCGGGCGGGCGCGAGCTTCGGGCTCGCCGATGGCGCGGAGAGCACCGCGCTCTACCAGCGGCTCAGCGCCGAGCTGCCCCGCATCGAGTTCGTGGGCCAGGAGAGCCTCACGGCGCCGGGACGCATCCTCGTCATCGTTCGCGGCACCGCCCGCGTCCCGGAGGTCGGCGAGGGCGACGACGTCGAGATGATCCTCGACCGCACGCCCGCGTATGCCGAGTCCGGCGGTCAGATCGGCGACACCGGCACCATCAGGGGCCGGGCCGGGCGTGGCGAGATCGTCGACACCTACTACCGTGGCTCAAAGCTGATCGTGCATCGCGTGCGGGTGCAGAGCGGCGGCTTTCGCGAGGGCGAGGACGTCGCGGTCACCGTGGAATCGCCGCGGCGCATGGGGTTGCGCCAGCACCACACGGGCACGCATTTGCTCCACGCCGCGCTCCGCAAGGTCCTGGGTCCCCACGTGGCCCAGGCGGGCTCCCTCGTCGCCCCCGACCACCTGCGCTTCGACTTCTCGCATGGGGCGTCCGTGAAGGACAACGAGGTCGAGCAGATCGAGGAGCTGGTCAACGAGCAGGTGCAGGCGAACGTGACCGTGAACCGGCAGGAGATGGATCTCGACGACGCGCTCAAGTCCGGCGCCATGGCGCTGTTCGGCGAGAAGTACAGCCAGCGGGTGTGCGTGGTGAAGATCGGCGATTTCTCCACCGAGCTCTGCGGCGGCACGCACCTGGACCAGACCGGGCAGCTCGGTCTGCTCAAGGTCAGCACTGAAGGCGCGGTGGCCGCGGGCGTGCGGCGCATCGAGGCGGTGGCCGGACCGGCCGCGCTCGAGAGCGTGGCCCGGACGGAGTCGGCGCTTCGCGAGGCCGCGGACATCCTCAAGATCTCGCCCCTGGAGGTGCCGCGACGCCTGCACAAGCTCATCGACGACCAGCGACTGCTCGAGAAGCAACTCCACGAGCTCGAGCTCAAGCTCGCCCGCTCGCGCGCCGATGACCTAGTGGCATCGGCCCGCGAGGTCGGTGGCACGGCGGTGGTCTCGGGCCGGATCGACGGCCTCGACGCCGATGGGCTGCGAGAAGTGGCCGACCGCCTGCGCGATCGGCTGGGCTCGGGCGTCGTCGTGGTGGCCAGCGCGGCCGACGGCAAGGTGAGCCTGGTGGCCGGGGTCACCAAGGATCTGGTGAAGCGGTACCACGCGGGCAAGATTGTCCAGGAGGTGGCCAGGGCCGCCGGGGGCAGCGGCGGCGGCAGGTCAGACCTCGCCCAGGCGGGGGCGAAGGACCCGGCCCGGCTCGACGGAGCGCTCGCGCTCGTCGACGACATCGTGCGCCGGGCGGGAGGCTAGGCTACGGCAGATCCACGACAGGAGGGAGCAGGCATGGAGGTCACGCGACGCCGGGTGCTCGTCATCGACGACGAGCCGGACGTGCGCCAGATCCTCCGTGAGTATCTCGAGATGCTCGGCCACGAGGTGCTGGAGGGCGCCAATGGGCTCGAAGCCCTGTGGGCGGTCAAGCACCATCATCCCGACGCCGTCTTCCTCGACCTCGCCATGCCCCGGCTCGGCGGGTTCGAGGCGATCAAGCACATCCAGAAATTCGATACGCGGATCCGCATCATGGTCGTGAGCGGTCACGTCACGCCCATGACCGAGAGCGCGCTCGGCAAGCTCGGTATCCCGATCCTGCACAAACCTATCGACCTCGGGTCCATCGAGAGCTTCCTGCGCTGGTGACCACGATGACCGACTCTGGCCGGCTGCTCATCGTCGACGACGAAACCCCCGTGCTCGAAGTGCTCAGCGAGTACTTCGGTGGTCAGGGCTACGACGTGGAAACGGCGTCCAACGGCACGGAGGCGCTCGACGCGGTTCGCCGCCGGCGGCCCGACGTCGTGCTCCTCGACATCCGGATGCCCGGCATGGACGGTGTCGAGCTCCTGCGCCGATTGCGCGACCTCGACGCCGGCCTCGCGGTGATCATGGTCACCGCCAACGAGGACGTCGCGCTCGCCCGGGAGACGCTCAAGCTCGGCGCCTTCGACTACGTCGCCAAGCCGTTCGACTTCAAGTACCTCGACCAGGCCGTCGCGGCCGGCGTGATGGTCGCCGCCACCGCGACCCGCGCGACGCCCGAGGAGCCCCCGCCGGCGCCCGCCCCGGCCGAGGACCCGTGGGCCGCCCTGGCCGTGAGGGTGTTCCACGCCGTGCGGGGAATGCCGGACGTCGCGCGTGCCTCCACGGGCACGCGGCTCGAGGATGCGGCGCTCGCCGCCGGGCGCGAGTGCGCGGCGGGCCGATCCGCCGCCGAGCCGCTGCTGGAGCTCGAGCGCCTCGTCGCGCTGGCCGCCGCCCTCGGCGATCTGAGCGCGCTCGCGCGCGACAGCGTCGCGGCGGCGCTGGCCGCCGTCCGCAGAACGTTACCGGGTCGCTGACCGCGTCCCCGGTGGACCCTCATCTCGTCTCCGACAGCATCGTGCGCGAGCACGGCGGCCGCATCCGCGTCGAGAACCGTCCCGAAGGCGGCGCCGTCTTCGTCGTCGAGCTCCCGGGAGCGCCCGCGCGCTGACGTCCCGATTCCCCCTCCCGACCGTCGTCGCCAGTGCCCTGGTCATCGCGGTCGCGGCCGGTTGCGCCGGGATCGGCGATCCCAAGCCCGGCGCTCCACCGCATCACCGCGCGCGCGGCTTCGTCAATCAGCCGCTCGACGAGCCGCCGCGCCGGCTGGAGGCCGAGGCGCGCCGACTCGGTCTCGGGCCGGATCGCGTGTGGGTGCTGCGGCCGGGCGAAACGCGGGGGTGGTGACGGGAGCGCCACGGCTTCGCCCCGTGGCTAAGTCCGCTGGAGCAGCAGCCCCTTCAGATATCGCGTCTCCGGGACGCCGAGGAGCACCGGGTGATCGGCGCTCTGCGGCAGCGGGGCGACGATCCGGAAGGCGAGGCCGGCGTCGGCGGCGGCCGCGCGGACGACCGCTTCGAAGCGTCCCTCGTCCACGTGGTGCGAGCACGAGAAGGTCGCCAGCACCCCGTCCGCTTCGAGCAGTCGCATCGCCCGCAGGTTGATCTCCTTGTACCCGCGATCCGCGGCTTCGAGCGCGGCGCGGCTGCGCGCGAACGGCGGCGGGTCGAGCACGACCACGCCGAAGCGCGTGCCCGCGCGCTCCAGCCGCCGCAGCTCGTCGAACACGTTGGCGGAAATCAGCTCGGCTCGCGCCGCCACGCCGTTGAGCTCGAAGTTGGCGCGGGCCGCGGCCAGCGCCTCCGGCGACGACTCGATCGCCACGGCCCGCGTGGCGCCGGCGACCAGCGCGTGGCCGGCGAAGCCGCCGACGTAGGAGAACGCGTCGAGGACGGCGCGCCCGCGCGCGAGCGGCGCGACGCGTGCCCGGTTGTCGCGCTGATCGAGATAGAGGCCGGTCTTCTGGCCGGCGCCAAAGCTCAGCGTGAAGCGGACGGGCCGCGCGGCGTCGCCCTCTTCCACGATCGTCCCGGGGGGGCCCGGCGCGTCGCGCCAGCCGCGGGCCGGAGCGAAGCCTTCGCGCTCCGCCGCGACCGCGTCGTCCGCCTCGAAGATCGGCGCCTCCCCCAGGTGCGCGCGCAGCGCCGCCGCGATCATCGGCCTGGTCCGGTGCATGCCGAGGGTGAAGCACTGAACGACCACCGCCGGGGGATACTGATCCACCACGAGCCCCGGCAATCCATCGCCCTCACTCCACACCAGCCGCCGAGGAACGGGCCGGCCTCCACCGTCCGGTCGCAAGGCGAGCGCGCGTCCGACCCGGCGCCGAAAGAAATCCGCGTCGAGCGCCTCGTCGTCCCACGTCACGATCCGGCAGCACAGCGCCGGCCGCGGGTTGTAGAAGCCCCGCCCCACGAATCGTCCAGTCGCATCGACGACCGCCACCGCCGTTCCCGCCCGCACGTCGCTGACGTCCGCGACGTCCCCCTTGAAGATCCACGGATGCGTCCGCGCCCGCTGCTCCCGCCCCCGCTTGAGCCTCAGCACCCCGTCGGCCATGCCCCGAGCCTACCCGACCCCACGCGCACCCCGAAGCAAAGAACCGGTCAGGACGCGCGAAACCAGGCCCGAGCCGAACGCGTCGGGCAGCGCGCGCGAACCAGAAGCCGCTCGGTAGCGCACGCCGCACTCCGCTGGCTGAACGAACAGTCGCACCAGGCGCTGACCGTTCCCATCACCGCGCCACGCCGTAGCCGTCGAAACAAGCACGCGCGAGGCAGGGCGGGGAGCGGGCTGGGGGGCGGAGCGTCTAGTTAGCGCCGCCCCCCCCCCCGCGGCCCGCCCCGGCCCCGGCGACATAGTTCGGAGAGCCACCG
>JBGPXN010000237.1:0-5665 GCA_041492755.1 Methylomirabilia bacterium | reverse complement strand
CTGATCCCGACCGACGGCCCCCTCCGAGGGCAGGTCAGAAACCGTGGAGGTTGGTGACGGGCTGAGGCAGCGCGGCGCCGTTGCCGCCCCGGATGCGCTGGATCGTACGGGTCAGCACCTTCAGGTCGTTGTCGAACGCCCCGTGGGCGGCGGGGATGTCCCCCTCGCCGTCGAACACGGTACGACCCGTCTGCGGCGTCACCGGCGGCGGCGTGCCGTTCCAGAACGTCACCCACTGGTTCACGGCGCGGCACAGGTCCTCGTTGCCGAACGGGTGCTTGCCGGGCTCGGCGACGTACTGCTGCCAGCTCTGCGCCATGCCGACCAGCGGCGTCTTGTGGTAGTCCTCCAGGGCGCGGCTCACGAGGTAGAGCAGCGACTTGCCATAGGGCCCAACCGAGTCCCCCTGCTCGAGCTCGTCGGTGAGGATCTCGAACACCGTGCGCGCCTTCGGCAGGACGCCGGCCTCGAGCGCGGGGCGATAGTATTTCAGGGCGAACGGCACGGAGCACGCCGGCGCAAAGAGCGTCAGGCTCTCGGCGCGTAGCCCGGCCAGGCCGAGCTGCTCGGTCAGGAAACCGAGGAAGATCGCCCCGGCAGAGTGGCCCGCCAGGTGAATTCGGAGGGTGGGGCGCGCCTTCTTGAGCGCCGCCAGGTGCTGGACGGTGAGCACCAGCGTCGCGTTCGTCTCGTGGGCCGCGGCGTAGGCATTCTGCTTCATCTCCGACCACACGGCGCGCACGAGCACGCGCTGGCACGCGGCTTCGACGGCGCGGTCCCTGGCCTCCTTGGCCGCGTCCTTGATGCTCTCGAGCACGTCGCGCCACGCTCCCGCGGGCAAGACCCCCTTGACGGCGTCGCCCACGATGCCCTCGAGGCTCTCGAGGAAGCCGGTCTTCCAGATGAAGAAGACGGGATAGGCGCCATTGGCGTCGAAGTACGGGCCCATGATCCGCGTGCGGGCCAGGCCGGCCGCCTCAGCGTTGAGCCCGCCGTGCGCGTAGAAGACGAGATCGTCGCTGTGGTTCTTGGCGAGCCAGGCCTGCGGCGCGTCGAGGACGGCGCGGCGGAGCGAAGCGAGGGCGTCGGAGGCCGTCACGTCGCGGTTGACGACGATGCCGTTGTTGCCCAGGACGACGGCGTGACGATAGCCGTCGTCCGGCGTCCACGGCGCCACGCCACCGGGCCGCGGCGCGGCGAGGCGATCAGCCGCAGCCCCCAGGAGCGCCACGTGGCTCGCCGACAGCTCGGTGAGCGACACCGGGCTCTGGTACTGCGGCGCCGGCGTGAGCGTCGGGGCGCCCATCACCGCCACCCACGCGTCGGAGCCACGCGCAGTCCACTCGGCGTACGGCAGGATGGCGAACCCGCCCGCGCCCCAGCTCGGGCCCCACGAGTTCTGGACGATGAAGCCGTGGATGTTGTAGCCGACGATGGCAAAGGCGTGACCGCCCGTCTTGCCGTTCGCCGGCATCGGCCCGATCACGGGCAGGTCGAGACCGGGCACCGCCTGCAGGCCCCCGCTGAACCAACCGTCGTGGACCTCCGCGGAGAGGTAAATGGCGCCCACCTCCGCGAGCGCCGCTTGCATGTCGGCCACCGAGCCCTTGTCGATGCGGTAGTAGGCGCCGAGCGGCCGTCTGGCGGCATCCGCCTCCCAACCGCTCGCCGGCGGCACGAACTTCGCCTCGCCCTGCGCGTTACGGTAACGCCACAGATCGGCCCCGCACACGCCGTGGTGGTGCCAGCCCTTGATCGCGCCACGGCAGCTCGAGCCGTCGTAGTCCTCGCCCTCCCACTCGTCGCAGAAGCGGGCCAGGTGGTAGAGCATCCGCTCGCTCACCTTGGCCGGGGGCGCCGACGTCAGATCTTTGTCGGTGACCCGGAGCTGGCGCCAGAACAGGTAGTTGACGACTGCGGCGAGCCCGAAGCCGGTGCAGGCGCCCTCGGTACCCTGGTCGAGGATCATGTCGTCCTTCGTGTATCGCGGCAGGAGCGTCGCCACGGCGGCGGCCGGCGGGTACTCGGCGGGCAGCGACCGCAGCGGCGGTCGGTAGTCCCGGTCACGGAAATCGGTGCGGTCGGGACGGGCGTCGAAGCGCAGGTTGTTGAGGATGACTTCGGGCATGGCAGCCCTCCTCGTTCCGGGCAGGAGCCCACTCGCAAGAGTGGGCTCGCTTCTAACACACGGCACCTACGTGTTGTAGTCGGGGAAACCCCGGCCCGTCCCCTTCTCGAGCCGCCGCAGGAACACCTCGATCTCTTTCACGGTCTGCAGGTCACCGTTCCGCGTCGCGACCTCGCGCCCTTGCTGGTACGCGGTGATGGCCTCCGCGATCCGGCCGGCTCGCTCGAGCGCCCGGCCGAGCCCCCGGTGCGCCGCCGAGTAGTCCGGCTTCAGCCGGACCGTCTCCCGGTACTCGTCGACCGCGTTCTCGGCCTGCCCCGCCTGGAGGTACGCCCCGGCGAGACCGAACCGCACCACCGGGTCGTCCGGCATCAGCTCGGCGACTTCCTTGAACTCCGCGATGCGATCCGCGTCGGTCATGGGGAGGTCGTGAACCGCCGGCCGGCATCGGTGAGGGTCGCCGTGCTCGTGGCCTCGTCGTAGTCGATCAGCTTCTCGGCCACAAAGCTCTCCATCATCTTCGAGAAGCCCTGGTGCGCGATCAGGAACCTCTGGGAGCTGTGCTCGTGCATGTCGCCGAGGGTGGCGGCCGCGCCTTCCCGCTTCGCCAGCCACGCGAGCATTCCCTTACGCGCCTTGTCGAAGTACGCCTTCTGCCGCTCCTCGGACACTGGCTCCGTCATGTTCCAAGCACTCCTCGAAAGTCGACGTCGAGTCCTGCCCAGCACGTTACCGCCATCCTGAGCCCGTCGCTCAGCCGATCGCCAGGACGCCCACCGGGCAGTGCGAATGCGGTCATGCGGGGAGATACCGGCGAGATGCTTCCCGCGGATCATCGCGTCGCGCACGGCGCCCGCGTCCGGGAGCATGCGCGTGAGCTCGAGCGCGCCGTGTTCCGCCCTGATGAGCCGGGCGAAAAGATATCGCGCCGCCCGGGCCATCGCAAGCGATACTCCCAGCACTTCCCGTGAGAGGTGGCGGATATGTGTGATGCGCTTTCGCTCGATCGTCGGACGTTCCTGAAGGCCGTGCCCGGCGCGGCGGCGTTGCTGGCGGGCGAGTTCAACTTCCGCGGCAGCGCTCACGCCCAGGGCGCGCCCATCAAGATCGGCGCCCCGCTGCCGTTGACGGGACCCGCGGCGCCGCTCGGGCAGCACTCGCTCTGGGGAACGCAGGCGGCGCTGAAGCTCATCGAGGCCAAGGGCGGGATCGCCGGGCGACCCGTGCAGCTCATCGTCGAGGACGACGGCGGCCGCGGCGCGGACGCGGTCCGCATCATGCGCAAGATGATTCTTCAAGACCAGGTCGACGTCATCATCGGCGGCGCGAGCAGCGTCGACACGTTGCCGATGCTCCCCGTGGCCAAGGAGACGCAGACGCTGCTGCTGGTGACGGTGGCGGAGTCCGACCTCATCACCGCGGACGCCTGCAACAAGTACACGTTCCGGCTGACTCCCGACGCGCGCGCCAAGGCACGAGCCCTGGCGCCGTTCCTCACCAGCAAGGTCGCCAAGAAATGGCACTTCGTCTACTGGGACAACGCCTTCGGGCAGAGCATGCTGAAGTGGTTCACGGAGGAATTCGCGAAGGCCGGCGGTGAAGTCGTCGTGGCCATTCCCACTCCCGCCGGCACGCCCGACTACTCCTCGTACCTGGCCAAGCTGCGCCCGCCCGCGGAGGTGCCCGGCCTCTTCCATTCCGTCGCCGGCGGCGACGCCGTGCGGCTCGGCAAGCAGATCGGCGAGTTCGGGCTCCAGAAGAAGTACAAGATGGCGGGCACCTGCGACGTCATCTTCCCGGAAACGTTCGATCAGCAGGCGCCCGACCTCGACGGCAGCTACATCGTCGAGCAGTACCTGGTCAAGGACGTGGCGCCGTTCAACACGCCGGCGGACGCGGAGTTCCGCCGCGCCTTCCGCGACGTCTCCAAGGGCGTGTGGCCGGGGCCGCACTCGTACGCCGGCTACGAGTCCACGTTTCTGTTCAAGCACGCCGTCGAGAAGGCGGGATATCGCGCCAGGGCCGACACCGCCAAGGTGATCCAGGCCCTGGAGGGCATGTCGGGACAGAAGAGCGTGGAGTTCCCGCAGGGCCCGTTCACGATCCGCAAGGAAGACCATCAGGGCCTGCTCAACCTTTATATATGGCAGCTCCGGAACGGGCAGGCGCACATGGAGGCGACCGTGTCGCCGGCCGAGGCCGGGTATCCGCCGGCCACGACCTGCAAGATGTAGGTCGGGAGGAACGGGCTCCGAGCTCCTTGTCCCTGCTGGAGACGGTCGCTCTCACGCGGTCGTTCGGATCGCACGTGGCCGTGGATCGCGTCGACTTCGCGCTGGACAAGGGTGAAGTCCGGGCGGTGATCGGCCCCAACGGCGCCGGCAAGACGGTCTTTCTTCATCTCCTGTCGGGGCTGCTGCCGCCGACGGCGGGCCGCTTGTCCCTGGACGGCGTCGATATCTCGCGACTGGGCATCGTCGACCGCGTGCGTCTCGGCCTCGCGCGATCGTTCCAGGTCACGAACCTCTTTCCGAACCTCACGGTGGCGGAGAACGTGCGCCTGGCCGCCCAGCCCAGAACTCGCACGCTCGCGCTCTGGCACGCCCCGACGGTTCGACACAGCATCGAGCGCCGGGTCGACGAGCTGCTGGACCAGGTGGGCCTCGGCTTCGCGGCGCGACGCTTCCCGTCCGAGCTGTCTCACGGCGATCAGCGCCACCTGGAGATCGCGCTCGCGCTCGCGTCGAATCCGCGCGTGCTGCTGCTGGACGAGCCGACGGCCGGGATGAGTCTCGGGGAGACGGGAGAAACCGTGGCGCTCATCCGGGCGCTCAACCGCGACACGGGCGTCACCATCGTGATCGTCGAGCACGACATGCGCGTGATCCTCGAGCTCGCGACCCGGGTCACCGTGCTGGACCACGGCCGCGTGCTCGCGGAGGGGACGGCCCGTGAGGTGGGCGCGGACCTGCGGGTGCAGACCGCGTATCTGGGACGTCGACGTCGTGTTGCGGGTCTCTGATCAACGTCGTGTTGCGGGTCTCTGACCTCCACGTGTTCTATGGCAAGAGCCACGTCGTTCGGGGCGTGGACTTCGAAGTCGGCGCCGGAGAAGTCGTGGCGCTCCTGGGCCGCAACGGCGCGGGGAAGTCGACGACACTCAAGGCCGTCATGGGCTGGCTGCCCGCCCGGCGAGGCCGCATCGAATTCGAGACGACGAACGGCTGGCGCGACGTGACGTCCTTGCCGCTCCACGCGCGCGCGGCCCTCGGCCTCGGCTACGTTCCCGAGGATCGTCGGATTTTTTCCCACCTGACCGTGCGCGAGAATCTGCGCGTCGGTCTCGACCGGCTCCGCCCGACCCGAGCGGCGCGCGACCGCGCGTTCGCCCGCGCCGTCGAGCTCTTTCCAGGGCTCGCCGACCGGCTCGACGACCCCGGGCGCGTCCTGTCCGGGGGCCAGCAGCAGATGCTCGCGATCGCGCGCGTGCTCGTGCTCGATCCGCGCGTCGTCCTCCTCGACGAGCCGTCGCAAGGG